>JANLWX010000018.1:0-82246 GCA_031364845.1 Candidatus Eiseniibacteriota bacterium
GCCGACCAGCCCTGGGCATCGCGCTTCGCGTGCGCTTGCCACACGCCGTCCCACGAATCGTCGTTCCAGTCGTCGTTCTGGAGCGTGCCGTCGATCATGGTCCCCGCAGCATTGACCTGAAAGTAATAGCCGCTGCGTTGATCGTGATAGGGGTCGAGATAGACCGTGAAGCGGTCTCCGGGCACCGAGACGTCGCGGCGCGAGAGGGGTGCGAGGATCGAGTCGGGAGCGGTGTCGAACATGCGGGCACCCACGTAGAGCGCGTCGTCGTCGTACACGACGCGAACCTCGGTGCGCTGGCTCGGAGTGCCGCCCTCGACCGGATCGCGCTGCGAGAATCGGGAGATGACTTCGGCCGACTGCCACGCGGATTCCGCGAGCGAACCATCGACCACGATCGCGCCCGCGATACGCGTCGCGCGGATCTCGATCGGAGGCGTGGATGGAGCGGCGGAGTCGGCGGGTGCGGTGGCGAACAGAGCAAGGGACAGCGTTGCCAGGAACATGAGGGCGAAGTCCTCCGAACCTAAGGTCTGCGAGTGCGGGTGTTGAGACCGGGTTACGCGCGGAAAGGTTGGGAGGTTTCTGGACAGCGGATGCGCGCGACCAGCGGGGGAGTTCGTGGGATCGACCGCGGACGCGGCGCGAACGCACGTCCGTCGCGGTCAGCTGCTGAAAGCGACGAGCCGGGAGTGAATTCCGGGATCGCGCCGGGTCAGCGACGCGCGGATCGATCCGTCGCCGGGGCCCGGAACACAACGTTCGTCGTCTCCCGGATCTCGCCGGCAGAGATCGGCCGACCGTCGACGCGAGTCGCAACGTAACCGTAGCCGGCCATCATCAGGAACAACTCGGCGACCGTGCGCCCGAGCAGCGGATACGCCTCGGGGGCGACCTCGCACAGGACGATCGGACGCCCGCCCCGATCGAGAAGCCCGCTCAGCCCCTCGAGCACCGGCAGCTCGAAGCCCTCGGCATCGAGCTTCACGAGCGCCACCCGCTCGACCCCGGCAGCGTCGAGATACGCATCGAGCCTCCGCACGCGAACCGTGTGCGTCGCGCGCGCGGCATCGGCCTCCATGAAGCCCGGCACCATCGTGTTCCATCCGATGTTCCGGTCGCGCGTGACGCGGATGTTCGCCGTGCCCTCCGCGGCTCCGAGCGCATCGTTGATCGCGTGGATGTGATGCCCGGGGTTCGCATCGCGCAGCGCCGTGAGGCGCGCGTGATATTCGGGAACCGGCTCGAAAGCATGGAGCGCGCCCGAGGGACCGACGCGTGACGCCATGACCGCGGTGAAGTAACCGATGTTCGCACCCGCGTCCACGCACACGTCTCCCGGGCGCAGAACGCGCCGCAAGAACGCGACCTCTTCAGGCTCGTAGGCGCTGAAGTACATGTCGCGCACGCGCGGGTCGAGCGCGAGATCGCATTCGAAGCGCACGTCGCCGAGGCGCAACGTGCGGCTCCCGGCGGGAACTCCGAGCGCTCCGGAGACGCGGGCGAGCGACTTGCGCACGAACGTGGCGGGATCGGCGGCGAGCAATGCCGCGGCACGGAGCGGATTCACGTGGATTCCGGCGCGCGGCCGAACATGCGGATGAACTCGGGATGGTCGTGCAGGTTCTGGAGGTCGGGGTCGTGCCGCGGCCAGTCGGCGACGAAACCCGGCACGTTGCGCGTCGCCTCCTTGAGCTGCGCGATCGCGTCGTCGCTCCGTCCCACGCGCGCGTAGACGCAGGCTAGGTTGTAGTGCAGGCGGCCGTCGCCCGGCGAGATCTCCACGGCGCGCTCGGCCTGGGCGATGCCCTCGGCAGGATCGCCGTGCTGGGCGAGCAGCGTGCCCAGAATCGCGCGGGCGTGCACGTGCTCCGGGTGGCGGCGCAGGATGTCGACACAGCTCTCGCGCGCCAGATCGTAGGCGCGTTTTGCGTCGTCCGCGCGTCCGAGCAATTCGTAGCAGGCGCCGAGGAACGCCGCACCCATGTAGCGGTCCGGGTGGATGGTGCTGAGGCGCTCGAGAATCGGCAGCGCCTTTTCGGGCTGTCCGATTCCCAGATAGCTCCAGCCCGACCATTCGAGCGCTTCACCGTGATTCGGATCGAGCGCCAGGATCCTGTCGATCGCCGTGAGCAGGGGGTCGTACTCGCCCCGCATCCGGTAGATCATCGCGCGAGCCAAATGGCCCTCGAGCAGGTCGGGCTCGAGAGCGAGCGCCCGTTCGACATGCGGCAGCGCGCGGTCCGCGAGTTCGATACCGCCCCACCACGCGAGCGCCCGGCGCATGTAGGTCTCGGCGAGTGCGGCGTGTGCGAGCGCGAACGATTCATCGCGCGCGAGCGCCCTCTTCAGCAACTCCTCCGCGAGGAAATTGTTTTCGCGGCCCTGCGTGTCGAGCATCTGCCGGGCGCGCAGATATTCTTCGTACGCCTCGCGGCTGCGGGTCGGAACGCGATCGAGCATCGCGCGCTCGTCCGGCCGCAGCGCGAGCTGCAGAACATCGACGATGCGTTTGGACACTTCGGCCTGCACTTCGAACAGATCGTCGAGATCGCGGTCGAAGCGCTCGGCGCCCAGAACGTGCCCGTCGCTCGCGCGGACCATCTGCACGCTGATGCGCGCCCGCGTGCCCGCCCGCCGCACGCTGCCGTGGACCACATACTGCGCGCCCAGCTCGCGTCCGAGCGTGCGTGGCGGCACCGGGCGATCGCGATACGGCATGACCTCGGCGCGTCCCGCCACGTGCACGCCGTCGACGCGCGTGAGATCCACGATCAGATCCTCGGTGAGCCCGGCCGCGAAGAACGCATCCTGCGGGTCGCCGCTCATCACGTCGAAATACAGCACCGCGATGCGCGGAATCGAAAGCCGGGGTGCCGCGATCGCGAGCGTGTCGTCCTCGAGCAGTTGGCGCCCGGGACCGCTTGGGCGGGAACCTTCCGGCACCGTGCACTGCTCGCAGGTCGCGAGATCGGCGATCACATCTTCGGCGCGCGCATAGCGGTGCGCCGGATCCTTGCGCAGCAGTTTCATCACGATGTAATCGAGATCGTGCCCGATCTCGGCGCGCACACGACTCGGCGGTTCGGGCATGTGATCGAGCACGGCGCGCAGCACCTCCGCCACCGTCGATCCTTCGAACGGGCGCCGCCCGGTCAGCGAGTGATGGAGCACCACACCCAGCGCCCACAGGTCGCAGCGGTTGTCGAGCGGCCGGCCGAGCACCTGCTCGGGGCTCATCGCCGAAGGCGTGCCGAGCGACACTCCGGCGTTCGTGAGATGCGGCGTGCCCTTGATGCTCGCGATGCCGAAGTCGAGGATCTTGGGGCCGCGCGGGGTGAGCATGATGTTCGATGGTTTGAGATCGCGGTGCACGATCCCGAGCGCATGCACCTCGGCGAGCGCATCCGCGATGTCGCGCGCGATGTCGACCGCCTCGCCGATCGCGAGCGGCCCGCGCGAAAGCCGCGCCTCCAGCGTTTCACCCTCGACGCGCTGCATCACGATGTAGGGCCTGCCCTCGACCACTCCCGAGGCGTAGACCGTCACCACGCCCGGATGATCGACGGTCGCCGCGGCCTGCGCTTCGCGCAACAGGCGGTCGCAGGCCTCACGGTCCTCGGCGAGATGCCGCGGCAGCAGCTTGATCGCGACCTTGCGCGGAAGCTGCGTGTCCTCGGCGAGCCACACCTCGCCCATCGCTCCCTGGCCGATGCGTTCGACGAGCCGGTAGTGCGAGATCGAATCGTGAAGCCTGGGATCCGTCGTCATCGCGGACAACTCCTATCGCGCCGATGCGGCCGCGACCATCGCGACCGCGAGGTCCGCGGCGACCGCCGCGTTGTTCACGAGCAGCGCGCGATTGGTGGCCACGCTCGAACCCTCCGTGAGCGCGCGCATGCGGTCGAGCAGGAACGGCGTCACCGCGCGGCCGCTCACGCCGGCTTCGGACGCATCGCGCAGCGCGGCCGCGAGTGCGGTCTCGTACAACTCGCGCGGCAACTCGTGCTCGGTGGGGATTGGGTTTCCGACCACGACCCCGGTGCCGAATCCGAGCGCGAAGTGGGCGCGCACCGCCTCGGCCAGCGCTTCGATCGCATCGAAGGCACGGTCGACGGGCAGTCCGCTCGAACGCCGATAGAACGCGGGGAACTCGGACGTGCCGAAACCCAAAACCGGCACGCCGAGCGTCTCGAGCATCTCGACCGTGCGCGGCAGATCGAGGATCGCCTTCGCTCCCGCGCACACCACGGCGACCGGATAGCGCGAGAATGCGGTCAGGTCGGCCGAGACGTCGCCCGAAGTTCCGCGGTGCACGCCGCCGATGCCGCCGGTTGCGAACACCGAGATCCCCACGCGCGAGGCCGCGAACATCGTCGCCGCGACGGTCGTCGAGCCCGATGATCCGCCCACCAGTTCTGCGGCGAAGTTGCTGAGATTGAGCTTCGCCACTCCGCGACGCGCGCCCATCTGCTCGAGTTCTTCGGCGGTCATTCCGACCCGCACGGCGCCGTCGACCACGCCGATCGTCGCCGGCACCGCTCCCCGCTCCAGGATCGCCGCCTCGAGTTCGAGCGCTACGCGCACGCCATCCGGCTGCGGAAGTCCGTGCGTGACGAGCGTGGTCTCGAGTGCCACGACCGGCCGGCGCTCGGCGAGCGCCCGGGCCACGGTGTCGGAGACGAGAAAGCGGGGGGTGGACACGATCGGAAAGTCCTTAGGCGTTGAGGGAAGGAACCGGCATCGCGCGCGCGCGCGTCATCTGCGACACTGCGGGCATGGACGGCACAAGGTATTCCACGATCGCACATCACCACCACCTGTTTTGCAGCCCGCTCTCGCCGGCGACGGTCGACACCATGATCCGGCGCATGGAACTGCCGCGCCATGCGCGGATTCTCGACGTGGGCTGCGGCAAGGCCGAGATGCTGATCCGCGCAATCGAGCAGTGCGCGGGAACCGGCGTCGGAGTCGACATGAACGCGGCGTTCCTCGAAGCCGCGCGCGAGCGGGCCGACCGGCGCATCCCCGACGGCGCCCTGGCCCTCTACGTGTCGCGCATCGAGGACCTCACGCTCGACCTCGGAAAGTTCGACGCGGTGATGTGCGTGGGATCGACGCACGCTCTCGGCGGATACGCCGAGGCACTGGGCCGGCTCGCGGCCTTCGTGCGCCCGGGCGGGGTCGTCGTCGCCGGCGAAGGTTATTGGCGACAGAAACCGGCGCCCGGCTACCTCGCGGTGCTGAGCGGAACCGAGGACGAATTCACGACGCACGAAGGCAACGTCGCGCTCGGCGTCGCGCGCGGCCTCACGCGGCGCTTCGACTTGGAGAGCAGCGAGACCGAGTGGGACGCCTACGAAGATCTGTATGCCGAGACCCTCGAGCGATTCGCCGCCGAGCACCCCGACGACCCCGATCGCGACGCGATGATCGCGCGCATCCGTCCGTGGCGCGCGGCCTATCTGGAGTGGGGACGCGCCACGCTCGGCTTCGGCGTCTACGGTTTCGAGAAGCGCTGATCGGCGTCCGCGATCCTCACGGTCTTCGTCCGGTGCGCAGGATCTCCCGCACGGTATCGACCGTGTCGGCGTCCTCCGCGCGTTTGTCGGGCCGGTACGCCTTCAGGCGCGCGAGCCGCAGCGCCATGCCGCCGGGATAGCGCGGGCTTTCCTGGACATCGTTGAACGCGATCTCGACGACGCGTTCCGGTCTCACGTGCACGATGTGGCCTTCGGTGCGCACCGCGAGGCGCTGGAATTCCTCCGTCTGCCACGCCAGCATTTCGTCGGTCATTCCTTTGAACGTCTTGCCGAGCATCACGAATTCGCCGCTCGCAGGATCGCGCGCGCCGAGATGCAGATTGCTCAGCCAGCCTTTGCGCCGCCCGCTGCCCCACTCGGCGGCGAGCACCACCAGGTCGAGCGTGTGGACGGCCTTGATCTTCAACCACGCGAAGCCGCGCCCGCCCGCTTCGTACGGCGCATCGGGTGACTTCGCCATCAAACCCTCGTGTCCGCGGCGCAGTGCCTCGTCATAGAACGCGCTCGCCTCGCCCGGATCGTTCGTGATGTATTGCGCCACGGCAAACGCAGGTGCGATGCGGCGCAGGATCGCCCAGCGCTCGCGCGCCGGTGCGTCGATCAAATCGGTCCCGTCGTGCCGCAGCACGTCGAACAGCGTGAGTGCGAGCGGAAGTTCGTCGATCATGCGCGCGACTTCGAGCGTGCGACCGAAGCGCCGCATCGTGACCGGGAACGGATGCGGATGTCCGTCGGTGTCCATCGCCACGACTTCGCCATCGACGATCGCTTCAGCGAGACCGAGCGAGCGCACCACGCGCGCGACATCGGGCACCGAGGCGGTGACTTCGTTGAGCTGGCGCGAATAGAAACGCACGTCATCCCCGGCAATATGGATCTGCACGCGCGCGCCGTCGAGCTTGTGCTCGAATGCCGCGGTGCCGAGACGCTCGAGCGCATCCGCGATGCCGGTCGCGGGCTGCGCGAGCATCGGCTGCACCGGGCGGAACATCGTGATGCGGAACGACTCGAGGCCCGCACGGCCTGCCGCGAGTACCGCGATCGCCACCGCCTCGAGATCACCCGACAGCATCGCGGCGCGGCGAATCTCTCCGAGCGGCACATCGCCCGCGCGCGCGACGGCGTCCGCCATGATGCCCGCGAGCGCCCCCTGGCGGATCTCGCCGAGCAGGAGCCGCACGAGGAAATCGCGCGACTCTTCGTCGGCCCGTACGAACAATTCGCGCAGCACGCGCTTGCGCTCGGCGGCGGCTCCCGTACCCGAGAGCGTGGTGATGCGTTCGAACGCCCGATCGACATCGGCCAACTGCAGAGCATCTGAGGCACTCGCGGCCGCGTCAGGAAGCGCGTCGAACAACGAGGGTTCCTTCGCGGGCTGCGGTGCCAGGAGATCGCGAATGACCGAGCCACCGATCCCGATCCGCCCCTGCCGCGGATGCCCGGAAAGGAACGCGACACCGATCGCCACTTCAGACGATTCGAGGCGGCGCAGGAGTTGGGCGAGCAGGTCGATTTTCTCGAGCCGCGAACGGGTGCCCTTGATGCGATTCGAAGTGGCGACGAGATCCGCGAGGAGCATCGAATAACGTTACGCGCGTCGGGGTTTCGTCACCAGCGTGCTGCGCGCTTCAAGGAGTCAGGCTGCTCCTGGACCAGACCCAGTCCTCCGATTCCGCCTTGCCGCGCAACGTGCCTTCGATCCGGGCGTGCAGCCGTCCGTCCTCGCCGAGCCAGTACAGGATCCGCTGCGGGAAGTCGTGCTTCGCGTTCTCGAACACGACGCGTTTCGACGTCATCTCCTTGACCCCGAAGCGCAGCGCAGGACGCCCGCGCGGGCTCGTCATGTACGCGATGCCGAGCGTGTTGGAGATGATGCGGAAGAAGGACGATCGACGAGACGGTGCCAGCGTGGAGTGAGCGCCCCGAGCAAGCCGCCGATTGTCGCGCCGGTCGCGGCGCCGACCAGCGCGCCCACGGCGAAAGCTTTTCCGCTCTCCCGGCGATCCACGCGGCCCGTGCGCCAATAGTCGTCAGTCCTCACCCCTTCAAAGAGCGCGGCCAACGATCCGAAGAGCGTCCCCGCCACGATCGCGCCCGCCGCGGCGCCGCGGCGCAAACTCGAGCCCCGCCGCTCGATCCGGTTGATCTCGACCCACTCGATGGGACCGGAGGGAGGTGGCAGGTCGGAGTCGAGCTCGGGGACCCGGTCGAGATGCACACGACCATCCGGCGCGATGTTCAAGACGCGCCCGGTGAATTCTCCAAACGAACCCCGCACGCGCACGACTTGGCGTGACGAAAGCCGCGTGGACGTTTCGTCGAGATCAACGACGAGCGGCTGCGACATGCTCCCAGCTTGATGGTTCGCGTCTTCTGAAGGACCCGCGAGATACACGGGGCGCCGGAGCTTCGATCGCGCTCCGATCCAGCCGCCGGTACTCGCACCCGCTGCGGTTCCGAGGAACGCACCGAACTCGTCGTACCTGCGTTCGCCACCGCCAATGGAGCTGACGAGGTGTCCGAGTGCAGCTCCGGTGAAACCTCCCGCGAGGCCACCCAACATGATGCCGAACGTACGGCCGCGCCGATGCCTGAGCTCGATCCGGTCGATGCGCACGATCGACGCCCATGGAATCGATGCCGGAAGAAATTCGGAAGACGATTCGAACGGCGCCACTTCGCGAAGCCCTTCATCCCCGATCACACCGACGCTCACATGCATTTCGGTCGAGGATGTCGTCACGAGCAGATGGTACCGGGGATCGTGCTCGCGTCGCAGCAGCTCCAGCATTCGGGGAGGAGGAGCCGAAAAGTCGTCCGCCCCCGCGGGCGACAACGAGCCGAAGGCGCTGATCGAACATCCGGCGATTACGATCAGTTGCGCGACGACTCGAACGTATCGACGGGACAACGAGCCTCTCACCTGCGTCTCCAACGCGCGATGTGCTCCGCGCTCCGGTTGGGATGTCTTATCACGCGTCCCGGCCGCTTCGACCGTGGTCGTTCGAGGCGCAACTGCCCATGCCAGGCGAACGGCGCGCATCACGCAGGCGCCGGGCGGGTCTCCGCGGCCACCGTCCGCTCACGATAGTCCCCGGCATTGGAATTTGAAAAGACCGGAGTTCCCTGGGCGACGGTGCCCGATACGCGAAAGCCCCGGCTCCGGAGACATCCCGGGACCGGGGCTTCTTGCGATGCTGCGGAACTACTGCCGTTGGGCGACCGGCAACGCGTTCGGAACGCCCAGATACGGGAACGTGCCCAGGTTGTTGTTGTCTTCAGAAACCCCGTCACCCACCGTGCGGTTGAGCACCAGGCTCAGCACACCGTCGATGACGTCGTCGTTCAGATCGCGGCCGTTCGGAAACGCGACCGGCTGCGAGAAGTCGATCGTCACCACGTCGGGGACGATGATATTGGCGAGCTGATCGGGCGTGAGGCTTCCCGTTTCAGGTCCGATTCCGCGCGTCGCAACATTCGCCCGCAGGCCGGTGATCGAGGCGACGACGAAGGCGCGATAGTTCGCCACGTCTCCGGTCGGGCTCGCGCGGTTGAAGGCTTCCTTGTTCGCCGCGGGAATGAGTGCGGTGTTGAAGGCCGGGATCGCCATGCGATCCACCTGTGTGTAGCTGCTCGTCGTACCGGTGACCTTGTTGTCTTCCGAGCAACCGCCGAGGGCGAGTGCCCCTAGCGCCGCCAGTACCAGATATCGAGATTTGAGCTTCACGGTATTCCTTTCAAAGTCGGGTGGCGCAGCCGCGCCTTCCCGAGAGATTCGTAAGTGTCAGTTGACCGAGGTCGCGCCCCAGGCGCGAATGGTTCCGGTGTTCGCGTTCGCCTGGCCGGTGAGGGCCGTGATCGGCAGTTCGATGACGATGGCGCCGGCGTTGAGGCCCGCGAATGCATTGCGCGGCACTCCACCGGTCGCGCTGCGCAGGCCGGCGGCGGGCGTGTAGGTGCCGGCCAGGAACTCACGGAAGCCCGCGAGGTCGAAGAAGAACGGATCGTCACGCGGGCCGGCGAACACCTTGATCGCTCCGCTCGTGGTGATCGCGGGGCTCGCGGCGTTGCTGAAGCCGCTCGTCACGCCGGTGATCGGCGTCGAGGACAGGCCTTCGACTTTGAATGTCTGCGGCGCGGTGCCCGAGAACGTCACGGTCACCGTCGCGTTGGCGGCGAGGATGTTGTCGTTCGTGTTGTCGACGAAGAACTGATAGCGCGCGCGCGGGTTGAAGAGGTCGGTTCCGGTGCCGGAGACCGTGAGATTCTGGACGGTCATCGCGATCACCAGATTATCGGCACGGCGGAACGCGTAGACGTCGGCGATGTCGGTCGCGGGGTCGCGTTCGACCGCCGGTGAATCCTTGTGATCCGCGGCATAGAGTCGCGGAATCATGGTCGATGCGGCCGACGCGAACAGCGCCACGCCGATCGCGAGCACATAGAGCTTCTTCATCCTGTACCTCCGGTGAATGAATCTTTCGATCGTGTGCACTTCATGGATGCGCGCGGCAACGGGGGCAGGTCCGGGCCGGGCGCACCACTCAGATTCAGCTCGGGCAAAGCGAATGCGGTCGAAAACGCCGCAATGTGAAATAGGGAGCGCAAGTCGTACTCCACCCGCCTCGCTACGGGGCCGGCAGACGATCGGATGCGATGAACGTCCGGGCATGGGTGCACCCGCGATCGCTACGCGCGAAGGGTGCACCGCTGCGCGCATCAGCGTAGCGCCGGCGGCCTGGCGAGAGGAGATCGACCGCGGTCTTGGGCCGCGGGATGTTCCGAAGCTCAGCGCGCTCCGGCCGGCGGCGGTCCCTGATGCCAGTGCTGGTGTGCGGGATCCCAGTGCTGGTTCTTCGCCTGATCGTAAGTCCACGCTGCAGGTGCGGGACCCGACGGCGTCGTGGCGGGAGCCGGCATCGCGTTCGCCGCACCTCGCGATTGGGGCGGCGGCGGCGGTCCGTTGTGCCAGTGACCATGCGAAGGATCGAAGTGCCGGTTGGTGGCGGCATCGTACGCCCACGGCTCGGCCGCGACGCCCGGAGGCGCGGGGACGCTGGCAGAAGGAGTGACCGCGCCCGGAGTCGGCGCTGAAGTCGTGAGAGGCGTCGAGCCGGCCGTGGTACCGGTGCCCGCCGGGGGCATCCCCAGGCCGCGATTCACGACCGGGCGGGACTGCGATCGAATGACGCCCCACGCGATCAGCGCGACGACGGCGACCGCCACCGCTCCCACGATCCACCCGTTGCGGCCCCTCATCTTCGGGATCGCCTTGCCCTCGCAGCACTGCTTGTACTTGAGACCGCTTCCGCACGGACAGGGATCGTTGCGTCCGACGTGTGTACTCATGGCTCCTCCGGTGACGGGCGGCCGATGGGTCGTGGCGACGGCCCTGGGTCAGCGAGGATAGTCGCGCATCCGGATCAATGAAAGCAGGAGGTGTCGGAGAACTCCGATCGCTGCGTGAGCTTCCACCCGCTATGGCGGGTACCCGCTCAGACGCCGCCGGTGCGCCCGGCCAGCTCCGACCAATCGCGGCGGCGTGCTTCCACACTCTCCGGAGTCGCGCGCATCAGCGCGCCCGCTCCCCAGTCCTCGATCGCGAAGCTCGCGGTCACGACACCCTGCTCGATCGCGCGGTCGACGTCGCCGTGCGAGAGCCAGCCGGCGACGAAGCCGCCCGCAAATCCGTCGCCGGCGCCCGTGGCGTCGACCACCGGCGCACGGCCTGCGCGCCACTCGATGATCCGTCCGGTGGGGCGTTCGATGAGAATGCCGCCTTCGGGTCCGCACTTGTACGCGATGATCGATACCCGCCGGCCGGGAATGTGCACCAGCGCGCCGCGCGGATCGGCCTCGACCTCCGCGAGCCGCACCTCTTCGTGGCTCGGAAAGAACGCGTCGACATGATCGAGCACCGTGCCCCACACAGCGCGGTTGTCGTCGCGCACGGTCTCGTGCGGATCGAGCGAGACGAACGCATCGGGACGCACGGCCGCGATGCCGGCCGCGATCTCGCGCTGGCGGTCGATCGGCATCGGCGCGATGTGAAATGCCAGCGCCTTGAGGAAATCCGCCGGGATGTCGTCGAACACCGGCGAGACATCGAAGTGCGAAGCGCTGTCGAGACGATGGATGATGCGCCGCATCACGGGCTCGTACAGCAGCCACGAGCGCACGCCCGGGCGGCCGAGCGGGGTCACGCCGCTGGTGTCGATGCCGCGCGCGGCGAGCGCATCGAGTGCGGCCTGCGGATAGTCCGAACCCGCGATCGAAACCAGCCCGACGCGAGCGCCCCACAGACGCGCCGCGAGCGAAGCGTAGAGCATCGCACCGCCCGGCTCGCCCATCAGCGTGCGCCCGTCGGGCATCACGATGTCGTCCACCAGCAGATTGCCGAGGATGACGAGGACGGGCGTCATTTGCGCGAGGGGAGTGCTGCGAACGCGTCGGCGATCGCCTTCACGCGCGCGGCTTCGAGGACATTCGCCCAGTGGCCGTCGCGCTTGACGGATGATCCGACGATGAACCCGTCGGCGTGCGGATAGCGCTCGAGATTCTCGTGTGTGACGCCGGAGCCGACATAGACCGGCAACTGCACCGCCGCCGCGACCGAACGGACATCGTCGGCATCGGTCACGCGTCCGGTCGATTCGCCGGTCACGATCAACCCGTCGGCCAGCGCGAACTCGGCGGCGCGCGCGGTTTCGGCGAGACTCACGTCGGACGTGATGGCGTGGGCCGAGTGCTTCTTCTTCACGTCCGCGAACACTTTGACGTGCTCGGCATCGAGTAGATCGCGATAGCGCAGCAGCGGCCCCGCGTCGCTTTCGATGATGCCCTCGTCGGCGACGTGCGCGAACACGTAGCCCTCGACGCGCACGAAGCACGCGCCGCACGCGAGCGCGACCGCGACCGCCTCACGATTGGCGCCCGCCAGCACCTGCACGCCGAGCGGCAGAGACACGGCGCGGCGTACTTCATAACCGACGACCGCCATCGATGCGACAGTCTCGGGACCGACCGCACTCTTCAGATAAGGACGATCGTGCATGTTCTCGATCATGAGCGCGTGGAATCCGGCGTCGCGATAGATCCCGGCTTCCTCGACCGCGCGGGCGATGATGGCGTCCAGATTCTGGCGGTGCCGCGGACTGCCGGGCAGCGCACCCAGGTGCAGCATGCCGATCAGGGCGCGCGGAGCGCCGAACAGCGAGAAGGTGAGGCGTGGATGGTCCATGGCGTGGAGGCTAACCCGCGGCGCAGTGGAGGCGCCACTGCGGGTCATCGGGTCATTCAATCGACAGGACACTAAGGGTTGTCGAGTGTTGAGAAGCTGCCCGGTGGCACGGGTGCATCATGAACGTGAAGGATCAGCGTGCGAGTACCACACGACCGACAGCGCTCACGCCGCGTGCCGTGTATCGGACAAAGTACACGCCCGCCGCCACTCGGCCCCCCGCCCCTCTTCCGTCCCATGTCGCCAGGTAGCGTCCCGGCCGACGCACACCCTCCGCGAGCACAGCGACGAGGCGCCCCTGTACGTCAGTAACACTGAGCCGTACCGGGGTCTCCCGTGGCACGCCGAACTCGACCTGCACTGAGCCCCTGCTCGGGCTCGGCGACACTGGTCCGAGCATGAAAGCGATCACGGCCGAACCCGTCACGACAGATAGCGGGCCGAATGTCACCACGTCGCCATCTGGCGAAGCCACGAGTCGATAATAGTAAGTGCGGCCCGACTCGATGTTTCGATCAAGCAGGATGGTGGTTTCGCCTTCGACTCGAGGCTGGTCGTTCACCACGTTCCACGGACCGGTATCGCTCTCGCTCCGCTCGAGATGCGCGGCAGCGATCTGCCCCGCGACGCCGAATTGCCAGCGCACCTCGACACCTTCACTCGTCCAACGGGCTTCGAAGAGAGAAAGTACCAGTGCAGTTGTCTCACTTCCGACATTCAGCAGTACCGAGACCGTACTGGAGAGACCGTTCGTCGTGGCCAGGTCCGGCTTCCCGTCATCGTTCAGATCCCCGATCACTACGGAGTTGGGAAAGCCCCCCGTCCCATGTTCGTAGTCGCCTTTGGGCCCAAACGTTCCATCCCCTTTCCCGCGCAACACAGAGACGGTGTTGGATCCCGAATTCGCCACGACCACGTCCGAATTTCCGTCACCGTTCAGGTCGCCGACGGCCAGAGAGAGAGGATCGAGCCCGGTTTCATATTCGCCGCGCTCCGGCCCGAACGTTCCATCCCCATTACCGAGCCGCACCCTGACCGTATTGCTGTAATAGTTGGCAACGATCAGGTCCGGCTTCAGGTCTCCGTTCAGGTCTCCGATTGCCACGGAGACTGGAGACCCTGATGTTGGGTAGTCCCTTGTCGGACCGAACGTCCCATCCCCGTAGCCGATCAGCACTGAGACCGTGTGGGCGTCCCTGTTCGCCACCGCCAGATCTGGCTTCTCGTCGCCGTTCAGATCCCCGATCACCACGGAGATCGAATAGCTCATTGTCGCGTAGTCCGCTTTCGGCCCGAACGTCCCATCTCCGTGACCCAGCAGCACCGAGATTGTTCCGGTCGAAATCGTCACGACCAGGTCCAGCTTGCCATCGCCGTTCAGATCCCCGATCGCGACGGAAGTGGGTTGGTGCCCAGCTTCGCAGTTACTTGGCGGCCCGAACGTCCCGTTGCCGTTGCCCCACAGGATCGAGACCTTGTCGGAACTCGCGACCGCCAGGTCCGGCTTCCCATCGCCGTTCAGATCACCGATCGCTACGGAGTTGGAGTAGCCCCCCGTGGCGTAGTCAACCTTCGGCCCGAACGTCCCGTCGCCGACTCCCAGCAGCACCGAGACCGTCCTCACGACGTCATTCGCCACCGCCAGATCCTGCTTGCCGTCTCCGTTCAGATCCCCGATCGCCACGGACTGCGGGTCTGCCCCCGCGGCGTAATCGCTCCTCGCCCCGAACGTTCCATCCCCGTTTCCCAGCAGGGACGACACCGTCTGAGAGAGGTTATTCGCTGTCGCCAGGTCCGGCTTGCCGTCCCCATTCAAATCACCGATCGCCATGGAGCGGGGCTGGCTTCCCGTGTTGTAATCGCTCTTCGGCGCAAACGTTCCATCCCCGTTCCCTAGCAATACCGACACGGTGCTGAAAGAGTGGTTCGCCGTCGCCAAATCCAAATTTCCATCCCCGCTCAGATCACCGATCACAACGGAGAAAGGATTACCCCCCGTCGCGTAGTCGCTCTTGGGTGCGAGTGTCCCGTCACCATTCCCCAGTAGCACCGACACCGTATTGATATTGGAGCCACCGTTCGCCACCGCCACGTCAAGCTCCCCGTCGGCGTTCAGATCCGCGATCGCTACCGAGTTGGGTTCCACACCAACCGCGTAATCGCTCTTCGGCGCGAACGTCCCGTCTCCGTTTCCCGGCAGCACTGAAACCGTATTGGAGCCGAGATTCGCCGCAACCAGATCCGGCTTCCCGTCTCCGTCTAGATCCGCGATCGCCACGGCGCTGGCCGTGCTGTCTGTCACATAGTTGCTCCCCGCCCCGAACTTCCCGTCCCCCTTCCCGAGCATTACCGAGACCGTGTTTCGCCCATAGCCCGGATTCGCCACGGCGAGATCCGGCTTCTCGTCGCCGTTCAGATCTCCGATCACCACGTTGAAAGGACCACCCCCCTGCCAATATGCAGTCGGCCGACCGAACGTCCCGTCCCCGTTGCCTAGTAGCAACGTGACCGAGTCTCCGGTCCCCACCGCTAGGTCCGGCTTCCGATCCCCGTTCAAGTCTCCGATCGCCACGGACGAGACGTAGTTCGCCATCGGGTAGTTCCTCATCGGCCCAAACGTGCCGTCCCCGTTCCCCAACCGCACCGAAACACTTCCGGAATTGTTTGGGGGGTCGGCGTTCGCCACCACCACGTCCGGCTTGCCGTCCCCGTTCAGATCCCCGATTGCCAAGGCGAAGGGGTAGCGCCCCGCGTCGAACGAGAGGAACGGTGCTGCGAAGAGCGGATCAGCCACAGCCGTCGACGGGCAGAGTGATCCCAGGACGAACGCGAGCGCGATCGAGGCGACAACGATTGCCCTCATGCAGAAGGACCGAGCCGAGAACTTCATCGTAGGCACCTCGGGGGCAGGAGGGCATCCAGGCGGGAAAGCGTGTCCTCATCGCTTCTACGGTGGGTGAGGCAGAGTGAAGAATTTCCCCGTACGCGACGAAGCATAGCACCCTCCGGGGGGGCAAAAACACGATGGATGGCCCCGCCAGCGAAGTCCTACGCCCACCACTCTTCCACCGCGCTCACGACCTCGGGCAGGTTCTCGACGGGGTCGGGATAACCCTGCTTCCACGTCGCGTCGATTCCGAGCGGGCCGCGACAGGTGAGCCACGCGCCGCGCGTCTCGGTGGCGGCGGGGATGATGTCGCGCGCGCAATCGAAGCGCGTGAAGATGCCCCACAGCAGAAGCTCGTCGTCTTCGAGGGGCACGTCCGGGCTCACGGCGACAATCAGCTTCACGGCCGCGTACTCGGGACGATGGATGAGCCGCTCGACGAGCGCGCGACCGTCGCCGTGGGTCTGCACGACGAGCATCGCACCCCACGCGAGGCGATGCGCCTTCGCGGTGTCGTCGAACGTGCGCGGGTCGGGAACATTCGACGGCACATCAGCGCCGCGGCCGCGCGCGGCAGCGGAGGGCACTACACCCGCGCTCCCGACGCTGCGATCCTTGGTCTGCGCGTCGATCACCATCTTGCTGCCGAGGTTCATCGTGTAGCTCGTGAAGTCGAGCGTGTCGAGCGGCACATTCGCCAGCAGCATGAAGTCCTCGGCCGGATCGAAGTTTCGCGCGATCGCCTGGAACACGGCGGCGCGATCGCGCGGATTCACGTCCTCGTCGACCAGCACGATCGCCTTGGTGAGCGAGAGCTGGCCGGTGCCCATGAGCCCGAGTGCGGTCTTCCTGCCTTCCTTCGCGAAGCGGTTCTCGACCGCGACCACGAGCAGATTGTGGAAGCCGGCTTCGAAGTACGCCCACAGGTCGACCACTTCCGGATGGATCACGCGCAGGATGCCGGCGAAGAACTCCTGCACCGCCTCGCCCATGAATTTGTCTTCCTGCGGAGGCTTGCCGACGATGCTCGCCTGGAACACAGGGCGGCGGCGATGCGTGACCGTGTGCACCTGGAATACCGGGAAGGGTGCGGCGTGCGAGTAGTGTCCGAAGTGATCTCCGAACGGGCCTTCCTGCCGGCGCTGGTTCGGCGGGACGAAGCCTTCGATCACGAACTCGGCGTCGGCGAGCACGTCCATGCCGATCGTGCGCCCGCGCGTGAGCCGCGTGGGAGCGCCGCGCAGGAATCCGGCGAACGCCAGCTCGTCGATGCCTTCAGGCAGCGGCGACACCGCGGACAGCAACGTCGCGGGATCCGCGCCCACGTGCACGGCGACCTCGAGTCCTTCGCCGCGCTTCTCGGCGGCGTGATAGTGGAAGCCGCCGCCCTTTCCGATCTGCCAGTGCATGCCGGTGGTCTTCGCGTCGTAGACATGGATGCGATAGATCCCGAGATTGCGCTTGTGCGTTTCGGGGTGTTCGGTGACGACCAGCGGGAACGTGATGAACCGCCCGCCGTCGTGGGGCCACAGCTTGAGGATCGGCAGCGGATCGAGATCCGCGCCGAGCGTTCCCTCCTGCGACGGCGCTCGCCCGACATGCGCGGGACGCATCGCGAGCATGCGGCCGGCGCTCGGACGCAGCTTCAGCAGGTCGGCGAGTGCGCGGGGCGGCACCGCGTGCAGGATCTCTTCGAGCTCGGCACCGACCGAACCCGGCGTGCGGCCAATCGCCCACTCGATGCGCCGCCGTGCCGCGAGCACGTTGACCGCGAGCGGGAAGCGAGCGCCGCGCACGTTTTCGAACAGCAGGGCGGGGCCTTCGAGCTTCGCTTCGCGGCACGCGATCTCGGTGACTTCGTACGCCCAGTCGACCTCGCGCGTGATGCGCTTCAGATCGCCGCGTGCTTCGAGGTGGTCGAGAAACGCCGACAGTGTTCGGAAACCGGTCACTCGAGATCGTCCTCGCGCCAGCCTTCGCTGGCGCTCTCACCGAGCAGGCCCAAGAGTTTGTCCGTGAACCCTGCGACGACCTGATCGACGGATTGCGGATTCATGTACCACGGCGGCGAGACCGGCATGATCACCACGCCTTCACGCGACAGTGTGACCGCGTTGTTCAGTGCGATCGTCGAGAGCGGCGTCTCTCGCACGCACAGCACCATGCGCATGCGTTCCTTAAGCGCGACCGCGGCGGCGCGCGTGATGAGCGTGTCGGCGATCCCGACGGCGATCTTTGCGAGCGTCGAAACGCTGCACGGTACGATCACGAACGCGTCGTATCGATTGGAGCCCGAGGCGAACGGTGCCGCGAGGTCCGTATCCTGGAACGTGCGTTTCACGTGCGGCTCGAGGTCGGACGACTTGAGCCCGGTCTCGGCCTGGAGCACGTGCCGCGCCCAGTCGGACATCACGAGAAATTTCTCCCCCGGACAGCGCCGGACGAAGTCCACGCCGAACGCGGAGCCCGAGGCGCCGGTCATCCCGATCAGGTAACGCTTCACAGGTATTCCTTCCGCATCATCGAGGCGCGGCTCACGAGAACCCACCCGCGCTGCGGGCGGCGAGCACGATCGCGAGCACCACGGCACCCACCCACACGTTCACCTTGAAGAACGCGAGGTTCACGTTCTCGGCCCAGCGTTGTTCGAGGAACAACAGCACCCCCGCGACCGCGAGCAGGATGCCGGTTGCGATCTGCGCCGCGACGGCGGCTCCCAAACCCGAGACATCTGCGACGGTCTGCGGAGTCGCGACGCGAAGCACGGCGAGGGCCGCCCCGACCAGGCAAGCGAACGCCGCAAGGTGGAGCACCGCGGACAGCCGCAACGCGCGGTCGCGGCCGAGCCACGCCGCCATCGAATGCACGTGGTGCTCGCGGTCGAACGACTCATCGAGCGTGGCGTAGATGATGTCGAACCCGCTCACCCACAAGAGCGCGAACGCCGCGAGCCACAGCGCGGGAACGATCGCGCCGAGATCCGGATGCGCGGCTGCGAAGCCCGCGAGCGGTGCGAGTGCGAGTGCGACGCCGACTCCGAAGTGGCACAGCGGCGTGAAGCGCTTGAGGTAGGGATAGAGCGCGAACACCGCGAGCGGCACCGGCGAGACGAGGAGGTACCAGCGGCCGAGCAGAGCACACGCCGCGAGATAAGCGGCGATGCTCACCAGCAGCAGCGTCACCGCTTCTGCGAGTTTCATCGCACCCGCCGGCAGCTCGCGAACCCGAGTGCGCGGATTGAGCGCATCGAGCCGGCGATCGACGAGCCGGTTGAGCGCCATCGCCGCAGTACGCGCCGCGACCGCCGCGACCGCGATCAGCGCCCAGCGGCTCACGCTCATCGCGCGGCCCGGCGCCGAGAAGATGCCGGCGAGAATCAGCGGCAGCGAGAACAACGTGTGCTCGAAGCGCACGAACGACGCATACGTGCGCATCCGTCCGCGGGCCACCGGGATCGACGCGGTCGTCATCGGGCGGCCGGTGCGTTACGGAGCATTGCGAGCACGACGTTGCGCAGCATTTGCGGATACACGCCGCCGCGGCGCGCGTGGCCGTTGATGACGATCGAAGGCACGCCGAGCAGCCGCATGTCGGTCGCGAGGGCGACGTCCTTGTCGAGCTCCGCCCTGCCCGCTCCGCGTTCGACGCACGCCTGGAACCGCGGCACGTCGAGATGGAGTTCGCCCAGATGGCGCGTCACGTTAGCCTTGGTGACGTCGGGGTGGGAAAGCGTATGGAACAGATAGTCGTGGTACTCCCAGAATTTCCCCTGCTCTGCCGCACACTCGCCGACCTCCGCAAGCCAGCATGCATCCACGTGCTGGTCGTGCTCCATCTTGGGATTGCACTGTGAACTCACGGGCGCGTTCAGGAACACGACGCGAACCTGGTCGGGCAGCTGGCGGCGCAACTTCTCGATGTGACCGGACAGCGCGCGGCAGTAGTGGCACTGGAAGTCGCTCGCTACCACGATCGTGACCGGCGCGGTGGCGGGCCCGCGCGACGGCTGGCCCTCGAAGCGGGCCATGTCGATCAGCGGCGGCTGCTCGAGCTGTGCGAGGAACTCGTCGGTCTCCTCCTGCGCGAGAATCTTCACGTCTTCGAGCGATCGATAGGTCATGAACACTGCCGTGCCGATTCCTGCGAGGACCAGGAACGCCGTCAGGAGCTTCGGAACGAGCGGCCCCGGCGAGAGGAACAGGCTGCGCCGGTCGCCCGGAGTCTTCGTGCGGCCATCGATCCACCAGAACAATCCCGCGAGCAATAGATTGATGCCGTAGGACGCCGCGCAGCCGAGGCACACGGTGCCGATGCGCGCGACCATCACCCACGCGAGGTACGCGTCGAACACCAGCGCCACACACGCCACCAACATTCCCAGTGAAGCCGCCGCCGCGCGCTCGGCCGGCCGGAACCACAGCGTCGCCAGCGCGAGTCCGCTCATGACGATGTAGAACACGAGGCCCCACAGGGCGACCGGGTAGCCGAGCATCGTCGAATGTTCGCTCGCCGCCACCGCGTTGCAGTCGAACGCCGCGCCACCGCTGCACAGCAATCCCTCGGCGAGTCCGCCTTCGGTGACCGTGATGTATTCGCGGAGCAGGAAGATCGCGATCGCGGCACCGCCGAGCGCGACGATCAGCGCGAGCACGGAGGCGATCGGCGTGCGCGGAGCCGCGGGAGTTGCGGTGGCGGCAGTGTTCGGAAGTTCTCGGGTCATCGAACGCGTCTCCTGATCATCCATGAATCGCGAGTGCGGGCCTGCCGTGCGTGTCTGAGGCCGCGATCGAAAAGCATCATCGGCGCACACCCCACACCAGCGTCGTCGCGCCGAGGCGATTCACGAGCGGCAGTGATTCCGCCACGGTTTCGAGCACACGCCCCACCGGCAGCAACGAATCCGGCAATGTCTTGAACACCCACATGAACTGACGCGCCCCGCGCACTTCGAAGCCCGCGGTGGCGAGGCCCGAGACCAGATCATGAGCCGTGATCGGATGATGATACCGATACGGGTGGTAGGTCGAGGAATCGTCCTGAGCTTCGGGATAGCACGAGGACGGCAACATTCGCCGCAGCGCGGGCCAGCGTGTCGCGAGCACCTTCACCTGCTCGATCGGCGAATGCGCGTTCGGCGTCGAGATCGCGATGGTTCCGCCCGGCTTGATCACGCGGGCGGCTTCGCGCAGCACCTGCGCGCGATCCGGCCGGAACACGTGCTCCATCATTTCCACCGACACGATCGCGTCGAACGCGCGATCCGGAAACGGCAGCGCCTTGGCATTGCCCTGGACCAGCGCGAAGCCGCGGTCGTCATTGAAATGGCGCTGCGCCCATTGGAGCTGATCGAGGCCGAGATCGATCCCGGTGATGCGCGCACCCATCTTCGACGCCCACATGGGCCCGAACGCCCAGCCCGGTCCCAGGTCGAGCACCCGGTCGCCGCGCTCGAATCCGCTGCGTTCGAAAACCTCACGAATTCGCCGGACGATCATGTGTCGCTTGGTCGCCGAGGCCAGATACCAGTGTTCGACCAGGTAGGGTAACGATTCGCGATCGCGGACCGTGATCTCGGGAGGAGCGCCGAGCTTCATGTGGCAACCGCGCGCGCGCGAAGCGATTCCGACTGCGTGAGCCAGACTCCGGCGAGCACCAGCACGGTCGACACCACGAATCCCGCGGGCAGCGGTTCGCGCAGGAACATCCACGCCATCGCGACGGTGAACAGCGGCTGGAGGTTGGTCATGATCGCGACCGAGGCTGGCTTGAGGTGCTCGAGCCCCCAGAACCAGATCACGTAATTGAGCGCCGAGGTCAGCCAGGCGAGGTACAGCAGGCCGCTCCATGCGGGCGCCGAGATTCGTGCCGGGTGAAACTGCAGCAGGCTCACGAGGCCGATCGGCAGGAATGCGATCGTGCCGGCGAGCATGGCCTGGGCGGTGACGACCAGCGATCCGTAGCGGCGGGTCACGGTCCGGCCGAGCACGAGGTAGAGCGCCCACGTGACGACGGCGAGCAGGATGACGAGGTCACCGCGCAACGATGCCGCCTCGAAGTGCAGGCCACGCTGCAGCAGAAGCGTGAGGACTCCCGCGAACGCAAGAGCGATCCCACCGATCGCAGCCGCTGTCGGGCGGGTCGAGGCCGAACTCATGCCGAAAAGGACCACGAACGCCGGCGTGAGCGCGTAGAGGAGTGCCGCGTGCGAAGCGCTCGACCATTGCATGCCGATCAGGAACAGTCCCTGGTTGAGCAGCACGCCCAGCAGCCCGAGCAACACGATGCGGGGCCGATCGGCCCGCGCAATCCGGACTCCGGGCCGCAGGAAGCGCGCGACCGGCCACAGCACCAGCGTGGCGAGCACGAAACGGAACAGCGCGAGCGGAAGGGGAGGAAACTCGGCGAGCGTGCCCTTGGCGACGAGAAACGTGCCGCTCGCAATCATGACGTTCAGCAACAGCGCCGGATACAAGAGCGCCGGTGGCGAGGCGGAGTTCATCACCTCCGCGGAAGCGGAGACGGATTCGGGTTGCGGGAGATGGGCATGGGTCACGCGCATGGACCCCGCACATTACAACGCCGCACGCGGGCAGCGCACTTCGCGGCCATGATCGACTGCTTATGTGCGCCGGCCCCGCGATGGATGTCGTGCGTGCTGTTCCAACTCCCCGACTGACAAGGTAGCGGTGGTGGAGTTGCTTCGGCCAATCGGCCCCCGATTGCGATCAACCTCCGCGAATCCGGTCCTCCGCTCCTTGCCCGTCGTGGTCGAGATCATGTGGATCTCGAAGACTCTCCATCGCAATGAGCGGACCAACCGCGTCGGTCGTCATGGACTCGCGCGAAAGGCCTGCAAACACACGCGCATGTCGGTGTTCGTGCGGACGAGTCGGGTGTTCGCCGACGGACTGGGTGTCCGTGGGGTTTCCACATCCGTCGCGGCGTTGACACTCGAGACAGAGAAATCACCCCCTGTGATTTCTCTGCTTGACGGAGTGCACGGACGTGCACTAGCATTCCCGGGTGCCAGGTCCAAGAATGGACCCTCAACGTTTTGAAAGAAGGGATCTATGCGGAGCGATCGAACGCGCGAGATTTTGAGCTTCATCGAGGACTTCACGCGCGAGCGCGGATATCCGCCAACCATTCGAGAGATCGGCAAGGCGTTTTCGATCGCGTCGACGAACGGCGTTCGCTTCCACCTTCACAAGCTCGAGAAGCAGGGCATGTTGAAACGGAGCGGAAAGATCTCCCGGGGGATCGAGAGCATGCGCGCCGTGACGCCGGTGACCGGCGGAATTCCGATTCTCGGTCGCGTGGCGGCAGGTCAGCCAATCTCGGCGGACCAATCGTATGACGGCACACTCGAAATCGATGACCTCTTTGGTCGGCCCGGCGAACTGTTCGCATTGCTCGTGAAGGGTGACAGCATGATCGGCGCGGGCATCTACGAGAACGATCACGTCGTCGTGCGGCATCAGGAAACGGCGGCGGCTGGCGAAATGGTGGTGGCGCTGATCGAAGACGAAGCGACCGTCAAATATTTCCAGCCCAAGAGTGATCGCGTCGAGCTGGTCCCAGCGAATCCGAAGTACCAGCCGATCGTCGTCCGATCCGATGAAGAGCTTCGATTGCTGGGAGTTGTTCGAGGAGTGGTTCGCGTCATCAACTGACCTCGATGATGAGGTCCGAGAATGGGAGCTCGCGCTCCCATTTTTTCGCGGTATTAACTGCACATACGTGCATCGGCAAGGGAGGATGTGATGGTGGACAGCAGACTGACCCCCGAAGTTACTGAGTCACTCGCAGTGCGATGGGAACCGGTATATCGGAGTCAGCTCCACTACCTCGTCACATGGGGAACGCGGGGTCGGCGGCCGGTGCTCAAGAATCGTCACGTGCGCTCATTGCAGACGCTCGTCCAGCAACTGTGCGCGGACCGTGGATACGGACTGCTCGAAGTCGCGGCAGGTGATGATCACGTGCATGTGCTGGTCGCGATTCGACCTTCGCAGAGCATCGCGAGCGTCGTGCGCGAAATCAAAGGCCGCTCCGCCGCGACACTGCTTACGGATTTCCCCGAACTCAGAGTGTGGCTGCGCGGAAATCTCGTGTGGGACGAACGCTACTCGGTCGAGACCGTGAGCGGAGTGCGCGTCGATCGAGTGCAGAATCGGCTGCGCGCTCTGCACGGCCCTCAGGATGAGTTGGCCCGCGCGAGCTGATTCGCGAGGGTTCGATGATGCCTCGGTACCTCCGGGCTTTCATCGAATGATGTTTCACGAACGACACCGCGGCGCTCCTGACGCGTGGCACCCGAAAGGTGCCGCGACGCCGGAATCACGTCTTCGCCTTCGACTTCATGGGGCGACGCGGGGTCGTCGTGAAAGACCGGTTCCATAGGACGCGAGCGCGGCGGCGAGGAGCACGAGCAATGCGCCGAGCCATTGAATCGCCGCCAGGCCTTCGCCGAGGGCGATCCATGCTGCTACCACGGCGACCACGGGCTCGAGGGTCGCGAGAATGCCGGCTTCAGCGGCAGGCATGCGGCGCAGTCCGGCATAGAAGAGCGCGAACGGGATGAGAGCCGAAGTTACCGCGAGAAGCAGGAACACACCCCACATCGAGGCGTCGTAGCCGGCCGCGGCGATGCGCCATGGCGGTGTGACGATCGCCCACACCAGCCCCGCGACCAGGAACGTGTAGAAGAGGATCGTCTCGGGTGCGTAGCGCGCGAGAATTCGTTTCGAGTAGACGATGTAGAAGGCGAATGTGAAAGCGGTGCTGAAGCTGATCGCCCAGTCGATCGGACGCGCGCGATCGAGTTGCGCGCCGTTGTTGCCGACCAGGAGCGCCGTGCCGACCATTGCCGCGGCCAGCGTGATGACAATGCGGCGGGTGAGGCGTGCGCCTCGCAGCAGTTCCCACAGCACGATCAACGAGGGAGCGAGGTACTGGATCAGGATCGCGAGTCCGACGCCGAGGACCGAAATCGAATGGTAGTAGCCACCCTGTATCGCGGCGACCCCGAGGACTCCGAGCAGCGCGAACGGTCCCCAGTCTCGCCGGTCGACCACGAGCGTTCGCGGGCGACTCGATGCCATCCATACACCGAGGATCAAGGTCGAGAGCACGAGCCGCATCTCGACGATCGTCAGGGGTGGAATGTCGCGTTCGCGAAACATGAATCGAGCAAGGGTCGCCGAGGCGCCCCAGAACACCGTGGCCCCGAACACCATGAGGCGTCCGCGCGCGTGCTCGGTCGTAGAATCCTTCATGAACTCAAAGCAGCCGTCGCCGCTGCAGACGGACGGTACGCACGGCATCGCCGCGGCGCACTCGGAGAACCACGCGGCTCCCGGCCGGTCCTTCGAGACGGCGCGAGGCGCCGATGACATCGAGCATGGTCGCGGGCGTCGCGTCGATCGCCACCAGTTCGTCGGCTCTTTCGATCCCGGCTAGTGCCGCCGGAGATCCGGCGGCAACGCCGACGATGCTCAGGGCAGTGCCGCGCCGTTCGAGCTGCAGGCCGACGTGTGTGTATTCGTTCGGGCGTTCGTCCACTGTGTGCGGGATCGATTCCAACCACAGCACCTGATGGGGATAGTCGATCACGACTCGGAACCGCCGCAGGAACGAATAGCCCAGCAGGCCGTGCACCGGCTCGCCGACGTCGGCAGAGAGTGCGGATGCGAGCGGGCTCTCGATGATCGCCGCATCCATATCGCGCGTCGATACGCCGGCGGAGTCCGTGAGGATCTCGATCTTGGGCAACCGTGCGATCCGCGCCTCCGCCGAACCCACGAGCGTGGGGGCGGTCAGGCCACGCAACGATGGCCAGCCATCGAACTGCGGAGCTATCTCGGCGAGCGAGGGTCCGAACAAGGCGGTCTTGGTCGCGCCGGTGTCGACGATGAGCGTCAGCGTGTCGCTCATCGATGCGATGTTGGGATTGGCCACGCGCGCGGCAACCAGGATCTTGTCATCGCCGCGAAGTCGGAAGGGAACCGCGCGAGCGCCGCCATGCAGCGCATCACCTAGAGCCGACCGCGAAGCTTCGACGCGCGATTGCCGGTGTGCCAGTGAGCCATCGCCACTTCGAATGTGGGATTCACTGGCAACGCGATCGACAGGCTGCGAGGTTGCGGAGTTCGAACCATCGTCCGTTGAATCGTTGACGGGAATGAGGCCGAGTTCGTCTCGGCGATAGTCGATCACCAACGCGTAGGCCGTGAGCGGATGCGCACCCAGCAGGCCGAACACAGGCCGGTCGGTGACCTGCCGGATGATGCTCCCGTCAATCGTGAGAACCGGAGACACTTGATCGAACTGAAGGCCACCGATCTCGAGCCGGGGCAACGGGCGATCGGAGATTCCGATTGCCGCCGGCGCCGCGCCGTCCATTCCACTGCCATTGGGAATCTTCGCGTCGCTATTTTTGATCCCGATCTCGCGAGCGAACGACGCGTCCAGGGCAACGTATCCGGCACCGCTGTCCAACACGAACAACCCGGTCGTGTCACGACCGTCCGATCTCCGGACCGTGGCGCGGAGCATGATGATTCCTTCCATGTTCTCGATGGGCACGATCGTCGCGCTGGATCTCCATTGCGCGTTCTGGGCAATAGCGTTGCGCCGTTTCGCCGCGGAGCGTCGAGCTGTCTCCGCATGACTGCGATTTCGTGGCGTGGAGGCAGATCCCGGCGCGGCCTTTGATCCCTCGGCAGAGTGCGCGCCCTGAGGACTCACGGGTGCGTTCTGCGTCGCCGGATGAGTGCCAGCCCCTGCGCGCGCTGTGGCGTCGAGCCCGGGGCCTGAGAAGAGGAGGAACAACGCCCCGGACACCGCGACGGTCCAGTGCAGATCTCGAATCCGGACCGTGGAACTAGCCCCGGGTGCGAAGGAGATCGCCACCCATCTCGACGGCTTCGGAGCCGTTCTCGAGCATGGTGCACCGGCCGGTAAAGTGAACACCTGGCTCCATCACCACGCTCATGGCTGCAACGTCACCTTCAACGCGAGCGCCAGCCTTCAGTTCGAGAATTCCAAGCGCGCGAACGTTACCGTAAATGCGGCCCTCGATCACGGCTTCCTTGACCTCGATATCGGCACGCATGACGCCATGTTCTCCGATTTCAAGACGTTCGCAGTTAAGAACGTCGCCTTCGAGTTCGCCTTCGATTCGCAGCGTGCCGGAAACCATGAGAGTTCCACGGAAGCTGGACCCAATCCCGATCGTCGTATTGGGCATCGTCGGCGCGTCGGGGGTGCCGGCCTTGGACAGGAATCTCATCGCCATCTCCTCCATGAACACCAGGCGACTGCTGCGCGCGACATCACGCGCGATGTCTGACGCGCGGACTAATCAGTAGTGTGAAATGTGAACGTGACTCACTTGGATCAACGGCCGTTCGATGATCACCATCTCTCGTCGGTCCGCCGACTTTTTCGCCACGATTGGGTTTGCGCTAGAGAACGGCCCAGGCTTCGAGCAAGCGCTCGAGATCCTCATCTCCGTAGAACTCGAACTCCACCTTGCCACCCTTGCGCCCGCGCCGGATCGCCACGTGAGTGCCGAACTTCTGCTGAAGCTTCGTTTCCCACTCTCCGAGTCCCTGGGCTCGGCTCGCGGAAGGTCGCGTGGTGGCGCGCCGCAGCTTCCGCCGTATGTAAGCTTCGGTGCGGCGGACCGAGAAACCTTTCGCGTGCACGTACCGTGCGGCGGCAAGCATTTCTCCAGAACTCTCTAGACTCAATAGTGATCTGGCGTGTCCAGCCGTCAATGTTTCACGTGAAACCATGTCCTGGACTTCGACGGGCAGCGTGAGCAACCGGAGCATGTTGGTGATCGATGCGCGCTGCTTGCCAACCCGATCCGAAATCTGATCGTGCGTCAGCCCCGCATTTGTGCTGAGGGAGAGATAGGCTTTCGCCTCTTCAATCGGATTGAGATTCTCGCGCTGGATGTTCTCGACCAGCGACATCTCGATCATCTCGCGATCGGTGACGTCCCTGATGACGGCAGGGATCTTCGTGAGGCCCGCGGCCCGTGTAGCGCGCAGACGGCGCTCGCCGGCAACCAGCTCGTACCCATCCGCGGCCGCCCGGCGCACCAGAACCGGCTGGAGGACTCCGCTGGTCTTGATCGAAGCCGCCAGTTCCCTGATCGCCTCGTCATCGAAGACGGTGCGGGGCTGATGAGGATTGGGCGCGATATCGTCGATATCTAATTCGACCGAACCGTTCGATCGAGCTTCGGCGATCGCGGTGGCCGAGGAGGAACCGGGGATCAACGCGTCGAGACCTCTACCTAATACTTTCCTGTGCATGCTCCAGGACCTCCCGCGCCAGATCGCGATAGCTGTCGGCGCCCGTACTATTGGGGTCGTAAAGAACGATCGGCTTGCCAAACGAAGGGGCTTCGCTGAGTCGTACGTTCCGCGGAATGACGCTGCGATAGACCCGTTCAGCAAAGAATTTGCGTGCTTCGGCGGCAACCTGTTGAGATAGATTGAGCCGTGCGTCGAACATGGTCAGGAGGACGCCTTCGATGCGAAGACCCGGATTCAGATGATCCTGCACCAGACGAATGGCCCCGATCAGCTGACTCAGGCCTTCCAGGGCAAGGTACTCGCACTGAAGTGGAATCAAGACCGAGTCCGACGCCGTGAGGGCATTCACAGTCAGGAGCCCCAGAGATGGCGGGGTGTCGAGGAAGATGTAGTCGTAGGAATCGCGCACCGTCGCGATGGCGTTCTTGAGCCGCGCTTCACGGCCGAGCATGCTGACGAGCTCGATCTCGGCTCCGGATAGCCGCTGCCCGGCGGGGACGAGATCCAGATTTGCCAGGGCCGTGGTCCGCGTGGCCGTCTTCATGTCCGCGGCACCGATCAAGACCTCGTAGACGCTCGACGCCACGTCGTTGCCATTCACACCGAGGCCGCTGCTGGCGCTGCCCTGGGGATCGACGTCGATGAGCAGCACGCGCTGGCTCTCCTGCGCAAGGCAGGCCGCCAGATTGATCGCTGTCGTGGTTTTTCCGACGCCGCCCTTCTGACTGGCGACTGAAATTACTCTACCCATTCCTTGAGCCTGACCTCGGGAGAGGACTTCCCTATTCGTCGGGGCGACGAGGGACGAACACTACCAACTCGTCGTCTGAATGCACAACAACAATGTTTCACGGGAAACATTGTCGTCGAATGTGTTCAACTAGCTCTTACGTTTGAAGATCGCAACCGCAGTGTGCTCGTCGCCCACGGTGAGCGTTCGATCAAGATCCCACGCAAGGTTCCACGCAGAGTCTTCACCGAGCTCTTCACTGCGGCCGCTGCCCTTCCACAGAAACGCCGAACCATCCTTCTGGACAAGAGCTTCCGCAAGTTCAAGTGTCGGGGCAAGCTTCATGGTCGCGCGCGAGGTGAAACCTTCGATATCCCGGGCGCCTTCGCGCTCTTCCACGAACGCTTCGAGTCGCCCGTGATAGACCTCGAGATGTGGCATTTCAAGCTCTTGAATCGCCTTCCGCATGAACAGTGTCTTCGGTCGGCGGGACTCAACCAGGGTCCAGTGCCCACCAACTCCGAGAATGGCGAGCGGAATCGCCGGAAAACCCGCCCCTGAGCCGAAGTCCAGCCAGCGCGTCGCTCCCGACGCCTTGAGTTCGTGGGCGCACTCCACCGACTCTCGAATGTGCCGCGTCACGATTCGCGCTTCATCGTTGCGTGAGATCAGGTTCGAAACGCTTCGGTTCCACTCGATCGCGAGCTGGGTGAACTTCTTGAGTCGCGCAATCGTGGGCTCGACATCCGCACCGCTCTTCGCGATGTGAGGGATCAGGTCTTCCCACGGCTGCCGAGCAAGGATGTTGGGGACCGGCCCGATCCGTTCGAGACTGCGCCGAACTCGTGGACCTTGAACCCGGTCACGCACATAACCACCTGAGGGACGGCTCACCGCCCGGGCGCCATGAGCGGTCGGCGACTTGCGACGGGGACCGGAAGCCGGCGTCGAGGCACCGCCCGACGCAGGGCGAACGTCACGGCGCTGGCCGGGCTTGGTCCGACTGGAGAGCCGCGGCGACGGCGTGCCCTGCGCACGAGGCCCCCGATCAGTCGCGGGCCTCGCGTCACGCCCCCACGATCGAGCCCGGCGCTGGCCGCCCTCGCGACGCGTTTCACCAGGGCCGGGCTTTGAATCATCCGTCCGCCACGGTCCACCGAGACGCGGTTGACCGGCGCGATGGGAAGCGGGACGAGCGTTGGAAGTGCCTTCGCTGCTTGGCTTTCGGTCGGAACGCCACAGTGGTTTCCGGCGCGCATCGGGTTCTCTTCGAGCACCGCGCCGGGGGTCACGCGACAGTTCGGCACCCGATCCCGGCGTCTCGCTCCCGCCACGCTGGGCCGGTTCTGCCGGACGACGGGGACCCGAAGATTCCGGACCGCTTGCGCGTCCGGATTCGGAGCGTCCCGGGCGGCCTCGATCGCCTCCTGCTCCACGTCCCGCGAAACCGCCCCGCGAACCTTCGCGCGAAGCTCCTTCGCGAACGGGGCGCCCTTCGCGGCCAGATCCGCCTTCGCGGCGGGGTCCGCCTTCGCGAGCGGGTCGGCCTTCGCCGCCGGGCCTGCCTTCGCGAGCCGGTCGCCCTTCGCGTACACGTCCGCCTTCGCCATCCGCTCGACCTTCACGGGCGGGGCGGCCTTCGCCAACCGGCCGAGCGGTGGGTCGACTGAAGGTGTCTCTCGAGCGCGCAGGACGATCGGAAGTGGTGCCGGTTCCAGCATCGCGCCGAGGTCCTCGCGAATCGGAGCGCGGTCGCTGCGGGCGTGACGTCGGGCGACGGTTCTCGGGTGGGGTCATGGCCGCACACTAGCACGGGAGCGCCATCGATGGGCATCGTGCAATTGGAGTCTGTCGACGTATTCGTAACTGCTTAGGTTGTGTGGCGAAGATTGTTGCGGGGTCGAAATTCCCCGTGGCCCACGTTGTTCTGCAATCTCTTACGCGACCCCTGATGCCACAAATCGGGCCTGCAACAATCTTCGCCGCAGGCCGTCAGCCTTCGACGGAGGCCGGTGCTTCATTCGCGCGGCCGCGACGCGCATGCACCATGAGCACCGCGACATCCGACGGTGACACACCGGCGATGCGACTCGCCTGGCCGACGGTTGCGGGCCGCCAGCGCCGCAGCTTCTCGCGGGCCTCGCGCGAAACACCGACGAGTTCGTCCTCCCACAGCGATACCGAAAGCAGGACGTGATCCATGGAGGCCGACTTCTCGGCGGTGCGTTGCTGGCGCTCGATGTATCCGCGATAGCGAACACGCACTTCGATGCAGTCGCTCCAGGCCGGCGGGATCTCACTCGCGACGCCACGCGCCGCGAGCCCGGCGATCGTGCCCTCGGGACGCGCAAGCAGTTCGATCGCGCGCATCGGACGTTCACCTTCGGGAACAACGACGCTGATGCGGGCGAGCCGCCGTTCCTCGGCCACGATCGCGGCGTACTTCGCGCGGACGCGCTCGATCTGCCCGGCGCTCACGAGCCCGATCGCGTGGCCGATCTCGCACAACCGCTCGTCGGCGTTGTCGGCGCGCAGCAGCAGCCGATGCTCCGCGGCGGACGTGAACATGCGATAGGGCTCGCGGTGTTCGCGGGTCACCAGGTCATCGACCAGCACTCCGACATAGGCCTGATCGCGCCGCAGCACGAATTGGGGATCGCCGCGCACCTGGAGTGCCGCGTTGATCCCGGCGATCAGGCCCTGGGCCGCGGCCTCCTCATAGCCTGAAGTTCCGCAGATCTGCCCGGCGAGGAACAGGCCGGGCACCTGCTTCACCTCGAACGTCGCCTGCAGCTGATGCGGAAGCACGAAGTCGTACTCGACCGCATAGCCAGGCCGGATCAACTCGGCGCGCTCGAGTCCGGGGATCGTGCGCACGAATTCGCGCTGCACGTCCGCGGGCAGGCTCGTCGAGAGGCCGTTGACGTAGATTTCGGGAACATCACGCCCCTCGGGCTCGACAAACACCTGATGCGTGGTGCGCTCGGGAAACTTCACCACCTTGTCCTCGATCGAAGGGCAATAGCGGGGCCCCGCGCCCTTGATCTCGCCCGAGTAGAGCGGTGAATGGTGAATGTTCCTGCGAATCACTTCATGAGTCCGCTCGCTGGTGCGGGTCAGCCAGCACAGCACCTGGTCGAGTTCGAGCCGTTCGGTCCAGTGCGAAAACGGCTGCGGCGGATCGTCGCCCCGCTGCGGCGCCATCGCGGCCGTGTCGATCGAATCGCGATGGATCCGCGGTGGAGTTCCGGTCTTAAGACGTCCGCGCTCGAGCCCGAGCTCCGACAGGCACTCGCTCAGCGCCAGCGCGGCGTGCTCACCGATCCGGCCGCCCGCAATCTTCTCGGAGCCGATGTGAATGAGACCGTCCAGAAACGTCCCCGGCGTGATGACCGCAGCCCGGCACGCGAGGAACCGCCCGTCCGCCAACTCGATGCCGGCCACACGGCCACGTTCGAGGCGCACGTGATTCGCGACCCCGGCGATCCGCTCCAATCCCGGCACTCCCGCAAGCAGTGCGAGCATTTCGCGGGAGTAGAGCGGCTTGTCGCACTGCGCGCGCGGGGACCACACCGCGGGACCGCGGCCGCGGTTGAGCATCTTGAACTGGATCGCCGCGCGGTCGGTGACGATGCCCATGATCCCGCCCAGCGCATCGATCTCGCGCACCATGTGTCCTTTGGCGATTCCCCCGATGGCCGGATTGCACGACATCTTCGCCGTGTCGTCGAGGTTCACGGTGAGGAGCGCGGTATGAAGCCCAAGCCGCGCGCACGCGACCGCCGCTTCGCAACCCGCATGCCCCGCGCCGACCACGACCACATCGAAGCGGCCTTCGGACGCGGCGTCCGGACGGGCGGCGGTTTCGATCGGGATCGTCATCTCACTTCCCGATGCAGAAGCGGCCGAAGATCCGGTCGAGTACGTCGGCATCCACCGCGCGCCCGGTGACTTCGCCGATCGCCGCGAGCGACTCGCGCAACTCCAGCGCGACGATCTCGCCCGGCGATCCGGCCGCGGCCGCGGCGGTCGCGCGCGCGAGGCCCTCGGCCCCGCGCCGCAAGGCATCTGCATGGCGCGGATTCGCGAGCGCGATGGAGCGCTGTGCACCTGCGCCGTCCGCCGGCGCGGCTTCGATCAACTGCGCCAGCGCCGCGCGCAATTCGGCGAGCCCATCGCCACGCACAGCCGAGACCGAGACCGCGGCCGACCAGCGCGCATCGACCAACAAGGGTTCGAGATCGCGCGGTGCGAGCACGCACCCGAGGTCCGACTTGTTGAGCGCGACCAGCACGCGCTTGCCCGCGAACGCGCGCGCGATCTCGTGGTCATCGGCATCGATCGGTGCGGTTCCATCGATCACCCACAGCAAAGCACGGCTCTCCTCGAGGGTGTCCCACGCGCGGGCGACACCGATCGATTCGACGCGATCCGCCGACTCGCGCAGGCCGGCCGTATCCGAAAGCGTGACCCGCGCCCCGCACAGCTCGATCGACTCGGTCACTCGATCCCGGGTGGTGCCCGGCAGTTCTGTCACGATCGCGCGTTCCTCGCCGATCAGCGCGTTGAACAGCGACGACTTCCCGACGTTGGGGCGGCCCACCAGCGGCACACGAACGCCGTCGCGGATTGCACGCCCCCACGCGGCACTCGCCAGCATCGCATTCAGCTCGCCGCGCACCGACTCGATCAGATCGACCACGTGCGGGGGCACCTCGACGCCGCCGACGTCCTCGGCGAAGTCGACGCGCGCTTCGACCTCGGCGAGCGCGTCGGTCATGCGGTCACCGAGCGCATCCAGCCGCCGCGACAGCGCACCCGCGAGTTGCGCGAGTGCCAGCTCATGCGCGGCCTCGGTCTCCGCGTGGATCACGTCCGCCACCGCTTCGGCTTGCGCGAGGTCGATGCGTCCGTTCAAGAACGCGCGCTGAGTGAACTCGCCGGGGCCGGCGAGCCGCGCCCCGGAGGTCACGAGTGCGGCCAGCAGACGTTCGGCCGACAGCCGCCCGCCGTGACACGAGAGCTCGACGACATCCTCTCCGGTGTAGGAACGCGGAGCGCGGAACACCGCCGCCACGACCTCATCCAGGCATCGGGCGTCGGTCGTGGCATGCGCCCAGCCGTGGTGCACCGTATGGGAGGCCGCCTCCGAAAGCGGCGGCCGCCCGCGGAATACGTGCCCGGCGACCGATAGCGCCTCGGGTCCGCTCACGCGCAGCACCGCGAGCCCGGCCCGGCCGGAGGCCGTGGCGATCGCAGCGATGGTGTCGGTCAATCACGCCTCCTCGATCGCAGCGCGCGCAGGACGCGCCGAACGGCACGCGTCACATCACCGCGGTCCACGGCTCGAACCGCGGCCACAAAACGCCGCGGCGCCGGAGCCCGCTTCGAGCTCCGGCGCCGCGCGGATCCAGAACCCGTTTACTCTTCGTCGTCTCTCGGTCCGCCGGCGAAATCGGCCGGCGCGACGGCGACCCGTTTGATGAGCCCGGTGCCCAGGGCATAGGTCTTCACGCGCAGATCTTCTTTGAGCGTCACATGAACGATCCGGCGTTCCTGAGAGTTGAGGTACTCGGTCACGACTTCATTTCCCGAGGTGAGCGCCTCCTCAGCCAGCGTTCGCGCGAGTTGATCCAGCTCCAGCTCCCGCTTCGCCCAGAAGTCGTTGATCTCGAGCTGCAGATGATAGCGGCCAGTCTGCCCGCGGTTGAGCATCAGGTTGAGCAGGTGCTGAAGCGCCTGACGAACCTCGCCCTTGGGGCCAGTGAGCAGGTCGTCCTGGGCCGCGACCGTCAACGAGACATCGGCGCGTTCGGTATCCGCGGTCGCCGTCACGGTCGCTTCGAAGCCCATCGCCTTCATCACTTCCTCCGTGATGCGGCGGGCCTCCTGGGCGAGTTGATCGGGCTGCATGCCCGAAGCTCCGGATGTCTCGGGACGCTCGGTGGCAGTTGCCATGGCCGTTCCCCCTCTCGACTCCTCATCGGACGCCAGCATCGCCCCGCTCATTGCGGGAACCGGAGGCATCGCCTCGCGCGGCACCGACGGCCCGCGCTCGTCACGATCACGGCCACTGCGGCCGCGACCTCCCCGGCGCCGGCGGCGACGGCCTTCGCCGTCATCGAAGCGCGCCGGCTCTCCACTCTCGATTGGAGCACGCGGCTCGGCCGCGCGCGGATCGCGAGCGGGCTGTGATGCCGCGGCTTCGTCGACGCGCGTGTCGCGGCCACCGCGATCGCGGTCGCGGCCACGGTCGGGACGCGGGCTGCGATCGCCGAACATCGGAGCATCCTCACGGGATGGCCGGTCGTCCAACGCCGGACGCGAATCCCGCCGTCCGCGATCTTCGGACGCCGGGCGTTCTTCGCGCGGAGCCCGATCACCGAACGCCGGACGCGCCTCGCGCGGAGCCCTATCTCCGGCCGGGCGCGCTTCACGCGGCCCGCGGTCCTCGCGCGGTCCACGATCTTCACGCGGTGCGCGGTCCGGCCGCGGAGCACGATCGCTCCGGGGCCCACGATCCTCGCGCGGAGGACGCGCTTCACGCGGTCCACGATCGTCACGGGGTCCGCGCGCCTCGGGTAAGCCACCGCCGCCTTCGCGTCCGCCGGCCGTAACCGGCTGGCCACCGCGAGCCGGACGCCCGCCGCGATCTCCGCGGGGACGGTCTTCGCGACCTCCGCGGCCGCCACGAGCGCCGCGGTCACGTCCGCCGCGTCCACCACTGCTGCGGCGGCCGCGATCGTCTTCCGCCATCGGTTCCGCCGGCGGACCGCCCGGACGCGGGATGATACGAACCTTGTAGGGACGGGCTCCGATACCCAGGAAACCACCGGACCCTTCCTCGATCACCGCGATCGATACTTCCGCGCGGGACAGACCGAGCGCCTCGAGACCTTTGCGCACCGCGTCATCGAGGGTCTTGCCGTCGAATATGACCCCTGTAGCCATTCCAGAACCTCCCAGAACCTCTCAACCACTTGCGACCGGAGCGAGCAACCTGAATGTGCTCCGTATGTCGCGTCGGAAACGAGCGAGCCCTGGCACCTCGAGGCCCGCCGGACCACTCGGGCGTGAGCTTGTGTCGATCCGGCTTGCGGGCCCACCGCGGGGCTCGAAGCCCGGCGCGGGTCGCCATCTCGCTAGAGTACCTGCTCCATGACCCTTTGGCCACGGCGCAGCGCAGCAATCATCCCGGGATTCCCGAGCCGGCACTGCCGATCAGGAGCGTCCCTTCCTGCGGCCGGGACCGGCGGTGGCTGCCACCGGAGTTCCCAGCACCTGCACGCCGTCGTCCCCGCGCATCACATGCCACTGCTGGAGCGCCGTGAGCAGATTCATCACCGTCCAGTACAACACCAGCCCGGATGGCAATTTGTAGAAGAACACCAGCATCACGACGTTCATGATGTACATCGTCGGCTTCTGGTCGGGCGCGGTCGGCGTCACCATCTGCTGGAGCAGCCCGCTGCCGAGCATCAGGATCGGAAGCACGTGGATCGGGAACGACGCCACGGTGAACAGGACGTCGGGAGCCGAGAGGTCGTTGATCCACGCCACGAACGGCGCCTGCCGCAACTCGATCGCGTTGAACAGCACGTTGTAGAGCGCGATGAACATCGGCATCTGAATCACCATCGGAAGACATCCGCCCGCCGGGTTCACCTTGTGCTCTTTATACAGCGCCATCATCCCCGCGTTCATCGCCTGCGGATCGTTCTTGTACTTCTCCTTCAGCCGGTTCATCTCCGGCTGAAGCCGTTGCATGTTGCGCATGCTCTTCATGCTCGTGATGTTGAGCGGATGGAGCACCACGCGGACGAGGGTCGCGAGCAGCAGGATCGCGAGACCGTAGTTCAACACCATCCCGTAGATCTTATTCAACAGCCACAGCAGTCCCTTGCTGAAGGGCAGCAGCCAGTTCCAGCCGAGGTCGACCGCGCGATCGAGCCCCAGGCCGAGCTGGGACAGGCTGAAGTACTCGCACGGCCCGACATAGACGACGAACTTGTTGAGCGGTTGCGAATCGCCCGGCAGGCCGAGCACCAGCGAATTGATGGCGACTTCGTACTGGCGTCCGGTTCCCGCCGGAAGTGCGGCGAGTTCCTGGGTGGAGAAGTCCCGGCGCTCCGCGGACGAGATGACGCTGCGCGAGGTCCCGCGCTGGACGGCGACGCTGTTCAAGAAGTACCGATTCTGGACACCCGCCCACAGCGCGTTGCCCTCGAAACGCTTCGGCTCCTTGAGCAGTTTGGCCGCGTGCTCGCGGCGGATGTTGGTGCCGACCATGCTGGTCGCGCGCAGCGCGCGGGCATCGCTCGCGATGTCCCGCTCGGTGGTCAGCGGCCACGACCGCGTCGCGATCGAGTAGTCCGACACACGCCAACCCGCCGGCACGCCGCTCAGCTCGATGTCGTAGTCGAGCGCATAGGATCCGTCGCGCACGCGCCACGTCTGCCTCACGAACAGCCCCGAAGCTCCGCGGTGCGTGAACGTGATGGCGCGCACGGCACCCGAAGCGTCGGTACTGTCCTGGACCTCGTAGACGAGATTGCCGAGCGACTGGAGCGCGGAACCCGAACCCAGGTCCATCGCCACCAGCGGCCCGCCGGCCAGCGTCACACGGTCGCCGGGCGGAATCTCCTCGTTGCGACCGTAGATCGTGCGCTTCCCGTTGCGGGTCGTTAGGCCGTGCTCCGAGGCGTAGCGCTTGAGCTCGACCGAGACCAGCCGCGCCCCGCGATTGCTGAAATGTGCCCGGTAGAGCGGGGTTTCGACTTCGATCGCGCGTTCGAGACCAGCGCCTTCGATCCCCGCGGGCGTCGCGGCGAGTTCGGCGCCGGTTCCCGTGGAGTCCTGCCGGCCGGCGACCGGCAGGCCAGAAGCGGGCGGGGAGTCGACGACCGAAGCCACAGGCGGGGCCGCCGTGGCCTCATGCCGGGTCGTGTCGGTGACCGCGGGACGCCGGGGCGGATCCAGGTAAGGGGCAAATCCCAGCATGCGCATGACCGGCTGGTAGCCGAGAATAAATGCGATACACAGGGCGATGGCGATGATCGCTTTGCGGTCGAGCTGCTTGTCCATCAGGGCACCGGGTCGTAGCCGCTCGCACCCAGCGGATGACAGCGGGCGAGTCGGCGAAGGGTGAGAACGAGGCCGCGCGCGGCTCCGTGGCGATCGATCGCCTCGAGCGCGTACGCGGAACAGGTCGGGTGGTAGCGGCAGGCTCCGCGAGCGAATGGCCCGAGAGCGAATCGATAGCCGCGGACGAGGGCGATCGCGATGAACTTCATGCTCGGTTCCCGAGCCGGCGCGAAAGGGACTCTGCCGCGGGGATTCGAGACCTCATCGGCAAACAGGTCACGACGGAAGTTCTCCGGTCGGCTGGAGCGCCCCGGCGCTAGCGAGCACCCGTTCGATGTCGTCGGCGAGATCCTGGTGGAGAGCCGTGCCGGCGGTGCGTCGTGCGATCAGGACCAGCCAGTAGCCGGTCGCGGGCACGCGCTGCCAGCGCAGGCGCACGATCTCGCGCAGACGGCGCCGCGCGCGATTACGCTCGACCGCATTGCCGACGCCCTTCTTGCTCGTGATGAATCCGACGCGGGTCATTTCGGAGGGCTTGGCGAGCACGAGCAGCAGACAGTGCGTCCCGCGCACCGCGGCGCCGCGCTCTTTGACCTCGGCATACTCCTTCGAAGTGCGCACACGCTGCGTGGAATCGTAGCGCCGCACTCGCGGGTTCACTGCGAACTCGCGATCGGGTACGCGGAGACTGTTCCGCCGCGGATCACCGAAGTCACGCGCGGTGGGAGTTTGAAGGGCGGTAGGCAGCAAGGTGCCGCGACCGCGGCTACGCCGACGAAACGGTCAGGCGCTTGCGGCCCTGGGCGCGGCGCGCCGCGAGAATCTTGCGGCCGCCCTTGGTCTTCATCCGGTGGCGGAATCCGTGAGTCTTCTTCCGGTGCCGGTTACGGGGCTGGAATGTGCGCTTCATTGCGGATTATTCCTCGTTTCGACAAAGGGTTAGGCAAAGAGGCGGGAGATTAGGGGGCAGCGGGCCCCCAAGTCAAGCCGGAGGTATCCATGGTGAGGGACGGGGAGTCAGAACCCGCAGCCCTCAATCCGGAGTCAAACCCACTACCGGCGAAGCGCCTCGTCCATCGAGTCCCGGAATTCGCCGAGCCGCTCGCGCTCCGTGGGCCGCATTTCGTCGACTTCCGGGCCGCGGCCATCGTTGAACACGAACCGCCGGCGGCCTTCGTCGACCACGGACATCTCGCCGCCGCGCGCGCCGACGTCCACGTGCCCTTCGAGCACGCAGATGCAGGTGCCCTGCGGCTCGCAGATCACCGCCAGCGTCGTTCCGGTCACCGCGACATCGGCCTCCGGAGTATGGATGGCGAGCCGGGCGCCTTTGAAACGCGGTCCGGTGGTGATTCGAAGCTGCCCCCCGGCCAGCGTGGCCGAAACGCCGCGACCGAACCACCGGCCGGGGCTCGCCGGCATCTCCACATCGGTGCCCGCCATCAGCACGATCGCCAGATTTCCGGGTGCCATCACTTCCACGGTGGCGCCGGGCGGAACCCGAACCCTCGCCCCCGGCAGGAGTGCTGCGGCCAGCTGCTCGGAGTGCTCGAGGGGTATCGGTAGGTTTCCGACCACGATGATCCCCGACCCCGAAACGTCTTTCACCTGCCACGCCGGGCCGCGGTTCAGCCCGATCGCGGTCACCGCGATCAGCGTGGCCGCGGCGGCCCACGCCAGCGGCGGTACCCACCGCGCCGGAAACCGGAACACGCCCGGCACCTCGCGCACGCGGGAACGATCGAGCCCGCTCGAGATGGAGCCCGTCATGAACTCCGTCTGCAGCCGATCCCGGAATGCGCTCGACGCCCCGCGCATGCGGAGGCCGCGAACCGCGGCTGCCGCCTCGCGCTCTTCGGGAGTCAGGACGTCGATGTCGTCGATCATCGTGGTCTTCCCGTGGCGGGCCCAGAGGCCATGATCGTGTTGCCGTAGAAGGCGCTCATCCGAGCGATTCCTTCAGCAATTTCGCGAGTGCGGCCAGTGCCCGTGAATAGCGCTTGCGCGCCGCCGCGTGTTCGATGCCCAGCAACTCGGCGATTTCCTGATGGCTCATTCCCTGGTACTCGTACAATAGAACCGGCGTTCGCAGCGCCTCCGGCAACTCCGCGAGGGCTGTGCGCACCAGCCGCTCGCGCTCGTTCATCAACGCATCCTGCTCGGGATCGTTCGCGGTGCTCGCGAGCGGCTCGACGATCGCCTCGTCGTCGATCGACCGGCTCTTGCCCGACATGCGGTGGGCGCTCGAGCGCCACAGATCGCGGCAGGCGTTGTAGGCAATGGCCGTGAGCCATGGCCCGGGATCGCGCGCGGGATCGATCTGATGCGCTGCGCGGTACACCTTGAAGAACACCTCCTGAGTCACGTCCTCGGCCGCGGTGCGGTCGCCCAGCAACCGCAGGACGAGCCCGAACACCCGGTCGAAGTAGTACTCGAAGAATTCCGCCATCGCTTGCGGCTCATGCTGGCGGACTCCGTCGATCACGACGCGCGGAGGCGGCGGGAGACTTCCCGGGGCCCGTAGCTCTCGCTCCACAGGAGTCGGGGAGCCCGAACCGCCCGTCGCCACGTTCCCAACTACGCGGGAATCGGGCGGATGTGTCGGAGGAATCTCGTCGGACACGAAGCCTCGGAATCGGTGACGGCTGGAATCGGGACGCGGGCAACGCGTTGGAGCGGCCGGCGACCGGTTGCGCAGCGGAGTATGTCACACGCTGCGCGAAAGTGGAGCACCCGCGAGCCGGCCGAGTCTTGGCCCGATCAGGCCGCTTTGCGCTCCGTCGCTTCCAGGAGCGCGGTGGCGGAGAATGCCGGATGGACGGCGATCGGCGCCGTCGCATCGGCCGGAATTTCCGCGTCGTTGGCCAGCGTCAGCGGCAGTCGCACCCAGAAGCGGCTGCCATCGCCGGGCGTGCTGTTCACCCCCACGTGTCCCCCGTGGAGTTCGGTGATGCGCTTCACCAGATGGAGCCCGATCCCGATACCGGCATTCGGTTGCTCGCTCGGCGTCACGCCCTGCCCGAACAGCTCGAAGATGTGCGTCGCTTCCTCGGGCTTGATTCCCGGGCCCTGATCGCTGACCTCGATGCGGACGCAGCGGGGCTCGCGATCGGTCGTCACCGTGATCGTGCTGCGCTCGGGACTGAACTTGATCGCGTTCACGATCAAATTGACGATCACCTGCCGGAGCTTCACTTCGTCGATCGACAACGCCGGCAGCTCGCCGTGGAACTCCTCGCGAATCTTGATCCGGGCGCGAGCCGCAAGCGGAGCCGACGTCTCCACCGCGCCGTGCGCCACCTCGTTCACCGACAGCATCGCGCGCTTGAGCGTGAACTTGCCGCCCTCGAGCTTCGACAGATCGAGAATGTCGTCGATCAGCCCGAGCAGCCGCTCCGCTTCGCCGCGGAGCCGGTTCAGGAACTCGGTACGCTGAGCCTTGGTCAGATCCTTCCGGTTCTCGTCGAGCAATTCGGCATACGCGATCACCGACGTCAGCGGCGTCTTGAGTTCGTGGCTCGCGGTCGAGAGGAACAGATCCTTCATGCGGTTGGTCTCCGCGAGCTGCTCGTTCACGACTTCGAGCTCGCGCGAGCGGGAGCCGAGGCGCTCCATGGTCTCCGCGCGCTCGATCACCGCACCCACGTGTTCCGCGAACAGATTGAGCATGTCGCGGTGCCGCTCCTGGAACGGCTCGGGATGATTGATGCGGTTCACGTTCAGAACCCCCACACAGCGCTCGCCGAATCGCAGCGGCATCGACAGGGCCGAGGTGATGTTGCGGTCGTTCTTGAAGTGGATGCCGAGCCGGTCGCGCGTCTTGTCGTCGAGCAGAATTCCCTTCTCCTGCTGTGCAACCCAGCCGGCGATGCCCTCGCCGAGCTTCTTCTTCGCATTGCGCGCGAACTCGCTCTCGAGGCCGTATGAAGCGCGCGTCTCGAGATCGCGCGTCTCGGGGTTGTAGATCATGATCGATGCCTGCTGCGCCTTGAGCGTCGAAACCACGCGGCGCACGATGATCTCGAGGATCATGTCGAGGCCCAGGTGCAGATTGAGCGTGGTCGAAACCTGGAACAGCGCGGACAGCTCCGAAAGCCGCGTGCGCACGTCCTCGGAATCGATTTCCTCCTGCTCCATGCGGCGCCGCAGGGCGTTGAGTTCGCGATGCCGCAGCGCGGTGAACAGGCACAGCAGGAGCACCAGGCCCGACAGTCCCACCATCGAGTAGTAGGCCTGCCCGAACATCTCGGGCGACAGTTCGGCGCCGGACTCGCGAACCAGCGGCAGGTAGAGGATCGCCACCGCGGCGGTGAGCCCGACCAGCACCAGACAGGTCACGGCCCACAGCACCCAGCCCTTGCGAACCAGCCGTTCGCCACGGTCGTGGGAGGAACTCTGCTGCCGGGAATCGTTTCGGTGCACCGTGGAGCCTCCAGATGTAGGGCCGGGATCGGCCTACGGCGTTATCGGCCGTTCGCGGGCCGGGCGTGAGCGGCCTCACGTGACGGGCCGGGCGGGAGCGGCCCGCGGTATCGATCCATCGGAGGACCCGGCCCGCGCCGAACGGCCTCTGGCTCGCCCGAAACGCGGACCTCCTGTTAGATTGCGCGTCCGTGACGCACTCCCCGCAATTCCCGCGCCTGCCGTGGGCTGCACTCGCCGTGGCATTTCTCGCGCTGACCGGGCTCTACTGGGACGCGATCCACACGCCGTTTCTGAACGACGACTTCCTGTTCCTCGAGGAAGCACGCACCCGTTCGCTTTCAGCTTCGCTGAGCGACCTCGGCTCGCTCGGCAACTATTTCCGGCCGCTCTCCCGCCAGATCTACTTCGCGGTCCTGACGCCGATCGCGAACGGCCATCCGCTCGTGTTCCATCTGGTGAACTACGCGCTGTTTCTCGGCGCGCTCGTGCTGGTCGCCGATCTGCTCGCGAGCCTGATGCCGCGCGCGGGCGTGCTCGCCGGTACGATCTATTTCGCGCTGCTTCCGCTTCAGCGCGTGAATCTGATGTGGGTGTCGTGCAGCCAGGATCTCCTGGCACTCGCCGGAGCACTCGGGGCGCTCGCATTGCATCGCCGCGACCGCATACTGCCGGCGCTCGCGTGTGCGGCGGTGGCCTTCACAAGCAAGGAGACCGCACTCGCGTTGCCGCTCGGCCTCGCGGCGTGGGATCGCTTCGTCGCCGGGCGCGAAACGCGCGACGTCGTGCGACGCGTCGCCCCGGTGACCGTGCTCGCGCTGGTGTGGACGGCGATCGCGTTCACGATGCGCGCCCGCCACGCGGCCGCCCAGCCGCTCGACTTCCACCCGCTCGCCTTCGCGGCCGGGTTCGCTCATCTGTTCCAGAGTCTGCTCGGCCTCGAACACCCGTCCGGGTTCGGCGCCGCACTCGCCGCGAACGGACCGGCGTTGCTGCCGCTCGTGATTCTCGCTTCGCTGGCGCTCTTCTATGCGCCTCGGCGATCGGGCGCATCGGCGGAGACGCAGACGGCCGCGGGGACCGCGACGGTGCCCGGCCCGGTCCGCGCAGAGGCGTCGCCGGGCGCGCGTCGCGGGCTCGTCACATTCGCCGTGCTGTGGCTCATCGCGTTTGCGATCCCCGCCGGTCCCGTCGCTTCGGGTTGGAGTTCCTACTACTACACGCTAGCGGCCGTGGGTGCGGCTCTGCTGTTCGGTCTCGCTTTTTCGCGCGGCGATCGATGGACGTGGTTCGCGCTCACCGCAGGGCTCCTGTGGTGGCATGCGGCGGGCTCGAACTCGCAGGCGTTCGCCGTCAGCGAGCGTCGCTGGGTGTGGACGTCGCACCTCACGCCGTTCTATTTCCAGCGCGCTGCGTTGCTCACCGACTCGCTCTCGCGCGAATTGCGCCGCGTGGTTCCCGACCCCGAACCGCACACGCGCTTCTTCTTCGCGTCCCTGCCCCCCTGGGCCGGATTTCAGATGGGCAACGGCGCCCTGATCCGCTCGCTCTATCGCGACACGACGCTCGCGTCCCACTTCTACTCGCAGTTCTCCGACTCGACCGCGGGCGATCTGCCGGCGCGGTTCCTGTTCTGGGACGGGCGGAAGCTGATCTCACTCTATGAGAAGACGCGCGATCCCTGGTTCCAGGTCGGTAGCGACCTGCTGCTGCTCGATCGTCCGGCCGGCGCGCGGCACGCATTCCTGCGCGGCCTGAGCTCGGGCGGCGAACGCATGGACCTGCTCTACTGGCTCGGCTGGGCCGAATTGTGGACCGGCCGTCGCGATCGCGCCGAGGCGACCTGGACGATGTTCGGAGCCATCGACGACTCGCTGGCGTGGAGGGCGCATCTGCGCGCGGCGCACAATTCGCTCGTCGAGCGCGACACGCTCGAATCGCGCCGCCATCTGATCAGTGCGATCGAGTACGGCATGGGGCGTCCCGATGCGCACGCAGTGCTCGGCGAGTTGATCATGAACTCTCCGCACTCGCCGAACCTCAAGTACGGGCTCATGGAATTGAAGGTCGCCGCCTGGCTCAACCCGAAAGACTGGTGGGCGCGACGGCAACTCGCGGCCGGCCTCGCGCGCGTGCGTCTCGACGACGCCTCGCGCGCCGAACTGGAATCGCTGGTGCGCGATCATCCGGAGGCCGCGAACGACACGACCGTGGCGCGACTGTGGAATCGCTACCGCGCACGCGCGACGCAGGTCATCGAGATGAACGGAGGACGTTGATGGACACCCGATCGTGCGGACGCGTGGTCATCGAATCCTTCGAGAGCGCCGCACTCGCCGGCAACACCGCGGCCGATCCGGCGCTGCGCCGTGTCCCGGTCTACCTGCCGCCGTCATACGACGCGAACGGCTCGCGGCGTTATCCGGTGCTCTACGTCCTCACCGGCTTCATGGGACGCGGACGCATGCTGCTCAACGACTCACCGTGGTCGCCGTCGCTCGACGATCGCATGGACGATCTGATCGCTCGCGGCGCGTGCGACGAAATGATCCTCGTGATGCCCGACTGCTTCACGCGCTTCGGCGGCTCGCAGTATCTCAATTCGAGCGCCACCGGCCGCTACGAAGATCATCTCCTCCACGAACTCGTCCCGCACATCGACGCGCGCTATCGCACGCGCGCCGACCGCGCGCATCGGGGCCTGGTGGGCAAGTCGTCGGGCGGCTACGGGGCGCTGCGGCTCGGCATGCGGCATCCGGAAGTGTTCGGGGCGCTCGCCTGCCACAGCGGTGATCTGTACTTCGACTATTGCTATCGCGGCGACATCGCCCCCGCGTGCGCTGCGCTTCAGCGCTCGGGCGGGCTCGAGCCGTGGCTCACGGCGTTCGAAGCGAAGCGGCAGAAGAAGCACGAGGACTTTCTCGTGCTGAACGTGCTTGGCATGGCGGCGGCCTACTCGCCCAACCCCGCAACACAGCCATTCGGTTTCGATCTGCCGTGCGATCTCGAGACGGGAGCGTTTCGCAACGACGTGTGGCAGCGCTGGCTCGCGAACGATCCGCTCGCACTGCTCGATGCTCACGCGGACGCCCTGCGCGCCATGTCGCTCGTCTATCTCGACTGCGGAATCCGCGACGAGTGGAACCTGCATCTCGGCGCCCGCATGTTCGCGCGGCGTCTGACCGCACTCGGCATCGCCCACGAACACCAGGAATACGACGACGGCCACATGGGCGTGAGCTACCGGTACGACGTGAGCCTGCCGCGCATCGCGCGCGCGCTGTCGTCCGCATGACCCGCGCACCGATCGCCGGGGCACCGCCGCTGGTGGTGCGCGGTCTCGTACGCCGCTACGGGGAGTTCACCGCGGTCGACGCGCTCGACCTCGACGTGCGCCCGGGCGAGATCCTCGGATTTCTCGGCCCCAACGGCGCGGGCAAGACCACCACGATCAAGTGCTGCGCCGGATTGTTGCCCGCCCATGCCGGCACGATCGAGATCGCGGGCTACCCGCTCGCGCGCCATCCGATGCTAGCGCGCGCATCGTTCGGGTACGTCCCCGATCGGCCGTTCTTCTACGAACGCCTTAGCGCGCGCGAGTTCATCGAGTTCATCGCGGCACTCTACGATGTGCCGGGCGACGTGGCCGGTCCGCGCGCGCAGGAACTGTTCGAGCGGCTCGATCTGCTCGATGCCGCCGACGACCTCATCGAAACCTACTCGCACGGCATGCGCCAGAAGGTCTCGCTCGCCGCCGCTCTGATCCACGATCCCGCGCTGCTGATGCTCGATGAGCCGATCACCGGTCTCGACCCTCACGGCGCGCGCATGTTGAAGGATCTGTTGCGCGAACGCGCCTCGCGCGGCCTCGGCGTTCTCGTATCGACGCACCTGCTGGACGTCGCCGAGCGCCTGTGCGATCGCGTCGTGATCCTCGATCACGGCGTGAAACGCGCCGAGGGAACCCTCGCCGAGCTGCGTGGCACCGACGCCGCGGCGACGCTCGAGGACGTGTTCCTGGCACTGACCCGCGACGACGCGCCGGAAGCATGATCTGGAGCGGCGTGCTGCTGAGCCGCGCCCGGCTCGCGCGCAACCAATTTCTCCCGCGCCCGGGACGCGGCTCCACGACCGGGCGCCCGCTGTTCGCCGCTACGCTCGCACTGGTGCTCGCAACCTTCGTCGCGTTCGCACTCGGCGGGCTGTTCCTCCAGCTCCAGAGCGAAGGCGCCGACGCGCGCGACGCTTCGGTGGGCCTGGCGCTCGCGCTCACCGCCTCGCTCGTCGGACTGATCGCCTTCGATCTCCACGAAGTCGTATCGACGGTAGTGCTCGACTCGGATCTCGAGTTGCTGCGCCGCGCGCCGGTTCCGGCGTGGTCGTCGTTCGCGATCAAACTGCTCGATGCGTTCCCGCGCACGTCTGCATTGCTCGTGATCCTCGCGGTGCCGGCGCTCGTGGGCTACGCCGTGATCTATCCGGTGCCCGCATGGTGCTGGGGGCTGGTGCCGCTCGCGCTCGTGTCGCTGTGGGCGATCGCGCTCGGCCTCGGCGTCGCGGTCGCGCTGCTGCTGCTGCGCGTCGTGCCCGCGACCACCGCGCGCGAGGTGCTCGGGTTGCTCTCGACGTTCGCGGTGTTCGTGCTGTGGATCGGAAATTCGTTCGTGCTCCCGCGCCTGGCACTCGACAGCGCCTCGCCGCTCGCGATGCTGCACGCGATCGAAGCGAAAGCCCCGTGGGGCTACCGGCTTTCGCCCGGCACCTGGATCGCCGAGATGATGGGTGCCGCGAGTGCCGGCGACGCCGCGCACGCGTTACGCGCGCTCGCCAGCACGCTCGCTGCCGCGGCGGCAGCCGTGGTGCTGGCCGGCGTCGTCGCGGCGCACCATCTGGGCTCGGTGCAGGCGCGGGTGAGCAACGCGCGCGGCCGCGCGACCCGCGGCCCGGCGCGTGCGATGCGCTTCGCACGGCGACCGGGCCTGCTGGGGGCGCTGTTGAGCCGCGATCTCAAATTGTTCCTGCGCGACTGGACGGTGCTCGGCGACATCGTGGTCGCGAGCGCGCTGTGGACGCTGCTGCCGCTCGTCGGAGCGCCGCTCTACACGCTCGAACGCGCGCTGCTTGCGCGCGCGATGCTGCTCTCGCTCACCGTCGCACTCGGCTACGAAGTCGGAACGCGCGCGATCCCATTCGAACGCCGGGGCCTCGTGTGGGCGCGGCTCGCCCCCGTTCCCGCATGGCGCTGGATCGTTGGACGCGCGGTGTCGACGCTCGCCGTCGCGTTACCCGTGGTCGCGATCGCGGCGACCGGCGTGATCGGCGCACTCGGACTCACCGCACTCGAGATCGTGACCACACTCGCGATCGTGCTGCCGGCGCTCGCGATCGCACTGGCGATCGGACTGTGGACGGGCACCGCACATGCGAACTTCGAATGGACCCATCCCCGCGCGATGCTGACGCTCACCGGCCGCACGTTGGCGACGGTCCTGCTGCTGGCGCAGGCGGTCGGGTGGTTCGCGTGGGCGATGTACGGCACCCACGTCGCCACGGGACTCTCCGCCACGCTGTTGCCGCTCGCACTCGCCACGGTGCTGGTGCCGGCACTGCTCGCCCTGACCGCGCGGGAACTGCGGCGCCGGACGCTCGGGTAGACGTGCCATCCGTTTCCGCACCCTCCGCACCGCCCGCCGGCGCCGAGGGTCGCCGCAACTTCAGGCTCGCGGTATGGAATGGCGTGCTGTTCCAGGCCGCCGAAGGATTCGTCGACCCGGGCACCGTGATTCCGGTGCTGCTGTCGCGGCTCACGGCTTCGAATGCGTTGATCGGATTCGCCTCGGCGATGAGCGACATGGGCTGGCTGCTCCCGCAGATATTGGTGGCACCGTGGGCATCGCGGCATCCGCGCCAGATGTGGCTCTACCGGCGTGCCGCGATGGTACGCGCGGTTGGCCTGTTCGCGGTCGCCGCACTCGCGATTCCACTTGCCGGTCATCCGGCAGCAATGCTCGCCGTGTTCTTCATCGGCTACGGCTCGTACTCGATCGCGGCGGGTGCCGGAGCGGTCGCGTTCATGGAAGTCGTGGGGCGCACGGTGCCTCGCGAACAGCTCACGCCGCTGTGGGCGCAGCGCCTGTTCTGGGGCGGGATCCTGAGCGCGGTCGGCGCGATCGGCGTGCGGCAGGTGCTCGAGCTGGAATCGCACGGCCTGCGTTTTACGATCCTGTTCAGCGGGGCACTCGTGTTCGCGACGAGCGGATGGATGATGTTCACGCGCATTCGCGAACCCGCCCACGCTCCCGGGGCGGGCGGCGCCTCGCCGTTCGGACTGCTGCGCGAAGGCATCGAACTCGTGAAATCGGACACCGTGTTCCGGCGGCTGCTGATCGCGCGCTCGGTGCTCAACGTGTGGTTCGCCGCGAGCCCGTTCATGGTGCTGTTCGCGGTCAACGATCTCGGCGGCCAGCTGCGCGCCGCCGGCACGTTCCTGATCGCGCGCATCGCGGGCTTCGTGCTCGGCAATCTCGTGTGGATGCCGCTCGCGCGCCATCACGGCAATCGCGCGATCATGCTCACCGGCACGGTGCTCGCCGGCGTGCTCGCGCTGCTCGCCGCGGCGATCGCGCTCGCTTCGCCATGGAAACTCGCATGGATCTCGGCGCACGCGGCCGTCATCTCGCTCGAAGTGCTCGCGTTCTTCGGAGGTGTGGTCCACAGCGCGCTCAGCGTGGGCTACGCGAGCCTGTCGATCGAACTCGCCCCACCCGGACGGCGGCAGGCGTTCGTGAGTCTGCTCAACACGTTCGTCGGACCGACGATGCTGCTTCCGATGTTGGGCGGCGCCCTGCTCGACGTGACGAATGCGCCGGTGTTGTTCACTCTGTGCGGCGTGCTCGCGCTGATCGGCAGCCATGCCGCGGCGAAGCTACCGCGCCCGCATGAGATCGGTCACGATGGCCAAGCACCGCTGACGGACTCGGGCGTTGCGATCGCCGAGAGCACTTAGGCCGGCCCACTGGCTTGAATGGAGGCTTCCGATGAAGACCCGCGAAGTGCTGGTCGCCGTCCCCGATCTGTTCTTCTCGACCCGCATCATGTCGACGGCACAGCAGCTCGGCGTCCAGGTCGTGGCCTGCGCGCCGTCTGAACTCGCGGCATGCGCCCGCAGCGCGATTCCCGATGTCGCGATCGTCGATCTGCACGCCGAAGGCGCGCTCGAAGGGGTTCGAGCGCTGCGCGCCGATCCGGTGATCGCGAACGTGCGCGTGGTGGGTTTCTATTCGCATGTGGACAACGCGCTGCGCGCCGCCGCCATCGAGGCCGGCGTCACCGAACCCATGCCGCGCTCCGCATTCACCGCGAAACTCGCAACAATCCTTTCGGGGATCTGAAACGTGCGTTGTTTTCCGGCTCCACCGGGAGCGGGCTATACTCCGCCGCAATGACTCCTTCACGATTGCTGCTCTCGGTGGCCGCGCTGTGTTTCGCGCTGTGCGCCGCTTCCGCGCACGCCGCGGATGCGCCCGCCGTCACCGACTCGGCCCGCACTTCGGATCCGCAGGCGATCGAGATCGCCGACCGCGTGATCGCCGCCCTCGGCGGCACCGACCGCTGGAACAAGCTCCGCGGTCTGCGCTGGTCGTTCGAGTCTGCGTTGCGCGACACGGTCCGCAGCTCGCGCCGGCACAGCTGGGACAAGTACACGGGATGGCACAAGGTCTCGGGCACGATGCGCGATGGAACCGCATTCACGTTCATCGACAACATCAACACGGGCGAAGGCCGCGCATGGATGAACGGGCAGGCGATCGAAGGCGATTCGCTGGCGAAGTTAATGAAGCGCGCGAAATCGCTGTGGACCAACGACACCTATTGGATGCTGATGCCGTACAAGCTGCGCGATCCCGGCGTGGTCCTGCGCTACGAGGGCCCGGTGCGCGAGGGCGACTACATCTGGGACAAGCTCGCGCTGTCGTTCCATCAGGTCGGCGAAACCCCCGGCGATCGCTACTGGGTGTTCGTGAACCGCGCCACGAGTCGGGTCGAGAAGTGGGAGTTCGTCCTGCAAGGTGATGCGCCTCCGGCCAACGTCTACGCCTGGGAAGGCTGGGAAGAGCACGGCGGCCTGTGGTTCCCGACCGCGAAGCGCGGCGCGGAGGGGCGCGTGATCTACACCCGCAACATCGAGACGATGGACGCGATACCCGCCTCGGAGTTCGCTCAACCCTGAATGTCACGACCCGACGTCACCACCTTGCGCGTGAGCGAGTGCTTCCTTTCGATCCAGGGCGAAGGTCCGTCGGCCGGGGTCCCCGCGCATTTCGTGCGGCTCCAGGGTTGCGATGTCGGCTGCCACTGGTGCGACTCCAAGTACACATGGGGCGTGAGCGGCGGTCGCGAATCCACGGTCGATGACATCCTCGACGAAGTACGCGCCCTCGGCGATGCGCCGCTGCTGGTCGTTACCGGTGGCGAGCCTCTGCAGCACGACGGCGTCTATGGACTGCTCAAGCAGGCGCTCCTGCGCTGGCCGCGCGTCGAAGTCGAGACCAGCGGCATCATCGGTCCGCGGATGCACGACGAGCGTCTGTATTGGAACGTGTCTCCCAAACTACCCGGGGTCACGGCGCGGTGGGAAGAAACGTGGCGGCACGCGGGCGAATGGGCCCGCGCTGAGAACGCCACGTTCAAGCTCGTCGTCGGCAACGAGCAGGATCGCGACGATGCGTTGCGCCTCGTCGCCGAGCATGGGGTCCCCGCATCGCGCGTGATGCTGATGCCCGAAGGCCTCACCGATGACCAGGTGCTCGCGCACGCTCCACTCGTCGTCGATACGTGCAAGGCTCACGGATTTCGCATGAGCCCGCGGCTCCACATCTGGCTGTGGGGCGCGCGGAGAGGCGTATGAGCGAACGCGCGGTCGTGCTGCTGTCGGGTGGGCTCGATTCGACCACGTGCCTCGCGTGGGCGCGCGCGCAGGGATACGAGTGCCACACGCTCGCGATCGACTACGGCCAGCGCCATCGGGGCGAGCTGGCGGCTGCGCGAACCGTCGCCGGCGCACTCGGTGCCTCAGAGCATCGCGAAGTGCGCGTGGATCTCCGCGCGATCGGAGGGTCGGCGCTCACCGGCACGCTCGCGATGCCGCGCGATCGCGAGATCGAGGAGATCGGCGCGGGCATTCCTTCGACCTACGTGCCTGCACGCAATACCGTATTCCTCTCGATCGCCCTGGGATGGGCGGAAGTCCTGAACGCGCCGCATCTGGTGGCGGGGATGAACGCGATCGATTACTCCGGATATCCCGACTGCCGTCCCGAATTCGTACGCGCGTTCGAGCGCCTCGCGCGGCTCGCGACGCGGGCCGGCATCGAAGGCGTCGAGTTCCGCGTCCACACGCCGCTCATGGAGCTCGACAAGGCCGGCATCATCCGGATGGGCCTGGTACTCGGCGTCGACTATGCGCTCACGCACTCCTGCTACGATCCGTCACCCGACGGTGCCGCGTGCGGGCGTTGCGATGCATGCGTGCTGCGGCTCAAGGGTTTTCACGAGGCCGGGCGCACCGATCCCATTCGGTACTCGGCGAACGCGGGCGGCGCGGCATGAGGCTCGCCGAAACGCGCCGCGCCCGAACCCCATTGATCCGATTCGCAGCGCGCCACCCGATCCCATAGAGGTTCCGACCATGCGCATCGATCTGACGAAGGACTACACATTCGAAGCGGCGCATCGGTTGCCGCGCGTGCCGCCCGATCACAAGTGCTTTCGCATGCACGGTCACTCGTTCCGCGTCGAAGTCGTGGTCGCGGGCGAGATCGATCCCGAACTCGGATGGCTGCTCGACTTCGCGGACATCACCGCTGCCGTCGAACCGTTGATCAAGCGTGAACTCGATCACCGATCACTGAACGACGTGCCGGGTCTCGAGAATCCGACCTCTGAATTGCTGTGCATGTGGTTGTGGAATCGTCTCGTCCCCGCACTACCGGGACTGGCCGCGATCACGGTCGCCGAGACGTGCACGGCACGCTGCACCTATCGCGGCGAGTGACTTCGCGGCACGAACCAGGGCCGCTGTCCGGCCGCCGGCGTTGTAATAAAGGCGCTCCGATTGCGGATCGCATGCGCGATACGGGCATCATAGAAAGCGTTCCGGGCCGTAAATCCCCCTCCAGCATGCGAATTCCCCCTTGGAATGCGCTTTGCTCTACTGCCAGTGAGGCAACCCTCAGTGGTGGTCCGTGAAACTACGGAGCCACGGGAGCGCTGCTCCCGCGGGCGCGGATTTTCCGGTGCGAGCGCGGTGACGTCCGGGTGCCCGCTGTGGAAGGATATCGCTTCCGCAGCGTACATCGAGTGGAAGGGAGAAACACCAACACCATGAATACGAACTCGAGAGTCTTCATCACCGGAGTCAGCGGATATCTCGGAAGTGCGATCGCCACCCGGCTGGTCCGGTCCGGCTACGAAGTCCATGGCCTGACCCGCAACGTCGATCGCACCTCCGATCTCTCCGCGCGCGGCATCCACCCGGTGGTGGGCACACTGTCGAAGCCTGAGACGTTTCTTCCGGCACTCAAGAATTGCGACGTCGCGATTCACGCCGCGTTCGACCCGTCCGATGTCGCAAACCAGGACCGGCTCGCGCTCGAGGCAATTCGGATCGGCGCTCTCGACGGCCGCGTCCGGCAGCTGCTCTATACCAGCGGCGCGTGGGTTCATGGCGACACCGGCGGACAGTCGATCGACGAATCGTCACCGCTCAACCCGATCGATCTCGTTCGGTGGCGCGCGGCGCACGAGGACGTGGCCATCGACCTGAGCGAGCACGACGTCAAGGTCGTGGTGCTGCGGCCGGGCACGGTGTACGGAAGCTCGCGCGGCATAATCGGTTCAATGTTCGCCGAAGCGCACGATCATGGAACGCTTCACTATGCCGGCACCGGTGCCCAGCACTGGGGTTTGATCCATCGCGACGATGTTGCCGAGGCCTACCTGCGTGCGCTTGAACGCGCGACCGGCGGCGAACGGTATCTGTTGAGCGATGGGTCCCAGTACACGGTTCGCCAGATCGCCGAAGCGATCGCCAAGGTCACCGGAGCGCAGTTGCGTCCGCGCGACTCGAGCGAGGTCCTCAAGCAATTCGGCCTGTTTGGCCGGGCGCTGCTCACCAGCCAGAAGCTCGACGCATCCAAGGCGCGTCGCGATCTGGGGTGGACGCCCAAGCACACATCGGTGATCGACGAAGTGGCACAACTAAATCAGGACTGGCTCGCGTCGCGGGGCACGCCGGTCGCATAAATCCTGAAGACACCGGCTCACATCGCCTGACGGCGCACCCTCACAAGGGTGCGCTGTTTGCGTTGGGCAGACACCGCCCTCATTACGACGGGCCCTGCGCTGGCGTAGGATGACGCGCATGGCCCACCGCCTCCGCTTTCCACCACAGTCGCTCATCCACGGGTGCGCTCGATTCGCGCTCGCCTTCATGGCCATTGCGACCCCGCTCGTGGCCGACGCCGCCGCAAGCCGCCCGGCGGTTCGCGCGCCGGCGGATCCCGCATTCGGTTCGCACTGGCACGATGGACGGGCAGAGCTCGATGGGTACGGCTTCGCCGTCCGGCGCTACGGCGAGCCGCGCACGGGACAGGCGACGATGGTGTTCGTCACCGAGCCCTTCCGCGCGAGCACGCGCGTCAAGATCGACGATCCTTCGCGCGCGCCCGCCGATGTGTTCGAAGCGCTCAAACTCAACCTCGTGCGCGATTTTCAGACCGGTATCTACGACTACAACACGATGGTCTCGCTGTTTTCACGCAGTGACTCGTTCGATCCGGTGAAGCTCACCTTCACGAGCGCCGAATGGTGCGGCAATGTGTACGAAGAGCTGCTCATCGATCCGCAGAACATCCAGCACCGCGTGTTCAGCTACTTCGAAGGCGAGACCTCACTGGGCACACTGCCGCGTCCACCAGGCGGCGTGATCGAGGAGGAACTGTTCGTGCGGCTGCGAGGACTCCGTGGCGAGTATCTGCGCCCGGGCGAGAAGCGCTCCGTGGCCTTCCTGGCCGGATCCTTTCACCGCCGTCTCACGCATGCACCTGCAACCTGGACGCGGGCGGAGATCGAGCGCACCGCAGCTACCGAGCGCGTGCAGGTACCGGCAGGAAGCTTCGCAACGCGGCTCTACGTCGTGCGCGTGACGGGCGGGCGCGAAGGCCGCTTTCATATCGAAGCTGCCTATCCCCATCGCATCGTGAAGTGGGCATGGAGCGGCGCGCGCGGTGCAGATGCCGAAGCCAGCGAGTCCGGCGAACTGACCGGCACAGAGCGCGTCGCGTACTGGAAGATGAACGGCAGAGGCGGAGAGCGCGGGCTCGAGAAGCTCGGATTGCAGCCTTCGCCGGGCGCTTCAGGTCGCTAGCCGACTTCCTCGATGGAGCCCACCCCCGCACCTCCCGCGCGCCGCCCACGTCCGGGCGTCCTGCCCATAGTCCTCGCGGTGATCGGCGTGGCCGCCATCGGAGTGTGGGTGCTGCGGCCGATCATCACGAACCTGGTCGCCGGCAAGTTGCGCGCGGCCGCCGCCGCGCGTGATCTCACGGCAACGTGGCGTTCGCTGGAAGTCGGGTTCGGTACCGCGCGGATCGGCGATCTCTCTCTTTCATCGGCGGTGGGAGACACCGTGCTCGCGGTGCGGAACCTGTCGGTCGCGATCGCCCCGCTCTCGATGCTGGTGCTGCGACCGCGGCCACGCTCGATCACGCTCGACAGCGCGCGCTTCACGATTCGCGCGCGAGGCCCGGCGGATTCCGACACGCTCGATCCGAATCCACCGCCGCCGCCTTCACCGCGCCGCGGGCGAACTGATCACCCGGAGCGATCCCGGCGCCTCGTGAACGCGGTGCATCAGGCGGTGCGCCTGCTGTTCATCCCTGCACACCAGCTGCCGCGCGTGCGCATGGCGCACCTCACGATCACTCAGGCGTCATCCGAGCCGGGCACGGCAACGCGCACGGTCGACATCGACACGCTCACGGCCGATCCCACCGCCGCGGGCATCGGTCTCGGCATCCGCGGAACGCTGCGGGCGGATCAGGTGGTCCCGTTCTCGGCAACCGCCACGTACGGCCGCGACGATCGCCTCGCGGGTCACGCGCGTTTCATGCTGCCCGCGGCTCGCGGCGGTGAACGCGAAACCCTGGCAATGGAGATCGACGGGGTGCTCTCGCAGGACCGGCGCGCCCGCGTCGCGCGCCTCGGCGAAGCGACGCGCGTGAGCGTGGGCGCGCTGCCGATCGGAGTCGCGGGCGCGGTGTGGCAGCGCGGACCGCGATTCGAACTCGCGATCACCGCCGACAGCGTCACCTCGGACCAGATCCACCGGAGCCTGCCCGCGTCGCTGCTGGGCCCGTTGCTGGATGTCTCGACGCGCGGATCATTCGACTACCGCCTGCACTTCGATCTCGACCTCGCGCGACCCGAGGCCGTCGACTTCACCGCCGACGTGATCCCGAATGCGCTGCGTCTGGATTCGTCGACACGTCTGCGGCTCACGGGGCTCGCCGCTCCTTTCACCGCCGTGATCCATCTGCCGCGCCACACGACCACGCGCGATCTCTCGCCGGCCAATCCGCACTACCGCGCGTTCGACGACATCGATTCGCTGCTCACGCACGCCGTCGTGACGAACGAGGACGGGGGCTTCTTCCGCCATCGCGGCTTCAACACCGAAGCGGTGAAGCAATCGATCGCCGAGAACCTGCGGGCCGGGGCGTTCCGGCGCGGCGCCGGCACCATCACGATGCAGCTCGCGCGCAATCTGTACCTCGGCCACCAGCGCACGCTCGCGCGCAAGATGCAGGAGGTCGTGCTGGCATGGGTGCTCGAACACCTGACCGGTGTCGGCAAGCGCCGCCTGTTGGAGATCTACTTCAACATCATCGAGTGGGGTCCGGGGGTTCACGGCGCCGACGAAGCGGCGCACTACTACTTCGGTCGCGACGCTTCGCGCCTGACGATCGACGAGTCGCTGTTCCTCGCGACGATCGTTCCCTCGCCGTTGAAGTGGCGCTACCGCTTCGACTCGGAAGGCGCGCTGCGCCCGTTCGCGCAGGCGCAGATGCACTTCATCGGCCGCGCGATGATCGCGAAAGGCTGGCTCGATGCGGCCATGCTTCCCGCAGCGGATCAATTACGAGTCGAGCTGCGAGGTCCCGCGCGCGACGTGCTGCACCCGCCCGCGCCCGGCGCGCCTCGAACCGTCGAAGCGCTGGTGCCGTTCCTGCCATGAGCCGGGCTTCTCAGATCCGCGACCGTCAGGCAGCGCCACGACCGACGCCGCCCGCGGAACTTCTTGCGCCGCCGGCGGACTCGGCGCTTCGCGACACGGCATGGCTCGTCTGTGGCGGCCTCGCGCTTCTGGTATTGCTGTGGACCTGCCGCGGATATCCGCGTGGCATTCCGGTCGCTGACGACTACAGCTTCCTCGCGTGGCGCGCGTTCCATCCACTCGACCTGTTTGATTCGATGGGCGCGACGTACTACTGGCGACCGCTGAGCCGTCAGCTCTACTTCTCCGTGTTCGGCCGCACGCTGCTCGAAGCGCCATGGATCGCGGCATTCGCGCATGCCGGCATGCTGCTTCTTACCTACGCCGCGCTGTGGCGCATCGCGCGGCGCGGCTTCTCCGCTCCGATCGCGACGGCGATCGCCGTGTTCCCGCTGCTGTCCGAGCCGGCGCGCGCGCTGCTCGCGTGGCCGAGCGGAGCGCAGCATCTGCTCGCCGGAATGTTCGCGGCACTGGCGCTTCACGAAGCATTTGCCGCGCGCGCGATCACCGCACTCCTCTTCGCGGGACTGGGCATGTTGTCCCACGAGTCGGGGGCACTCGCGCTGTGCGCGGTGCCCGCGATCGCCGGGTGGCAACGATATCGCGCCGGGAACGAGGCATCTTCGGATGCGCGCCGCATGACACGTCACGTCGCGGCGGCCATGATCGGGGCGCTCGCGATCGGCGCGCTGTGGGTGTTCGGCTACAGGACCGCGCAGGTGCACGGCGTCGCGTTGCCACCTCGAGCGCCGGAAGGTCTTTCGCTCTTGCGCCTCGCCGATCTCGGTTCGCGCGCGATCCCGGCCGCGCTCGATCTCGAAGACCTCGCGCCGGTCGCGCGCACCACGCTCTCGATCGGCTACGTGTTGATCGCAGCGCTCGCGCTGATGTGCGTCATCGCGCTGCCCGCGCGCCGCCGGGTTCGCGCGCTCACGTTCGGTGCTGCGGGACTCGCGTGGTTCGTGCTCGGAGCTCTTCCGCTTTCGCAGTTGCTCCCCGACTGGAACGCGTGGCGCGCATGGTTGCCGACCCTCGGCCTCGGATTGGGACTGGGCGCGGCGCTCGCGTCCCTGCATCCGGGTCTTGCGATCGGATTCGCGGGATTGCGTCTGGTGGCGCTGGTGTTCGCTTCGCCTGGCCCGGCGATGGTCGCCATCGCGGCACCCGCGACCCCATCGCACATGTCGTACCGCCGACTGGTTCGGCTCCAGCGCACGGTCGAGTCGACTCGGCAAGCCATGCTCGCCATGCACCCGGCGCTGCCACGCGATGCCGCGGTCCGGTTCTGGAACCTGCCGCGGCTCGCCGAAGTCGGCTTTCAGGAGCATGCAGCACTGCGCGTGTGGTACCGCGACTCCACGCTCACATGGGGCCGCTTCGGCGGCGTCGGGGGGCTGGACCAGAAAGTCGATGCGCTCGTGGAATATCGGGACAACACGGCTGCGCCGGCCCAGGCCCTCGAAAGCCCGGCGTTCGAAGCCTTCCTGCGGGGAGGCAATGCAATGATGGCGGGCCGCCTCGAAGAAGCCGAAGCCGAGTTCCAGCGCGCCGAGGGCGCAACCCGAACGCGCGGCCTGCTCTACGCCTCGCTCGCGTTCAATCGCTCGTGGCTCGCGGTCGATCGCCGGGAACCGGCGCGCGCGGAGTCGTTGCTTCGGGTTTCGCGGGAGTCCGGCCAGAAGGCAGATGCCGACTACTGGGCGCTCGTGGCCCGCATCGCCATCGAACGCAACAATCGGCCAACCGCGACCGCGGCGCTCTCTCGCTGCCTGGCACTCGAACCCAACCACGTGATGGGGCGCGAGATCGCCCGTGTTCTGGCGGCAAACGGAAGCCCGCCGGGCAATGCCGGGGAACAAACGCGTTGACAGGACACCCCCCGAGGCCCCAATCTTCGGCCCATGCAGACGACACACCGGCACCATTCGCATAGTCATCACGGCCCGACAGGCCGTGGATGCATGTGATTGCCCGGTTGAACGTCTGAACTAGCTCGACCTCGTAACCGCACGAATTCACGGCCTGTCCCCCAGGGACGGGTCGTTTCTGTTTTCCCCCCAATAAGATGCCCATGCCGTCGACGACGTCGTCACGGGCCATATCAGGAGTTGTCGATGCTCAGAATCGCATTGCCCAACAAGGGCCGGCTCGCCGTAGAGACCCGGGAGCTGTTCGAGGACGCCGGCCTAGATGTCCGCCTCACCAGCGATCGCGCGCTCACTGCGTCGCTCGGCGGCGAGTTCCAGGCGCTGTTCGTGCGCGCCCAGGACATTCCGGTGTTCGTCGCCGACGGCGCCGCCGATGCCGGCGTGACCGGACGCGATCTGATCTGCGAGTCCGAGTGCGGGCTCGATTCGCGCATCGACCTCGGCTTCGGGCGCTGCCGCATGGTCGTCGCCACGCGCGAGGACAGCAGCGTGCGATCGGTCGAGGATCTCGAGGGCCGGCCCCGCGTCGCCACGTCGTTCCCGCGCATCACCCGGCGGTTCTTCGAGGGGCTCGGACGCCCGGTCGAAATCGTTCCCGTGAGCGGCGCGACCGAAGTGGCTCCGCTGCTCGGCGTCGCCGACATCGTGGTCGACCTCACGTCCACCGGCTCGACGCTGCGGGTGAACGGACTGCGCGAGATCGGAACCATCCTCGAATCCACCGCACAGCTCGTCACCGGGCGCGACGCGTTCGCGGACGGCTCCGATCGCGCCCGCGCGCTCGACGAGCTGATCGCCGCGCTGACATCGGTGCTGCGCGCGCGCGGCAAGCGCTACCTCATGGCGAACGTGCCGCGCGTCGCACTCGAGGACATCAAGCGGGTGCTGCCCGGGCTCAACGGCCCGACCGTGGTCGACATCCTGAACCACGGCGCCCACGTCGCCGTGCACGCCGTGGTGCAGGCAGCGGGCATCTATCGCACGATCGCCGAGCTCAAATCGCTCGGCGCCGAAGGTATTCTCGTCACCCGCATCGAGAGGCTCATGCCATGAGAATCTCCGAGGACCGCAAGGAGAACGTCGGGCTTCCGGTCGCGGCGAGTGCGGCGTTCCTGAGGCGGGCGGCACTGCGCGCGGCACCGGCGTTGCGGTTCACCGGCACGCTCGAAGGCCTCGGCGAATCCGATCGCGCGCGGCTGCTCGATCGCGGGAACGCATCGGTGAACCCCGCCGTGGCGCAGGTCCGCGCGACCGTCGCGGACATCGTTGTCCGCGTGCGGCGTGACGGTGATGCGGCGTTGCGCGAACTCGCGCGCGCCTACGATGGCGTCGATCTCCAAAGCTTCGAAGTGCCGCGCCCGGTCATCGATGGGGCACTCGCCGCGCTCGATCCGGCGCTGCGGTCCGCACTCGAGCGATCGGCGCGCAACCTGCGCCGCTTCCACGCCGCGCAGTTGCCGGCGCCGTTCGAAACCGAGACCGAGCCCGGTATCACGCTCGGCTGGCGCGCGGAGCCGCTCGATCGGATCGGCGTGTACGCGCCCGGCGGCACCGCGAGCTACCCGAGCAGCGTGCTGATGGCCGCGATCCCCGCGCGGGTCGCGGGTGTTCGAGAGGTCGTGCTGTGCTCCCCGCCCGATCGCTCCGGAGCGCCCGCGCCCGCCGTGCTCGCGGCCGCCGCGATCGCTGGCGTCGATCGCGTGTTCGCACTGGGAGGAGCCGGAGCGATTGCAGCACTCGCCTACGGCACGGCGAGCGTGCCCCGCGTCGATCGCATCGTCGGGCCCGGCAATCTCTATGTCGCCGCCGCGAAGCTCGCCGTCTCGCGCGACGTGCTGATCGACTCACCGGCCGGGCCGAGCGAGGTCCTCGTGATCGCCGATGCCACCGCCGACCCCGTGCGCATTGCGCGCGAGTTGCTCGCCCAGGCCGAGCACGACCCGCTCGCGTGCGCCGTGGCGGTGGCTATCGGCGAACGCGTCGCGGTCTCGATCACGGACGCGCTCACGGACCTGCTCCGCCGCGAGTCCGATCACGGCGGCCGGAACGACATCGTCGCCGCCGCCTTGAACGACCACGGCGGCGTGCTCGCCGCCGCATCGCTCGACGAGGCGATCGCATTCGCCAACGACTACGCGCCCGAGCATCTGCTGCTCGCGATCGCGGAGCCGCGCGCGGCACTCGCGCGCGTGCGCCACGCGGGGACCGTGTTTCTCGGCGACGGAGCATCGGTCGTGTTCGGCGACTACATGACCGGCGCCAATCATGTGCTGCCCACCGGCGGGACCGCGCGCGCACGCGCGGGACTCTCGACTTTCGATTTCATTCGCACGACGACCTGGCAGGAGATCAGTGCCGGGGCCGCCGTTCGACTTGCGGACGATGTGGCCTTGTTCGCAGACGCCGAACGGCTCCCCGCACATTCCGCGGCCGCGCGCGCATTCGCAGGGGGTGAGCTCGCTGATCTCACCGATCTGCCGCACGCGCGCGTCGCGGACCCGATGGCGGACGAGTCCCGGCACCTGCGCCCGCGCGCGTCTTACGCGGCGATCGCGCTCTACGGCGGCGAACACATTCCGTGCGCGATCGATCTCTCCGACAACACGAATGCATTCGGCACTCCGCCCTCGGCGCGCCGCGCAATGCGGAGCGCGCCGCGCGATGCCGCCACGCGCTATCCGTCGGCCTACGCCGACGCGTTGCGCCGGGAACTCGCGCACTACGCCGGCGTGACGCCGGCCGAGATCGTGACGGGATGCGGATCGGACGACATCCTCGATGCGGCGCTGCGCGCGTTCGCAGAGCCGGGCGATCGGGTGGCCCACATGGATCCCACGTTCAGCATGGTGCCGGAGTTTGCCCGCATGAACGGTCTCGAGCCGGTCGCAGTGCCGCTCGGCCCGGACTTCGACGCGGACTCCGACGCGCTGCTCGCGACGCGCGCGCGCGTCATCTATCTATGCTCGCCCAACAATCCGACCGGTACGCGGGTGTCCGCGCAGGCGATCGAACGCGTGGTGGCCGCTGCCCCAGGCCTCGTGATCCTCGACCGCGCCTACGCCGAGTATTGCGCGCTGGCGCCGCTCGCGGGGATCGCATCGGACCGCCTGCTGGTCGTGCGTACGCTGTCCAAGGCGTTCGGGCTCGCGGGGCTGCGGATCGGCTACGGCATCGGGGCGCCTTCGATGATCGAGGCGATCGCCAAGGCACGCGGGCCGTACAAGGTGAATGCGATCGCGGAGCGCGCGGCGATCGCGGCACTGACGCACGATCGTGCATGGGTCGAGGCCGGCGTGCGCGCGGTGCGGCGCAACCGCCACCGTTTCGTGTCCGAGCTTCGATCGCTCGGCTTCGCCCCGCTGCCGTCGCGCGCGAACTTCGTGCTGCTGCCGGTGCCCGACGCGGCCCACACCGCAGCGCAGCTGCGGGCTCATGGCATCGCGGTGCGCCCGTTCCATGCGCTCACCGGCATCGGCGATGCACTGCGCATCACGATCGGTCGCCGGCGCGATCTCGACCGCGTTCGCGACGCGCTCGCGGAACTCGTGGGTGAGCGCGCTCCGGCCGCATCGGGCCCTCCTCCTCAGGAGGCGACGTGATCGTCACGATCTTCGACTACGGCGCGGGTAATCTGCACTCGCTCGAAAAGGCGCTCGCCCTGAGTGGTCACCGTGTGCGCATCGAACCCGATCCCGAGGCGGCCCTCGACACCGACGTCCTCGTGCTTCCCGGCGTCGGCGCGTTCGCGAGTGCGGCGGCGCGCCTCGCTCCGGGCCGCATCGCCATGCGCCGCGCGATCGACCGCGGGCTGCCGTGCCTCGGCATCTGCCTCGGCATGCAGTTGCTGTTCGACGGCAGCGACGAAGGCCCGGGTGCCGGACTCGGCGTGATTCCCGGCCGCGTCACGCGGCTCGACGCGCCGTGTGTTCCGCACATCGGATGGAACACGATCGAACCCGGCACCTTCACATCCGATCCCTTGTTGCGGCGCGCCCCGCTCGAGTACGTCTACTATGCTCACAGCTTCGCCTGCCGTCCTGCCGACCCGGCCGTGACGACGGCGTGGAGCCGGCATCACGACGACCACTTTGCGGCGGTCGTGCGTCAGGGCTCGGCCGTGGGCGTCCAGTTCCATCCCGAGAAGAGTTCGCGCGCCGGCGTGGCTCTGCTGCACGCGTATCTCGCCGCCGCCTGCCTCGCGCACGACACCGGGACCCCGCTGGGAACGTGCGCCGACATCGATTCCGACGGCCGCAGCACCTTCGACGATCACAGGGCCATGGGCCCGGGGGCGATGCCATGCTCGTGATTCCCGCGATCGACCTGCGCGATGGCGCGTGTGTCCAGCTCGTCGGCGGCTCCTATGAAAAGGAGCGCGTGCGGCTCGAAGATCCGATGGCCGCGGCACAACAGTGGCTGGACCACGGCTTCACGAATCTGCACGTCGTCGATCTCGACGCAGCACTCGACCGCGGCTCCAACGCCGCGATCGTCGAGCAGTTGGCTGCACTCGACGGCGCGCAGGTCCAGGTCGGCGGCGGCATCCGTTCGGGCGGAGCAATCGCGGGCCATCTCAATGCAGGCGCCGAGCGCGTCGTGGTCGGCACGCGCGCGATCGAGCAACCCGACTGGCTCGCCGCCACCGCGCGCGCGTTTCCCGGCGCGATCGTGGTCGCCGCCGATTCGCACGGGCATCGCGTCGTGACCCGCGGTTGGACCCGCGAACTGGCGACCGACGTGCGCGACCTCGTTCACGAGTTCTCGCGCCTTCCGCTTGCCGGGGTGCTCGTGACGGCGGTCCATCGCGAAGGCCGCATGGAAGGCATCGACCTCGAACTCGTGCGTTCGGTGATCGAGCGCTGCTCGCTGCCGCTCTACGTCGCCGGAGGCATCACGACGCTCGACGACCTGCGAGCGCTGGATGCGGCCGGCGCGCACGCGGCGATCATCGGCATGGCGCTCTACACCGGCACGCTCGATCCGCGGAAAGTCGCGGCCGAATTCGCTTCGCAGGAGCCACGATCATGATCGAGATCATCCGCAACACCGCCGAGACCGAGCTCACGCTGTCACTCCGGCTGGGGCCCGATCCGGTGTCACGCATCGCGACCGGAGTCCGCTTCCTCGACCACATGCTCGAAACGCTCGCGCGCTACGGCGGGTTCGAACTCTCGCTCGCAGCGACCGGCGACCTCAAACATCATCTGATCGAAGACGTCGGCATCGCGTTCGGCCAGGCGGTGCGCCAACTGTCCGAAACGCCCCGCGCGCGCTACGGCGACCGCACCGTTCCGATGGACGATGCGCTGGTCCACGTCAGCCTCGATCTCGGCGGGCGCGCGTACTACCGCGGCCCGTTGCCGAGCAGCTATTACGAACACTGGATGCAATCATTCGCGATGAACGCTGCGGCCACGCTTCACGTGCGCCCGTTGCGCGGGCGCGACCGCCATCACGTCGTCGAGGCGGCGTTCAAGGCGCTGGGTCTCGCGCTGTCCGACGCGCTCGCGCCGGCACCGGGCATCTTCAGCACCAAGGGTGCCGTGCAGATCGAACAACGCCGCGCGGCAAACGCCGAACCCGCCGTGCCGCCGGAGCGTGACTGATGCTTGCGCGCCGCGTCATCGCGTGCCTCGACGTGCGCGGCGATCGTGTGGTAAAGGGCCACCGCTTCGTGGATCTGCGCGATGTCGGCGATCCGGTGGCGCTCGCGCTGCGCTACGAGGCGCAGGGCGCCGATGAGATCGTGTTCCTCGACATCTCGGCGACCCCCGACGAACGCGCGTCGCTGCTCGACGTCGCGCGCCGCACCGCGGAGCGTCTGTTCGTGCCGCTCACGATCGGCGGCGGCATCCGCACGTCCGACGATGCCGCTCGCGCGCTGCGCGCGGGCGCAGACAAGATCAGCATCAACTCCGCGAGTGTGGCGCGGCCCGAACTCTTGAGTGAATGTGCAGCGCGCTTCGGCGCGCAATGCGTGGTTGCGAGCATCGACGCGCGCCGTGATCCCGCGCGTGAACCGGAACACGGCCTCAATGGACAACACCCACCGCGGCCCGGCGAACCGGACGACGGCGAGTCCGCCGTGCGGCCGCCGACGACGTCCGGGTGGCGCGTCGTCACGCACGGCGGGCGCACCGCCACCGATCTCGACGCCGTCGCGTGGGCGCGCGAATGCATCGCGCGCGGCGCAGGCGAAATCCTGCTCACCAGCATCGACCGCGACGGAGCGCGCAGCGGTTACGACCTTCCGCTCACGCGCGCGATCGCGGACGCCGTGTCGGTTCCGGTGATCGCCTCGGGCGGCGCGGGCAGCGCGAGCGATCTGAGCGATGCGATCCGCATCGGCGGCGCCGACGCCGTGCTCGTCGCGGGCATCCTCCACGACGGGCTCGTCACGATTGCCGAGCTGAAACTCGCGCTCGCGCGTGATGCCATCCCGGTCCGACGGGTGGCATGATGCGCCGGGAGTTCCCCGCGGCGGCGGAACCGGATCGAACGTCCGCATCGCGCACGAGCGGTAACCGGCGCAGCACCATGTCATCATGAGGAGGCCGCGGTGAACATGCGCGAAACATCCCAGTCGCTGATGCAGGCCGCCGCCGAGGTCGCCCGCGCCGCCGGACTCGTGGCTCTCACATCCCACGGCCGGCACCTCAACGTCGAGACCAAGTCCGACGGCAGTCCGGTGACCATCGCCGACCGCGCTGCCGAACAGCACGCGCGGGCGTGGATCGAGAAGCACTTCCCTGAGGACGGCATCCTCGGCGAGGAGTTCGGCCTCACGCGGCCGGAGGCGAAGCGGCGCTGGATCCTCGATCCGATCGACGGAACGAAATCGTTCGTGCGCGGCGTGCCCCTGTGGGGAACGCTGATCGCGATCGCGGAAGGCGACGACGTGCTCGCCGGAGCCGCGTTCTTCCCCGCGATCGACGAACTCGTGGTCGCCGCCCGCTCGTGCGGCTGCTGGTGGAACGGCCGGGCGTGCGAAGTCTCGAACATCGCCGATCTCGCGGCGGCGACCGTGCTCGCAACCGACGATCGATTTCCGGAACGCCGCGCGCGGCGCGATGCGTGGAACATGCTCGCGGGCCGCGCGGCGATCTCCCGCACCTGGGGCGACTGCTACGGCTACCTGCTGGTGGCGACCGGGCGGGCGGAAGTCATGGTCGACGACATCGTCTCGGCGTGGGATGCGGCCGCGTTCATGCCGATCCTCGAGGAGGCGGGCGGCGTCCTCACCGATTGGAGCGGCGCCCGCACCGCGTTCGGAGGCGATGTGATCGCGACCAACGCGCTGCTCGCGACATCCGTGCGCGAATTACTGATCCGCGATGTAGAGCGCGCGGAACATCCCGCGGTGTCGTAAGCTCCCCGCCTTCCTCGCTTCGCGCGCGGGTCCCTAGTCCCTTCAGTCGTACGTTCCGGAGAACTCATGCTCGACTTGAAGCAGCTCGACTTCGAAAAGCGCGGCGGTGTGGTAGCCGTCGTCACGCAGGATGCGCGCACCGGCGTCGTGCTGATGGTCGCCCACGCCGACCGCGAGGCCTTACAGCGCACGATCGCGACGCGGCAGATGCACTATCGCTCGCGCCGGCGCGGCCTGTGGCACAAAGGAGCGACGAGCGGAAACACACAGGCGGTGGTTTCGCTGAGCCCGGATTGCGACGGCGACGTCGTCCTGGCGCGCGTGATCCCGGCCGGCCCGGCGTGCCACACCAACGACACGTCGTGTTTCGGCCTGACCGCGCTCGGCGCCGACGCGCTTGGCGAACTCGACGCGACGATCGCGAACCGCGCCATGACCAAGGACGGCTTCGCCAAGCCGAGCTACACGCGCGAGTTGCTGGACGACCGCAACAAGCGGCTGAAGAAGCTGGGCGAGGAAGCTGCCGAACTCGTGGCGGCGTGCGCCGACGGCGATCCGAAGAAGGCGGTCGCGGAGGCGGCGGACCTCATCTATCACACGCTCGTGGCGTTGCGCGCGCTCGGCGCGGGGCTCGACGAGGTGCGTGAAACGCTCGCGGGCCGCGCGGCGGTGGAGCGGTCCGCGGGGAAGTAGCCCTCATCACCTTCCACGAAGCGTCCCGCGTCGCGCGGCCCGTCCCTTCAAGAGGGCGCTCGCCTCGCTTCACCCCACCACGATCTCGCCCTCATCCGTCAGATCGAAGCGTCCCGCAAGCGGCTCCCGCGGAAGCCCCGGCATCCTCAAGATTTCGCCCGTGATCGGAACCAGGTAGCCCGCTCCCGCGGCGAGCTGGATCTCGCGCACCGTCACGAGAAAGTCCTTAGGGCGCCCGAGCAGCGCGGGATTGTCGCTCAGCGACTGCTGCGTCTTCGCGATGCAGATCGGAAGTCCGCCGTATCCGAGCTTCTCGAACTGCGTCCGGTCGCGTTTCGCGCGCACGGTGTAGTCGACGGCTTCGGCGCCGTACATCCCGTGCGCGACCTTCTCGATCTTGGTCTCGATCGAATCGCTCCACTCGTAGAGCGGCCGGAAGTGCGGCTTCGATTGCTGCGTCATCGTCCACACGATCTCAGCCAGTTCGGTGCAACCGTCTCCGCCCACCGAGAACGGCTTCGCGACGACCGCCTGAATTCCCAGCTCCGCGCAGCGGTTCCGGACGACCGCGACTTCATCGGGCGTGTCGGTCGGGAAGTGGTTGACCGCGACGACACACGGCTGCTCGAACTTCTGAATATTCTCGAGATGCTTCTCCATGTTCGCGAGTCCGTTCGCGACCGCTGCGGCGTCCGGCTCGGCGATGCTCGCGAGCGGCACGCCGCCGTGCATCTTGAGCGCGCGCAGCGTGACCACGAGCACCGTGCCGCTCGGCGCGAAATCGCCGTAACGGCAGTTGATGTCGAAGAACTTCTCGGCGCCCAGCTCGAAAGCGAATCCCGCCTCGGTCACGACGATGTCGGAGTACGCGAGCGCAAGGCGAGTCGCGGTGATCGAATTGGTTCCGTGCGCGATGTTCGCGAACGGACCGCCGTGAAGGATCGCGGGCACACCTTCGACCGTCTGCACCAGATTGGGCTTCACGGCATCACGCAGCAGTGCGGCCATCGCGCCGACCGCCTTGAGATCGGAAGCGAAGACCGGCGTGCCGTCGGGCCGATAGCCCACCACGATGCGCGCGAGGCGAGCTTTCAAATCCGGCACGCCCTGCGCGAGGCACAGGATCGCCATCACTTCACTCGCGGCACTGATATCGAAACCGGTCTCGCGCGGCACGCCCTCGCGGTGGCCGCCGAGTCCGATCACGATGTCGCGCAACGCGCGATCGTTCATGTCCATCACGCGCCGCCACAGGATGCGGCGCGAATCGAGCCCGAGCGCGTTGCCGAAATGGAGATGATTGTCGACGAGGGCGGCGAGCAGATTGTGGGCGCTCGACACCGCGTGAATGTCGCCGGTGAAGTGGAGGTTGATGTCGTCCGACGGAACCACCTGCGACATGCCGCCGCCGGTTCCGCCGCCCTTCATCCCGAGAAACGGACCGAGCGAAGGCTCACGCAGCGCGACCGCGCTGCGCTTGCCGATCTTCGCGAGCCCCTGGGCGAGCCCCACCGAGCACGTGGTCTTGCCTTCGCCCGCCGGAGTCGGCGTGATCGCGGAGACCAGCACCAGCTTTCCGCGCATGGGCTGGCCCTCGAGGGCTTTGAGGGCGATCTTGCCCTTGTGGTGTCCGTAGGGTTCGAGATGTGCGGGATCGAGTCCGAGTTCGCGCGCGACCGTCATGATGGGTTTCATGGCGCGCACACTACCGCAGGTCCGTGCAACTTCCGAGCTATCCTCGCTAGACCGCCCCGCTCGCGCCGCGTAGAATCCAGAGCACATGCCCGGCTCCACGCGCCCCGCTCCACGATTTCCAACGGCGGGGCGTCACGATATGCGCCGGAATCCGGAGGTGGATTGAACCTGAACGGGCTGTGGCAACTGCTTCATCTGCTGTTCGCGTTCAGCTACGTGGGAAGCCTGACCCTCGCCGAATGGAACAGCCGCGCCGCGCGCCGGACTCAAAGCTGGCCCGAACGCGCCCGCCTGTTCGAGATCATCCACGTCTCCTCCCGCGTTGCGGGCGCGGGCGCGTTGTTCGCGACCGGCCTGCTCGGACACGCGGCAGCGAACGCCGCGGGCTATCGCATGGGCGAGGACCGCTGGATGATGGTGGTCACCGGCGTGTGGCTCCTGGCACTGGCCGGCATGTTTCTGCTCAACCTTCCGCTCTCCGCGCGGCTCGCGGCTATCGCCCGTGAGGCGGCCGGGAGCGGCTCGTCCGACGGCTGGGCGTCGGCGCTCGCGCGCTGGCGGTTTGCGAACGTGCTGCAGAGCCTGCTCTATCTGGTGATGCTCGGCCTGATGGTATTTCCATGGCGCTCATGACCGGCGCGCGGATCGCCGCCACCTGTGCCGGACTCGCCGTGTTCGCCGCCACGGTGACCGGGGCGGCGGCCGACTCCACCGGCACTTCGGTCGCGTCCGACCCGTTCCTCGCCGCGATCGGTCTGGCGCAAACCGGGCCCGCGGCACTGCCGCCATCACAGCCAATGCTCGGCCTCCTGCTCGCGGGCTTTGTGCTGCTCGTGATCGGACTCGCGGCACTCACCGTGCGCCGGCTGCCGCGGCCCGAGCCCAACACCTCGGCCGCCGGACGGCGCGCGCTGATGTACGCGATCGTCTACGGGCTGTGCACGGCGTGCTTCCTGCGCGTGATCGGACCGGCGCTGATCGGACAGTCGCGCAGCCCGTGGCTGTTCGCGCTCGGCGATGTGATCTTCGTCACGCTCGGCCTGTTCGTGTGGGTCATGGTCCTCGCCGAAGGCCACGACTTGAAAGTCTACGGATTCCACGGCGGGCGCACGGCGCGGCTTCCGCTCGCGCTCATCATGGGCCTTGGTGCCGTGATCGTGACCGCGTTCGACTCCTACTACGCGCTGTTCACGGGACGTGTGATCGTGACGGCCGACAGCCTCGTGTTCTCGCTGCTGTTCGCCCTGGTCGCCTCGGCACTGCCCGAGGAGGTCATTTTCCGCGGATATCTCCAGAGCTCGCTCGACCGCCGGACTCAACGCTGGGCCCGCGTCGTGGCCCCGGCGCTGGCGTTCACCGCCATTCGGGCGATGAGATCCTTCCCCGGAATCCCGCTGGGATCCCCCGAGTGGATGGTCTACATTTTTGGCGTGGTCCTGCCGCTCGGACTCTGGTGGGGACTGATGCGAGATCTTGCCGGGGGCTCGCTGTGGCCGAGCCTCGTGTCGCACTTCTTCGTGGCGTTCGGCACCACGCTTGCCAGCACGTCATCGACGCCGTCGTAACCCTTTCTTCCCATCCGCCGCCATTCAGAGGACGAGCCCGCCATGTCGTTGAAAGCCTTGCGTTTGGTCACCGCCCTCACCCTGGTCGTGACGGTTCTGACTGTGGCCCCAAGTCTCTCGAGTGGCCAGACCGCGACCCCCACGCGGCCCGATCGCACTGAACTCTTGCGCCGGGTGAAGAAGATCCAGGTGAAGCTGATGCTCCAGCGCGCGCAGGCGCGCCTCGCTCGCGCCAAGAAAGAAGCTCGTCAGGCCCGCATCGATCGATCGCGTGGCAAGGCGAAGCCGGCGCCCACGGCAGCCGTCCGCCAGCGCCGCAACGAAATTCCCGAGGTCGGATTCGGCCGGCCCGCGCGTCCGTTCACGAGCGCGCCCAGTCTCGGCAACTCGCTCAATGCGCTGGGCCCGAACGTGCTCGTCAACGACACCACGGGCGATCGGAACAGCGCCGCGGGTCAGGCAGAGCCCGCGATCGCGGCGTGGGGAAACTACGTGCTCGTCGCCTGGAATGACGGCCAGGGTTTCGAGGACGGACCGGGCAACGACCTCATGGGGTACGGCTACTCGACCGATGGCGGTGTGACGTTCCGGGACGGCGGCGACATCCCGCGTCCGACCGTCAATGCGCGGTGGTCGAGCGATCCGGTGCTGACCGTCAACGAGAAAACCGGCGAGTTCTACTTCGTCGGCCTGATCGAGCCGAGCGGCAGCACGAACGGGCTCGGGATCGCGCGCGCCACGTTCGCGGGAAACTCGATCAGCTGGAGCGGGTCGCACATCATCCGCTCGGTGAGCAATGCGACCGACTTCATCGACAAGCCGTGGGTCGCGGCCGACTCCTCGAGCGGCCGGCTCTACCTTTCCTACACGCGCTTCTTCGCTGACGTCGACGTGATCGAATTCCAGCGTTCGACCACGGCCTGGAATGCATGGGGACCGGCAGCCGCAATGAACGACGCCGGCAGCAACGGCCGCGTGCAGGGCTCGCGCCCCGCGGTCGGACCGGGCGGCGAAGTCTATGTGGTGTGGAAGGAGATCGGCCTCATCGACGTCGACTACTTCCGCATCCGCAAGTCCACGAATCAGGGCGTGAGTTTCAGCAGCCCGGCGACCGCGGCCACGATCTTCGACAACTTCGGCACCGGAGCCCCGGGCTTCAATCGCGAGCGCGGGATCACGTTCCCCGCGATCGCCGTTGACCGCAGCCACGGCCCCAACAATGGCAGGGTCTACGTGGCGTGGAACGAGTGCATCAACTGGTACAAGGACTTCGACGTGTTCGGTTCGGCGGGTGTGCGCAATGAGATCGAGCCCAACGCGGGCCCCATCACCGCCACGGCGTTCACGCCCGGCGAAGAGCTGATCGCGTCGTTCACCAATGTCGGCGACGTCGATTTCTGGAAGTTCAATCCGACGCAAGGCACGACCTACACGTTCTGGTGCGACTCGATCCCGAATTCGCTCTACAGCATGCGCATCATCTGTTCGGACGACACCACGCGCTTGAACCTCGCGGGCGATCTCGACCCGCCGGCCAGCAACCAGAACGGATTCATCACGTGGACGTGCCCGAGCAATGGCGAGTACTACCTGCGGATGTTCAACAACATCACCGACAACACGTCGGGCAGCTACTACCGGATCCAGACCGGCGCGAACACGACCGGCCCCGAGCCCGGCCGCGATCAGCGCGACGTGATGGTGGCCTCGGCCGCCGACGGTTTGAGCTTCGGAGCGCCCACGCGTCCCAACTCCGATCCCCCGTGGTTCGACAACTGGCTGCCCGAAGTCGCGGTCTCGGGTGACGGGCGGCTGTATGCGTTCTGGTACGGCTGGCACGAGGCGTTCCCGACCACGTGCGGCGGCGAGTCGAACGTATACGTCGCGCGCTCCGACGACGCCGGCCAGACGTGGCGCGACGTCGGAAAGATCAGCGACACGACCACGCCGTGGACCTTCACGTTCTCGAACATCCAGCCCAATCAGGGCGACTATCTGGCGCTGTTCGCGAACGACCTCACGCTGTATCACGCGTGGAGCGATGGACGCCTCGGCAATCCCGACATCTACACGCTCGCGCTACCGCTGAGCGCGACGCCGACGCTGGTGTCACTGCTCAACGCCGACGCCCAGCCGAACCGAATCACCGTGAACTGGTATTCGGCCGCCGAGCAGGTACGCGAGGCGTACGTCTACCGCCTCGAAGGCGTCGAGTGGGAGTTGAAGGGCGTGATCCAGCGCGACGGCCAGAACCGGCTCACGTACGTCGACAACGATGTGTCGCCGGGCGTGCGCTATACGTATCGGCTCGGCGTGCGCGAGGGGAACTTCGAGCGCTACATGGGTCAGGTGTCGGTGATCGCTCCGAGTCTGCAGAAGCTGCGCATCGAAGCGGTGCGTCCGAATCCGACGGTGCGTGAGGTGTGGGTGTCGTTCACGCTTCCGAAGGCGGGGGCGGCGCGGTTGTCGTTGGTGGACATCACGGGGCGGCGGGTGCGGGAGCGCGAAGTGGGCTCGCTGGGGCAGGGGAAGCATCTGCTGGATCTGGGAACGGGGCCGGAGCTGCCTGCGGGCGTGTATGTCGTGCGGCTCGAGCAGGGCGACCGGGTGGAGACGGCCCGGGTGAGTGTGGTTCGGTAGGTTCACCCGCGATGCTACCGTGGGCGATCACTCCAGCGGCGCTTGATTTCCGTATTCCAGTTCTGAATCACTGAGAGAGGTTCGGTGGGGTTATCTGCCTGAGTGATGATCAGGAAACGCTGGCCGTCGCCCGATGGGGCGTAGATCGAAATCGCTTGCGAAACACTGATGCGAGTGTTGAAGAGAGCAATGGGAGCGCTCGCAGCGAAGCCGAGATCGGTGGTGATAGTGACGGCCATCAGCCTGCCGTCGATTCCCAGGTAGTACAACTCGCGGCCGTCGGCGCGCCAGGTCGGCTGGTACCCGCCGCTGGTCGAAATCTGCCACTTGCCGCCCGGGCCCGGAAAGTCCTGAACGTAGACTTCCAATTGTCCGGACTCGTCACAGGCGTAGGCGAGCCAGTGTCCGTCGGGCGAAAAGCGAGCGTGGCCTTCGATAAACGCCGTGTGCGCGAATGGGATCGGCTTGCGGTCGCCGAACAGCGGGAGAATCCATATGTCGGTGCTCGTGGTCGGATTCGCCTCCTGGTAAGCGAGAAAGCGGCCATCACTGGACCAGCTCGTGAGGTTTTTATCGAAGGGTGAAGTGAGCAACGTCGATTCTGTTCCCGCCCCGCTTGAGGGTTTCTGATAGAGATTGTCGATCCCGCCATTTCGATCGGATGAGAACGCGATCCGGGAGCCATCGGGAGACCATAGGGGCGAGTTGTCATTGGACGCGTCGAAGGTGAATCGCGTTTTGGTTCCGCGGTCCGGGTCGATGATCCAGAGGTCGCGATTTGTGGTCTCAGTGTCCCGAATCCTCAGGACCACGCGCCTCTGATCAGGAGACAGGGAGAGATTGGTGAGGTCTCCTGATGAGCCCACCGGCTTTCCAATTCCCCCGCTCCGCTCCATCCAGATCATTAGAGAGCGCCCGTCAAAATCTGAGTCGTAATAGACCAGCGTGCCGTTGTCGGAAACCGAGAAGTCGGCGAGCCCATTGCTGCCCGCACCGACTCTATCGGCGACCGGCACGATTTCTCCGGTGACCTTCAAACTCCGGGCGTCGAAGGGCTGCGCCACCAGCATGCGGTCCTTCACATACATCAAATAACCCGCGGGGGAATACTCGACCCGGCTGCCGCCCACACCGAGAAGCTTCTGCTTGCCGGTCTTGAGATCCATGACCCACATCTCGTTCGAGCCCGAAGTACGCTGGCGCTGGTAAAGCATGTGGCGTCCGTCGGGCAGGAACTCCGGCCAACCCAGGCTGCCCGAGTCGGGGGACACGAGAATGTTCACCGCGCCTCCCACGGCCCGGACACTCCTGAGGGGATCGGCGCGGCGGCCATCAAAAACGATCAACCCGTCACGGCTCCACGTCCCGTCGAACCCGCTCGGGGCATCGCAGATCGTCTGTACCGGGCCACCGGTCACGGCGACTTTCTTGAGCTTCCCGGACGCCATGAATGCGATGAAGCGGCTGTCCGGTGACCAGAACGGACGCGCGGTGATGCCATCCGTAGAGGGGATCGGTTCGGCGGTCGACGAACCCATCGGGCGCAACCAGACCATCGATCGACCGTCCGTGCCCATCCCATTGAACGCGACGAAGCGACCGTCGGGCGAAATCCTCGGCGAACCGATACGCGCGAGGGTACGCGGCAACGTGATCTGCAGGCGCACCGACTCGACGGGGCGCTGCGGGCCGCGAAACGTCACGAACGTGAGCACGGTCGCCGAAAGCGCCGCCGCGGCGGCCACACCCCATGCGATGCGCTCGCGGCCTTTCCGTCGTGGCGCGACTGGAGCCGGCACGCCGGCATATGAACCGCCCTCGACGATCCACTTGAGCTGGAGCATCACGTCGTGCGCACTCTGCACACGGTCGCCCGGATCCTTCGCAAGACACGTGCGGATCACCCGGTCGAGGGCGGGAGGGGCGAGCGGCTGCAACGCGACAATCGACTGCGGCTCCGTCGACATGATCGACGATATCAGGCTCGCGCGGCTCTTGCCCTGAAACGCGGGGCGGCCGGTAGCCATCTCGTAAAGCACCGAGCCGAGCGCGAACACGTCGCTGCGCGCATCAGCCTCTTCGCCCTCGAGTTGCTCGGGCGCCATGTACTGAAACGTGCCGAGCAACGTGCCTTCCGTGGTGAGCGGCGAGGTTCCCGCCATCTCGGTCGGAAGCGATGTGAGCGCGTGCCGCGCCGACCCCGCCACCGGACTTGCGGCGACCTTGGCAAGGCCGAAGTCGAGCACTTTGGCGCCGGTGCGGGTGAGGATGACGTTTCCTGGTTTGAGATCGCGGTGAACGATTCCCTGGCGATGGGCCTTGTCGAGCGCCGCGGCGATCTCGATGCCGTATCGCAGCGCCTGCTCCGCAGGCAGCGCGCCGCGCGCCAAGCGGTCCGCGAGCGTCTCACCTTCGAGATACTCCATGACCAGATAGTCGACACCGGACTCGTGGCCGACGTCGAACAGCGCGCAGATGTTCGGGTGCGACAGGCTCGAGATCGCTTTCGCCTCGCGCTCGAAACGCTGGCGCAGCTCGGGGCGGTCCGCCAGATGCGAAGGAAGCACTTTGATGGCGACGATGCGATCGAGCCGGGTGTCGCGCGCCTTGTACACCTCGCCCATGCCTCCGGCGCCGATGGGGGCGAGAATCTCGTAGGGCCCGAGCCGCGACCCGGTGACGAGCGGCATCAGTCGGGCAGCTGCATGAGGGCGATCGAGGCGCCGGCGGGGTCGCGGACGACTCCCATGGTGCCGTAAGAGCCGAGCTCCCGCGGGCCGGCGAGGACGGTGCCGCCGTGTTTGCGGCATTGTTCGAAGCTCTCGTCGAGGTTGGCGACGATGACGTAACTCAGCCACTGGGCGGGCAGGCCTAAGTTGTGGCCGCGGGCGTGGCAGATACCGGCGACGACGGCGCCGGTTTCGGGTTCGTTCATGGTCCAGTCGTTGTACTCGCCCATGTCCACGGCGGTGGCCTTCCAGCCTGTGACGGCAGAGTAGAACTCCCTGAGCTCGTTGGCGTCGGGGGCGGTCAGATCCAGCCATGCGATCGAACCGATCGCGGCGCGCGTGGATTCGCTCATGAGTGTCCTCCTCGGATCGGGGGGTCGGGCGCCGGATGTAGCGCCTGCAACACCCTCGCAAACTGCCCCACCAAGACCACCGGGGCAAGTTTTCCATTGACGCGCGGGGCGGTATGTCGTTTCATACACGGCCCCGCATAATTATTCATCCTGGGGTCCGGGAACGCCACGAGGGTCCCAATGAACCGTTCACGCCGTCTCACGCTCGTCGCCCAACTGCTCGGTGGCAAGCGATTCTCGAGTCAGGAAGAGCTGGTGAAGGCGCTCGCGCGCGCGGGCGTCGAGGTCACGCAGGCGACGCTGTCGCGCGACCTGCGCAGCCTCGGCGTGCTCAAGCGCCACGACGGCGAAGGACGCGCGACGTACGAACTGTCGGGACCGGCCGTAGAAACTCTGGATCGCGAACGCCGGCTGCTCGATCTGAAGGCGTTCGTCAACGACGTGCGCGTGGCGCAGAACCTCGCGATCGTGCGCACGCCGCCGGGTCACGCGAACGGCGTGGCGCGCGCGATCGATCTCGCCGAGTTCCAGGGCGTGATGGGATCGGTGGCCGGCGATGACACGGTGCTGGTGGTGATGCAGGACGCGGTGCTTGCACGGAAGCTCAAGAAGCGGCTCGACGCCATCGGGGCGACGGGAGTCGATCATTCCGCCAACGGAGGGTCCGCCAGGTGAGCGCGACGGTGTCTTCGGTCTCCAATCCGGTTGCACAGGATGCGCACGGGCAGCGTGATGCCGGGCAACAGCGCGCGAAGATCGCGGTGCTGGGTGCCAGCGGCTACTCCGGACAGGAGTTCACGCGCCTCGCACTCGTGCATCCCGGACTGGAGATCGTCGCTTTGTGCTCGCGCGAACTGGCGGGGCAGCCCGGGGCTGCATTGCTGCCGGGGCTCGATGCGCGCGGCTCGTCACTTCCCGACGTCGTTGCGCCGGACGCCGTCGCCGGGCTGCTCGAAGCCGGCGCGTGCGACACGGTGATCGCGTGCCTTCCGCATCAGACGTGGCGCACGCTCACCCACGCCACGCCGGCGCTCGGCTCGGCACCGGCGCGCGTGATCGACCTGTCGTCCGATCATCGCGACGGCGAGGGCGGCTACATATATGGATTGCCGGAAGCATTTCGCGCCGCGATCAAGGGTGCTTCGCGCATCGCCAATCCCGGTTGTTATCCGACCGCTGCTGCACTCGCACTCCTGCCCGCACTCGAAGCCGGCTGGGTCGCGGGGCCGGTCATGGTGAGCGCGCTGTCGGGCGTGAGCGGCGCCGGCCGCGGCGCCTCGCTGCGCACGTCGTTCGCGGAACTCGACGGCGGTGCCGCGATGTACAAGGCGGGTGAAGCGCATGCGCACGTGGCCGAGATGGCGCGCACGTGCGCGGCGCTCGGCACCGCGGTTCCCGTCGCGTTCGTACCGCATCTTGTACCGATGGCGCGCGGCATCGTACTGACCGCGAGTGTGGCGCTCGATCACGCCGTGTCGCCCGACGAGGCGCATGCAGCATACGTCGCGCGCTATCAGGACGAACCGTTCGTGCGCGTACTCGCGCAAGGCGTGTGGCCCGAGACGCGCACGGTGCGCGGATCCAATCGCTGCGATGTCGCCGTCACCACGGTTCATGGCGGCACCACGCTGCTCGCGACCGCGGCCCTCGACAACCTCGTGAAGGGCGCGGCGGGTCAGGCGATCCAGAACCTCAATCTCATGCTGGGCTGGCCCGAGGCTACCGGTCTTCCGGTGAGCGGCACACCGTGGTAACCAACTCGAACGACGCGCTCCGGGTGATCGATCCGGCTCCGTTCGTGGTCAAGATCGGCGGTCGCGCGCTCGAGGGCGAGGCGCGCGGCGAGTTGGCGCGCGAGATCGCAGTACTGACGGGACGCGTCGTGCTCGTTCACGGCGGCGGTGCCGACGTCAGTACCTGGTGCGCCCGGCTCGGCATCGAACCGCGCTTCCACGACGGCCTGCGCATCACCGATCCCGAGACGCTCGACGTCGCGGTGGCCGTGCTCGGCGGGCTCTCGAACAAGCGCTGGGTCGCGCTGCTCGCCGAGCACGGCGTGCGTGCCGCGGGTCTGTGCGCGCACGATGCGGGCATCGCGGACGTCGTTCCGCACCCGCAGTCGGCGGTGCTCGGGGCCGTAGGAGAAGTGCGCGCGATCGATACCGCGGTTCTGCGCACGCTGCTCGGCGCCGGCATCACGCCGGTGCTCGCCAGCATCGGCGCGTGCGAAGGCGCGCTCGTCAACATCAACGCGGACGACCTCGCTTCGGCGGTCGCCGGGGCACTCGCCACGCCGGCGCTGGTGCTGCTGAGCGACACGCCGGGCCTCGTGCTCGACGGAGCGGTCGTGCCTCAACTCGACGCACGCGGCCTCAGCAAAGCCCTCACGCATCCTCAGGTCAAAGGTGGCATGCGGCCCAAGCTGCTCGCCGCTCAACGGGCACTCGAATCCGGCGCCGCGCGCGTGATCATTGCCGCGTGGAGCGGCCCGGGATCTCTTACGTCGATTCTCACCGGGAACGGCCACGGCACCACGCTCGTGAATGAACACGCGCCGTCGTTCGCCGCCGCACCTTCCGGAGGTCGTTCATGACGGCTACACTCGAAAGCCCGCCCACGACTCCCACCTCGCCCGAGGTTGGCCTGTTCGCGCCGCTCTATCCCCTGCCGCGACTCGAGATGGTTTCCGGCAGCGGCGTATGGGTGAAGGATGCCGCGGGCGAGACCTATCTCGACTTCGTGAGCGGCATCGCCGTGAACGCGCTCGGTCACGCGCCCAAGGGTTTCGCGCAGGCGATCGCGCGCCAGGCGAAGCAGCTCGGCCAGGTCTCGAACCTGTTCGGCCATGCGCCGGGGCTCGCACTCGCGCGTGATCTCACCGCCGCCACCGGATACGAGCGCATCTTTTTCTGCAACTCCGGCACCGAAGCGGTCGACGCCGCGCTCAAGTTCGCGCGCGCGCGGGCCGGCGCCAAGGGGCTGGCGGGCCGCGACATCGTCGCGTTCACCGGCGGCTTCCATGGCCGTACCGGCTTCGCGCTGTCGGCCACGCACAACCCGCCGTATCGCGCGCCGTTCGAGCCGCTGATTCCGGGTGTGCGCTTCGCGCCGTTCAACGACGTGAAGGCTCTCGGCGAAGTGCTCGATCAGAACGTGTGTGCGGTGATCGTCGAACCGGTCCAGGGCGAAGGAGGCGCGGTGCCCGCGACCCGCGAGTTCCTGCGCGCGCTCGCCGCGCGCTGTTCGGCGCTCGGCGCCGCGCTGATCTTCGATGAAGTTCAGTGCGGCATGGGCCGCTGCGGACATCTGCTCGCGGCCACGCACTACGGCGTGCGTGCGGACTATACGGTGCTCAGCAAGGCGCTCGGCGGCGGATTGCCGCTCGCCGCGGTCCTGATGACCGCCGAGTGCGCGGAGTCGCTCGCTCCCGGCATGCACGGCTGCACGTTCGGCGGCGGTCCGGTCGCGACCACGGCGGGCTCGTTCGTGCTCGCGCGCGTCAACAAGAAGTCGCTGCTCGGACGCGTGCGCTCGCGCGGCAAGGAACTGGGTGCCGCACTCGAAGCGCTGGTCGCCAAGCATCCGTCGCTCGCCGAAGCGCGCGGCCTTGGCCTCCTGCGCGGAATCGAAGTGAAGCCGGACGCATCCTACGGCCCCGCCGATCTCGTGCAGGCGGCGCGCGCCGAGAAGCTGTTGCTGATTCGTGGCGGCGAACGCGCCGTGCGGTTGCTGCCTCCACTCACCGTTTCCAAGGAAGAGATCGCCGAAGCGATCACGCGCCTCGATCGCGCCCTCACGAAACTCGAGAACACGAAGGAGGCGTCTCAGTGACGAAGCCCCGCAAGAACATCCGCCGCGCCGTGCTCGCCTATTCGGGCGGCCTCGACACCAGCATCATCGTGCCGTGGCTCAAGCAGAACTATGGCTGCGAGGTCGTGTGCTACTGCTCCGATGTCGGCCAGGGTGCGGAACTCGACGGTCTCGAAGCGCGCGCGCGCCAGATCGGTGCCTCCGAGGTCGTGGTCGAGGATCTGCGCCTTCCGTTCGTGCGCGACTTCTGTTTCCCCGCACTGCGCGCGGGTGCGATCTATGAAGGCAACTCCCTGCTCGGCACCTCGCTCGCGCGGCCGCTGATCGCCTCGCGGCAGGTGTGGTGCGCGGGGAACACCGGCGCCGATGCCCTCGCGCACGGATGCACCGGCAAGGGCAACGATCAGGTGCGCTTCGAGCTCACCTACCTGGCCTTAGCGCCGCAGCTCGCGGTGATCGCGCCGTGGCGCGAATGGGACATCGTCTCGCGCGAAGACGCTCTCGAATATGCGGCGAAGCACGGCATCCCGGTGCTGCAGACGGCGAAGGATCTCTACTCGCGCGACGGCAACCTGTGGCACCTGAGCCACGAAGGCGGCCCGCTCGAGGATCCGATGAACGCCCCGCGCGAGGACATGTTCCGCCTCACGAACGGTCCGGATCGCCAGCCCAACACGCCTGAGACGGTCGTGATCGGCTTCGATCGCGGCACGCCGGTGAGCCTCGACGGATCGACGCTCGATCCGGTCACGCTCGTCGAGCGGCTCAACGTGATCGCCGGGCGTCACGGCGTCGGGCGCGCGGATCTGGTCGAGAGCCGCGTGGTCGGCATGAAGTCGCGCGGTGTCTACGAGACGCCCGCGGGCACCGTGCTGTACGAAGCGCTCGACGATCTGTGCCGGCTCACGCTGCCGCACGACGTGCTGCGCACCCGCGCCGAGCTGGCGCCGCGCATGGCCGACCTCATCTATGCCGGTCTCTGGTTCACACCGCTGCGCCGCGCGCTGCAGGCGTTTGCCGACTCGGCGCTCGAGCCCGCGAGCGGCGAGGTCACGGTCGAACTCTTCAAGGGCCGCGCGCGCGCGATCGCGCGGCAGAGCCCGCAGTCGCTCTACCGTCCCGATCTCGCCTCGTTCGACATGACCGGCTACGACGCCACGCACGCGGAAGGATTCATCCGCCTGTTCGGCCTGCCGCTCGCCGCGGTCGCGCGCCGCGGACTGTCGCCCGATGAAGTCGCGCTCGCCGACGGCAGGATCGCAGGCGCGATCGAAACGACGGGAAATGCGCTTGCGCGCCCCGCATCACCCGCGACGGAGACCACCGGTGTCCGCTGACGACCGTCACGAAGTGTGGCGCGGCCGGCTCGCCGGCGGCCTCGACCCACGCGCGCAGAAGCTCAACGACTCGCTGCCGATCGACCGGCGGCTGTGGCCGGAGGAGCTTGCGCTCACGCGTGCCTATGCACTGGCATTGGTCGAGTGCGAGGTCATGACGGCGGACGAAGCGGCCTCACTCACGGTGGCGGCGGATGCGCTCGAGGAGGATCTCGAGCACGGCCGCGTGACGCTCGAAGGCGAAGACGTGCACTCGGCGGTCGAGGCCGAGCTGACGAAGCGCTGCGGCGATCCCGCGCGCCGGATCCACACCGGACGCAGCCGCAACGATCAGGTCAGCACGCTCATGCGCATGCATGTCATGCAGCAGTGCGACGTGGCGATCGAAGCGATCCGCGATCTCGAGCGCGCGATCGCTCGCCAGGCGCGGCTCGCCGGCCAGAGCGCCGCGGCCGCCTACACGCACCTCCAGCCCGCGCAGCCGGTGCTGATGGCGCACTCGTGGCTTGCGCACGCCGCCGCGTTCGAGCGCGATGAAGCGCGTTTCGAAGAAGCACGCGAAGCCGCGGGCGTGATGCCGCTCGGTTCGGGTGCCGTCGCCGGAACGCCGCTCGACTACGACCGCGCCTCGGTCGCGATGCGGCTCGGATTCTCGCGCCTCGCCACCAACAGCCTCGACGCCGTCGGCGATCGCGACTTCGCGCTCGAGTATCTCAATGCCGGTGCCGTGCTCGGCGTGCATCTGTCGCGCCTCGCCGAAGATCTCGTCATGTGGTGCTCGCCGATGTTCGGCTGGTACGCCGCACCCGACGGCTTCTCGACCGGCAGCTCGCTGCTGCCGCAGAAGCGCAATCCCGACGTGTTCGAACTGTCGCGCGGCAAGTCCGCGCGCCTGATCACCAATGCCCAGCGTCTCGCCGTCCTACTCAAGGGCCTTCCGAGCTCGTATCAGAAGGATCTGCAGGAGGACAAGGAAGCCGTGTTCGACACCGCGGACACGGTGAACACGCTGCTCGCCGCCCTCGCCCCCGCGATTGCCGCCCTGGCGCCCGACACCGCGCGCATGGCCGCCACGCTCACGCCCGATCTGCTCGCCGTGGAACTCGCCGACGCCCTCACCGCCGAAGGCGTCCCGTTCCGCGAAGCGCACGCCAAAGTCGGCCAGCTGTGGGCCGCCGCCGAAACCCAGGCCATCGAACCGATCGACCTTCCCGAGTCCGAACGCCTCGCGATCGACGCGCACTTCACCACCACGCGCCTCGCCGCACTCACCGTCGAAAAAGCCCTCAACCGCCGCAACCACTCCCCCGGCGCCGGCCCCACCTCCGTCGCCCGCCAGCTCGCCCGCGTCGAAGCACGCCTGGGCCTGGCCGCAGGAGACCCAGAAGCCTCTGATAGGGAAACGAGCAATGGCGGTCGCTCCACCAGTACACGCGCGGCGGGATCGAGCGGCGATCGCGCAGCGACGCTCCCGCGACAGAGGCAGCCAGGGATGGCTGCCGACAGAGCCGGGGGAGCGGAGCGCGACAGGATGTCGCGCGCAGCGGGCGGCGC
>JANLWX010000099.1:0-8660 GCA_031364845.1 Candidatus Eiseniibacteriota bacterium
ATGTTGCCCAACGTATACCCCTGGAACGCGCCGCCGATCGTGCCCGCGTACCAGTGGACGTCCTGCAGCACGCCGTCCTTGTCGTTCGGCACCGGGATGCCGATGTCGCGCTGGAAGCGCGTGCGCCACGCCTCGGGCAGATCCTTGATCGAAAGCGAGCCGTCGAGCAGATCCAGCTCCAGATCGAAGCGCAGCATCACGTGCAGGTTGTAGGTGACCTCGTCCGAGTCGGTGCGGATCAGTGTGCGGTCGACCTTGTTGATCGCGCGATAGAACTCATCGAGCGGCACCTTGGCGTACTGGCTCGGATAGGCCGCCTGCATCTTCGGATAGAAGCCCTTCCAGAATCCGCGGCTGCGGCCGACCAGGTTCTCCCACAACCGCGACTGGCTCTCGTGCACGCCCGACGACGTACCGGTTGCGAGCGGCGTGCCCTCGAAGTCCATGCGGATGCCCTGCTCGTACATCGCGTGCCCCGACTCGTGCAGCGTGCTGAACAGTGAGTCGGTGTTGTCGTTCTCGCGCACGCGCGTCGTGATTCGCACGTCGCCGAGCGAGAACTTGGTCATGAACGGATGATGCGTCTTGTCCTGGCGCCCGCGCGTGAAGTCGTAGCCGAACGCGCGGATCACGTCCTCGCCGAAGGCCAACTGGTCACGCTCGGGCACCGGCCGGCGCAGGCACTCGTCGCTCGGCACCGGCCGGCTCGTGATCGCCTGCACGATCGGCACCAGCCGCGTGCGGAGCTTGGAGAAGATCTCGCGCACGCTCGAAGCCTTCATGCCGTAGTCCGAGTAGTTGATCAGCGGATCGGCGATGTGCTCGTAACCCGGGAAGCAGTTCGCGAGGCGCCGCGACAGATCGAGCGTCTTCTCGAGATACGGCCGCATCGTCGCGAAGTCGTTCTTGGGACGCGCGACCGTCCACGCCTGATACGACTCGGCCGAGTGGCTGTTCATCTCGGACACGAGATCGGACGGCACCTTCACCGCCTGGTCGTACTCGCGCCGCGTGACCCGCACCAGCGCCGCCTCGTCGGAATCGAACGGCAGCTTCGCCGCCCACGGATCGAGCGCATCGATCAGCTTGCCCACCTCGGGAGCCGTGAGGCGTTCGTGCGCGAGGCGGCTGATCAACGCCGACTGGCGCCCGCGCGCCTCCGCGCCACCCGCCGGCATGTACGTGGCCTGGTCCCACGACAGGAGCGACGTGGCCATCTGCAGGTCGTAGATCTCGATCAACCGGCCCTTGAGTTCCTGAAGCTTCGCTTCCATCACATTCCTTTCGCACCCGCCCGCGGCCTGCGCCAAGGCGAAATCGATCGAGGGGCTCGGCGACGAACCCGGGGAAAGTCGCGGGAATTATGCCAGAGGCGGGAGGGGCGGGGCGAACATGGATCGGCCACCTGAAGACGCAACACAGCACGACAGATGCACCGTCTGCCGATTCATCGCCCAGCACGGGTCCAGGGCCGAGGGAACGGAAGCAATCGTTCGCGCAAGCCTCGAAGACTCACCGGATCAGCGCGAGACGCTTCGTCGACGTCCGGTCCGCGGTCGTGAGCCGCAGGAAGTAAACGCCGGCCTTCGCGGGCCCCGCTGTGGTGCGGCCGTCCCACGTGGCTGAATAACGACCGGGGACGCGGTTCCCGTCCGCGAGCGTCGCGACGATGCGCCCGGCGATGTCGACGACCTGGAGATGTGCGCGCCCCGCGCGCGCTACGGCGAAGCCGACCTGCATCTGACCCTGGCTGGGGTTCGGCTCAAGCCGTGTGATGCCGCTCGTGACGATCCTCGCGCCGTCCGCCACGCCCACCGGCGCCGGCGCGAAGTGCGCGACGACCGCCTTGTCGTCGTCCATCGTCGTCGTCGCCGGGTTTGCGAGCCCACCCACGTCTCCGGTCCAGCCGGAGAAGACGTAGCCTGACGCGGGGGTTGCAGTCAGCGTGACCTGCTCGCCGTCGGTGTAGCAGCTCCGTGCGACGTCCCTCGTCACGGTCCCCGTGGCCGGCGGATCCGTCGCGAGATCGAGTTGCATCCCATCGCCGAAATAGAGGGCACCCGTGCTGTTGATTGGACCGGTGACCGGAATGTAGCCGCAGGTCACGATCAACTCGTTCGCCGAAATATCGAATGCGGTCGCGTGCTCGTATCGCGCCGTCGGCACGACGCCGTGCGGCGTCAGCTGCACCCATGCCGGTCCGTGCTTCAGCGACAGCACCCAGGTGTCCTGGAACCAGTTCTGCGGGACGTACCCCCCGAACAGGAGCGCGCGCTCACGCGCCGGATCGTACGCGAAGCCCGCGTGGGCGCGCCTATACGGAGCATCCCCGGCGGCCGCAAGCGGATGCCACTCGGGGGTGCCGTTCAGATCCAGCGACCACAGGTCGCCATAATACTGGTTGAACTGGTTCCCACTCTCGCCGCCGAACACGATCACGCGGTTTCCCACGGGGTCGTAGAACGCGGCGCAGTTCGCGCGCGCGGAGGGTCCGGTGCCCGCGGCCGCAAGTGGACTCCACGTCGGCGTCGCGGCCGAGAGGTCGAGCGCGTAGAGCTGGTTGAGGGTGGTCGTGGCGTTCCTGCCTCCGAAGACGATCAACCGGTCGCCGATGGAATCGTAGACCGCGGAGAAACCGTATGCCGCGGCATATGGAGTTCCCGAGGTCATGATCTGCGTCCATTGCGGCGTCCCGGCGAGGGAGAGATGCCAGAGGTCGTTCAGATAACTGCCGAACGAGCTCCCGCCGGTCAAGAGCATGCGATCGCGTCGCGAATCGTAGACCAGCACCGACCGGGCGCGCGCTTGAGGCAGGGTGCCGGCTTGCACGCTGACCGGCGACCAGCCCGCAGCCCCGGAGGGCAGCTCCCAGAGATCGTTCAAATTCGACCCACCGAACAGGATGGTGCGAGCACGAATCGGATCGAATGCAGCGGAAGGATACTCGCGCTTCGAAGGCGCCGCGCCGGTCACCGGAGTCCAGCCCCCGCAGGTGGGGGCACCGACGCTGAAGTTCGCGGTGATGGACAGCGGTGCGTTCACGGTGACCGTGACCGGATTGTCGGTGCTCGTGACGCTCCCGGACCATGAGCTGAACGTGATCCCCGCCTGCGGGATCGCCGTGAGCGTCACGGTCGAGCCGGGCTGGTACCCGGCCTGGGACGGCGATGCGGTGACCGATCCGAATCCGGAAGGATTCACGCTGACGCTGACCGGGTAGCCCGTGAAGTTCGCGCGGATCGTCATCGACCGGCTGACTGCGAACGTGAGCGGGTTGGTCGTTCCCGTGGTGTCGCCGGACCACCCGGAAAACGCATACCCCGAGAACGGGATCGCCTGCAGGGTCACGGTGGACCCCGGAGCGTATGCCACCTGGAACGGGCTGCGGCTCACCGAGCCCGAGCCGCTCGGTAACACCTGCGTCGCAAGCACGTAGCCCACGAACGACGCCGAGACCGTCATGTTGTCGTTCATGACGATCGTGACCGGGTTGGTGGTAGTGGTCACCGAGCCGGACCATCCGGTGAATGCGTATCCCGTCGATGGGGTCGCGGTCAGCGTCACGCTCGTTCCCGGAGCATAGCTCGTCTGGTTCGGGTTCCTCTGGATCGTGCCGAATCCCGACACGATGGAGGTCGTGAGCGTGAAGTCTGCCTCGGCCGACCCGATGGCGCACGCAAGAATCAGTAGGGAAAGCAGGACGGTGATCGTCGAGACGATCGACCGTGTAGGGCGCGGCTCGGCCATGGCGCACCTCTCGAAGACATGCCGGCGTCCGGCCGACGGGGGAGCGACTGGGAACTATATCAAGGTTAAGCGTCGGGGCGGCCGATTGCCAGCACCGCGTGCACCGAGTGGCCCGGGCGGTTAGTCCCGTCCGCCGGGCAACCGGATCCCGCTCAACTCCCGATACAGCCCCACCACGTAATGGTCCGTCATGCCGGCAACGAAGTCGGTGAGTTTCAAGACGCGCGTGTGCGCGCACGCCGGATGATCCAGGCACAGCGGGGTCGATCAACGCACTCTGCGTCGAATCCGTTTGATCGCTGAACTACTCGCTGCCCAAGAGCGTTCCAACTCGGCGCTATTGGGAACGGACGACGCGCCTCACATCCTCGCCACCGGGGAATCTGTATCGAATGAAATATATCCCAGACAATGCTCGGCCCCCCTTCGAACGCTCAGGCCACTGCACTGAATGGCGCCCCGCTGGCCAAGTGCCTCGGCCGAGCGATCCCACACTCCGTCCGAGTACGTCAAACACCTCAATGTCCACGTGCGCCCGAAGCGCGAGCTCAAACTCAACATTCATGGGGCCGAACGCAGGATTCGGGCTGACCGCAATCAGGCGAAATCCAAGCGGCCTGCCTTGCCGAGTCTGAGTCGGCTCAGCAATCACCACTTGGCTTCCACCCTCAACAAGGCGGTACCAGAAGGGACCACTACCTGAAGCACTACGGTCAAGTTCCACCGTTGCCGCGCCACGGTAGGTTCGTTCAGTTGGCGGTCGCGACCATGGCCCGATGGCCGACAATGCGCGTTCTAGCCACACGGCATCTCCACCCATGTCACGCCGCAACTCCCACGTTACTTGAATACCTGTTTCCATCCTCTCGACAATAAACGAGACAACGTTCGCTTCCGTGGTCACAGTATCGTTACATCCGCCGCCAAGAGCGCCAACCATCCCACACCCATCGCGATTGAGAAGCGAAGAGCCGCTTTGAAGATGAAAATCGCCGGTCACCGAATTACAGAATAATGGGTCCGCGGAAAAATCTGTGGCCGCAGGCTCGCGTCCGTTGACCATGCCCAGGCCGTTTCCGAACCAATCGTTGCAGCCCACGATCGCGTCGAGGCCCGGTGGCCACGCACTGCCAAAGGTTGCGTTCCCAAAACTGACATTCCCCGTGATTACGGGTGGCGGCAGGTACGATGTGGGCACAAAGTCAACCACCAAGCCAGACCCACCGTTCAAGCAGCTCGTATTATTTGAAATACGGCTGGCGAAGTAGTCGCCACCTCGCACTCTGATACCGTTCTCGGCGGCACCCCATACAACATTGGAATCTACTCTTGCAGGGCCATAAGCAGATACCCACAACCCCTCAATCGTAGAGTCGCTGATCCTGTTTGCCTGAACGGTGGCCGCACCTTCACCGCCGGCAATTATTCCAAAGCCGCATCGAGACACGATGTTGCCAGTAACCACTATGTCTCCACCGGTGCCATCGATACCGCTTGCTATACAGTCCGAGATATTGTTGTCAGATATGCGCACCGCAATGTCCGCACCGACAATGATGCCGCGCCTATACCCGCGGATAACATTGGATGTTATATTGGCCTTGTACATTCCACCGTACGAAGGACCCTCGATCGCATGACCTGAGCCAAGACCATCGAATCGGCTGTTCAGTACGGTGAGATACAAATCGCTATCGCCAGCAAAGAGGGTTCCGCGTACGACACACGAGTCCACGACACACGCCCCGCGGGAAAACACTCGGATATTGCCATCGATCGAGCATCCCAGCAGCGTTATGGAAGCTGTTTCGATTCTGGTCGATACATCCGATATCCCCCCACTAATACCGCAGTGCTTGAACACGAGGGTTGCGAAGCTTCTGTGATTCGCGATCACGACACCGTCGGCGATCGCCAGATTGTGTAGCTCAATATATTTGGCGCCTTCGCCCGGATCGTCAGTGGGTTGGATTGTGACTCGCCCGATCTCCGGTTTGTTTTCAGCGTCCACGCCAATGACGACGACGCCTCCGGATATTGTTATGTCTTCCCGGAATGCGACCGTTCGCACAATGACTGTGTCCACACCGACCGCAAGTGCCGTTTGAACGTCCGAGTAGTCATCTGGTACTACAGCCGAGCTTGCAGAGCACGTGCTTGAGTTGAAAGCTAGCGCGGCGACCCATGCAAGCAGCGCCATCCCAGAGGTCGACGCGGGCCATCCATCTGCTGAGCGACAAATCACAGGAGACTCCGATCATCTGAAACGGCAAGCCATGCTGAAGGTCGAACGCAAAGTATCGCGCCACACCGTCGGTGTGTCCCGAACCGGTGCGTTAGCTCAAGCCCGCGTCGCCTCGTTGAGGCGCTGATCGGAAGGGTGATGCCAGGTGCTGCAACGAAACCCGTCTCGAGGGTGCCTGCGGCACCACGGCCATTGTGAGATTGCTTCGTTGGAGGGTAGGTCGCAGCCGCTCGCCTTGAAGGGGTCTGATTGCTCCAAAATCGAGTAGCGGACCCATGCTACTGGGTTATTGATGCCACGGATTATGGCAGCATCCCGACCTGCTAAGGCGAGGAATCTTTCAAGGTGGCGGATGGCTTGTAGTTGGATGGCTAGTCGCGCCCGCCCGGAAGCCGGATCCCGCTCAACTCCCGATACAGCCGCACGACGTAGTGGTCGGTCATCCCGGCGACGAAGTCGGTGAGCTTGAGCACGCGCGTATAGAGATCCGCGTCCGGAAACACCCCCGGCAACAGCTTTCGCAGGTGCTTCGCGCGCACTCCGGAGGATCCCGGCAACGCCGCATCGATCAACGCATCGAGCACGGCCTGGATCGCGACCGATCCCGTGAGTTCGAGCTTCAGCACATCGCGCGCGGAATAGCAGGCGGTCGCGTTCTTCTTCGTGATCTGCTCGACGGCGGGACGGCTGGCGATGTGGCCGACCAGCGCTTCGTCGAACTCGCCGGCGAGGATCGCGGGAAGCTCGCGCTCGAACACATCCGCAACTTCGTGGATCAGCGTGTTGATCGCGATCGACCGCAGCCGCCCGGCGAGATCGAGCATCGCTTCGCGGTCGCGCACGGGCGTCAGCGCTGGACAACGCGGGTCGCGCTCGCACAACGGCCGCAGCAGCTCGAGCAACTCCGCCTGCGAAATGTGACGCAGCCGCAGCCCGTCCTCCAGATCGATGATCTGGTACGCAATGTCGTCCGCCGCCTCGGTCAAGAACGCGAGCGGATGCCTCCGCCACGCGCGATGCGCGGCGGGATCCGCGGGGAGGCCGAGTTCGTGCGCGGCCGCGGCGTACACTTCCAGCTCCGGCGTATCGATCCCGTGCTTCGACCGACTCTTCCGCGCGGCCTTCTTCCCTTCGGCGTCGACGGAAGCGCACGGATATTTCACGAGCGCCCCAAGGGTCGCACAGCTCAGATCCAGTCCGCGCGGCGACAGCGGTCCCGCAGGTCCGGTCGCAAGCCGCAACGCCACCGCATTCCCTTCGAACGCGAGCAGGTCGTGGCGCTGGGTCTCCGAGAATTCTCGGAACCACGACGCCTCGCGATGGCGCTCGAACAGTTCCTGAATCGCGATTTCCCCGACGTGACCGAACGGCGGGTTGCCCATGTCGTGCGCCAGACAAGCGGCGGCCACGCAATCGCCGATGTCGCGCGCTTCGATGTCCGGCGGCAGCGAGGCCCGCAGCCGATGTCCGACCAGCGTTCCCAGCGAACGCCCGACGGTCGCCACTTCCAAACTATGCGTCAGCCGCGAATGGATGTGATCGTCGAGCGGGAGCGGGAACACCTGCGTCTTGCCGGCGAGTCGCCGGAAGTGCGGCGAGTAGAGGATGCGATCCCAGTCGCGCTGGTAGGCGCTGCGCGGCGCGCCGGGGGAATCGTCGTGATCCCCCAGGCGCCGCGTCGTCAGCAGTTGCTGCCAGTTCACCGGCCGGCCGGAATCGTCGTGGTCACGGTGCGGGTCTTGGGCGGCGGCGGCCCGCGCAGATCGGCGCGCAGCACTTCGACGCGCACCGTCTTCTTCTTGCTCTCGAGCCACGCCTCGATCTTCTTCGCGAGCAGTTCGTTCGTGATCGCGTCGCGATCCTTTGCGAACGATGCGCCTTCGACGGCGCGCTTGTCCTCGGGGCGAATCCACACCACACCCTGTGCTACGTGAATCGTGTCGCTCACCGTTCCCGGCTTCACCGCGAATGCCTTCTCGATCACGCGCGGCTCGTTGCCGAGCAGCGGGATGAATCCGCCGATCTTCGTGAGCAGGCCCGAATCCTTGAGTCCACCGAACGGCGCCGCCGCCGAATCGAGCGTGGCGCCGGCCGAGAGCATCGTGCGCACTTGCTCAGTCTTCTGCGCGACCAGCGCCTTCTTCTTCGCGGTCTTCATGTCTTCCACGGCCTGACGCTTCACTTCTTCGAAGTCGGCAGGGCCCGCGGGCAGACGCCGCGTCGGGCGCACGAGGATGTACGAGTTCGCTTCCTTGTAGGGCTTCGCCGACCACTGCCCGACGGGAAGCGAGGGCAGATCGGCGGCCATGTCGGGCAGCATGCCGATGCCGGGGATGGGATCGGCGACGGTGAACGGCTCCGACGTCTTGAACCCGCCCGCCGGCCGCGCGGCCGCGGCCACGCCCACGGCCGGAATCTGCCGCAGGCTGCGGCGCGCGTTGCGCAGGCCGAGCGAGTCGGCGCGCGCGCGCGCGATCTCGGAGAAGATCTCGTCGCGCGCTTCTTCGAACGGCACCACGCCTTCGGGCTTCTTCGCGTCGACGCGGATCAGGTGGAATCCGAAGCGCGTCTTGACCGGCTGGCTCACGTAGCCGGGCTCGATCGCGAACGAGGTGTCGGAGAACTCCTTCACCATCGTGGCGCGGTTGAAGAATCCGAGATCGCCGCC
>JANLWX010000064.1:0-44822 GCA_031364845.1 Candidatus Eiseniibacteriota bacterium
CCCACTCGCGGGCCGGGGCCGATTCGCTCAAGGCACGCCTGATGTCGGGAGAGAAGGCCGAGGCCATTCTGCTCGCCGATTCACTCGCGGGGCTCGCTCCGCGCGGGTCGATCCAGCAGCGGTACCAGAACGAGCACGGGCCCTACCACAAGGTGCTGTTCGAAGAACTGCGGCCGGGCCAGGTGACGACCGACGGGCCCGACAAGTCCGGCGACTACATCGTGCTCCAGCTCCTCGCGTTCGAGCAGGGCCGGCAGTTGCCGTTCGCAGAAGTCGAGCGGGTGATCGACGAATCGCTGCAGAACATCACCGGCGACTCGATGCTCCAATCCCTGATCGCCCGCAACAGAAAGCGCTACCGGATCGAAGCGCACCCGGAGTGGGTGATGCGCTTCCGGCTCGCGCCGCCGAGCTGATCGAAGCACGGGCGCCGCGCTACCGACAGAACGACCACCTTCGCGAAACGAAGGTGGTCGTTCTGTTGGGCACGCGGATGACTTACCGGTAAAGCGCCTTTACCTGACCCCACGTCTTGTTGCGGGTCGGGGTATTGGCCGGGCAGTCGAGGATCGAAATGCTCTGGTAGGTGACCCAGTTCTGGTCCTCTTCGGCCGTGATGAACGGATCGTTGTTGGCTTCGAGCGGCTGGAACAGCTGAATGCTGTTGAAGACGATGCACGCTTCGTTAAGGCAGCCGGCGCACGAGCCGCCGCCGGTCGTCTTCGACTTCAGGATGTTGGCCTTGAACGCATAGTACTGGGTGCCGACGGTCAGCGGGCCCTCGGTGCCGGTCGGAATCGCCGCCTGCATCCGGAACCGCGCCCGATTGGGCGCTCCGTACTCCGAGTCATAGGCAAAGCCACCGGCCGCCTGCCCGCCGAAGAAGTCGATGCACGTGAACGGGCCCGAGGTGAAGTCGAAGCTGGCCGCAAGACCGGTCGTGGTGCGGCAGGATCCGCCGCCGTGCTTCCACCAGTCCGGAAGCTGGGTGCCAACCGTGATGTCGATCTGGGCGTCGATGCCGAGGAACGCATTGACGTTGGCGGGCGGGGTGAACGAACCGACGAGGACCAGGGGTGCTCCCGCGTTGGCATCGCATGCGAAGGTCTTGGTGTTCGCTCCGGTCGTGCCGCAATCGTCCCACGACAGATTGATCCCCGAGGGGTCGCCGGCGGATGCGATCGACGCCGCCATCAACAGTGCCGCTCCACTCATGAGCCATTTCTTCATGCGATCCTCCGTTATGAGTTCAGCGTGATGGTTGCGTGCTGCGCTCGATCGATCGGGAGCGCGGCAATCGCGGGCCAACGGTTCTCAGGCGGCCGAGAACCCAAGCGGCGGCAAGATACCCTAGCGATTCACCGTCGGCCAGCCCGCTACCGGTAGAGGCTTTTGATCTGTCCCCACGTGCGGGCACGCACCGGGACGGAGGCGCAGTCGGCTCCCGATCCTCCCCGCCACGTCACCCGGTTGGCGTTCGCGGGCCCCGCGGTCTCGAGGGTGACTTCGGTGGGAACGGACTTGGCGCCGCGCAGCAGCTTCACCTGATTGAGGACGAGGCATGCGGGTTGGAGACATCCGGCGCATCCTGGAAACGAAGTCTTCTGATTTGAAATCAAGAGCTTGAGGCCGTAGTACATCGCTCCCGCCTCGAGCACCCGGGCGGAGTCCGCGCGGATCGCTAGCAATCCGAGCAGCCGGGCCTGGCTGCTCTGACCTCGAGGAAGGCCAGGCGTGTAGAGCGCGAGGGCGGCACCGGAAATCCGCCACGGGTCGGCGCACACCCTTTCTAGAGTGAAGTCCCCGCTCGCGAACAGCGATTGATCGCGGCAGTCTCCCTTGCCCAGCCGCCACCAGTCCGGAAGCGCACCTTCGCTGTGCTGGAGATCGACGGTGACTTCGATGCCGACGACGTCATCGATCGACTGAGCCAGCGTGAACGCGCAAAAGAGTGCGCTGTTGCCTTCATCGAACTGACACGCCGTTCCCAGATCGGCGTTGCCGGCTCCGTCGAGCGCGCAGTCGTCCCAACTTAGATAGATCTGGCCGTCGAATGCCGACGCGGGAACGACCATTAACAGCAGACCGGCGATCACGAGACTCAGGCGCATAGGCGCCAGATTACGCCACGTGCAAGTCATTGGAGTAGCAATGGAGCCCCAGTTTCCGACCAGCGCGCGAAATGAAAAAACCGAAGCGACCGTCTTGCGACGGTCGCTTCGGTGTGAAGCTCAGCAGATTCAGACTAGCGGTACAGGCTCTTGACCTGGCCCCACGTCTTGCTCTTGGTCGGGGTCGACAGCGGGCAGCCAACAGGGCCCGTCGCCGGGTTCTGCCACGTGGCGAACTGACGGTCACGCGGATTGGTGATGATCGGATCGTTGGCCAGCTCGAGCGGCTGGAACAGCTGGATTTCGTTCAGCACGATGCACGCCGAGTTCGAGCAACCAACGCAGTTTCCCGTGCCCGAGGTCTTCGCGCGCAGGAGGTTGGCCTTGAACGCGTAGTACTCCGTGCCTGGATCGACTGGCTGCTCGGTGCCGGCCGCGATGGCAGCCTGAATACGGAAACGTGCACGCGCCGGCGAACCGAAACCGACGTCATACGCCGTGCCGCCCGCCGCCTGACCACCGAAGTAATCGGCGCAGGAGAACGGTCCGCTCGTGAAATCAAAGCTCACGGACAGGCCCGTCGTACCACGGCACTGACCGGTGCCGTGCTTCCACCAGTCGGGCAGATTCGCCTGATCGGTGGTGATGTCGATCTGCGCCGACAGACCGCCGAGCTTCGTCACGTTCGCCGGCGGATCATACGAAGCGACCAGCACGAACGGAGCGCCAGAGTTGGTGTTGCACGCAAACGTCTGGTTCTGCTGTCCAGCAATTCCACAGTCATTCCACGACAGGTTGACGCCCTCGGCCGACGCGAACGACGCGCCGAGCACGAGCATCGCACCTGCGATGAGGATGTTCTTCTTCATTTGTTGCCTCCAGGCTATTACTGCAAGGGGGACCAAAAATAGTTACCTGTTAACGGTACAGGCTCTTGACCTGACCCCACGTCTTCGTCTGGGTCGGGGTCGACAGCGGGCATCCGGCCACAACGGCCGACTGCCAGGTCACGTAGTTGGAATTTGCCGGATTGGTGATCTCCGGGTCATTTCCTTCTTCGAGAGGCTGGAACAGCTGGACGCTGTTGAGCACGATGCACATCGGCTCGCTGCAGCCGGCGCACAGTCCGACGCCGGTGCTCTTCGAGCGCTGCACATTCGCCTTGAACGCGTAGTACTCGGTTCCCGCAGCGACCGGCTGCTCGGTACCGGCAGCGATCGCCGCCTGGACCCGAAGACGCGCGCGATTCGGCGTACCGTAACCGATATCGTACGCGAAGCCGCCTGCCGCCTGGCCACCGAAGTAGTCAGCACAGCTGAACGGACCACTCGTGAAGTCGAAGCTGATCGACAGACCCGAAGTGGTACGGCACTGACCGGTACCGTGCTTCCACCAATCCGGAAGCGACGCGGTGTTCGACGTGATGTCAATCTGTGCTGAGAGACCGCCAACCTTGTTGAGGCCGGCCGGCGGCAGATACGACGCAACCATGGTGAACGGGACACCGGAGTTCGTCGAACATGTCGTCGAATTGGTTCCCGTTCCGGCTGCTCCACAATCATTCCACGCCAGGTTGATGCCCTGCGCAGAGGCGATGCTCGCCATCAGCGCCAGCATGCCACCGGCGAGTACAAGGGTCTTCTTCATTGCTGCCTCCAAAGATGCAACGCTACGAGGGGAAGATCTCCTTGGGTGGTTTTCAGAAGCATTTGAGGTCGGCAATCACCACCTTCCGGTCAGCCGATTTTTGAAACTCAAATCAACAGATTGAAGCGTGAATCAGTGGCAGTACGCGGCACAGCTCGTGGCCGAACCACCGCCGAGCGAAGCGCCGAGCAGCAGCGACAGGTCGGTCGGATTGACGGTGTTCGAGCAGTTGTAGTCCGAACGGCCTTCGAAGTCGCCATCGAACGAGTCCGGCAGGAACAGCGAGAGGTCGGTCGGGTTCACGCCACCGCCGCCGTTCTGATCGAACGCGCCGACATTGATCGTGCCCAGATTGACACCATCGGCATACACGGTCGCGCACTTGAATCCCGCAGCCGCGCTTCCACCGGAGTTGTTCGCGCCACCGACGATGCGAATCGTCACGACGCCAGCACCGTCCGTCACGGCATTGATCTCACCGACAACGCCCGAGCAGTCGGCAGTGACACCACCGGCAGGCTGGACGGAGCACACACGGATATCCGGCGTGCAGGCATTGAAGTCGATCACGACAGAGCTGCCCGGGATCGGATTCTGCGCGAGGTCACGCACGGTGATCTGGAACTCACCACGCGCATCCGCAACACCCGCGGTCGTACCTACGAGGTTGAGACCGCACGGAACCGAAGAATCAGCAGGGCTGGGAACAGCGGCCATCGAGCTCGAAGCGGCCAGAACTCCTGAGCACGCGAGAAGCATGGCCTTGCGAAGCAGACCAGACATTTTTGCACCTCCATACATGGGTCACCCCTGTTGCTAGATTAAGACAAAGGCAAGAGTTGCGAGCAATCAGGCAGGGCTGCGAGCCACCTCCTTTCAGGCTCTTCAATTTCGATCGATCGCTTAGCCGCCGCGTGACCTGTTAATTGTCGCGCTAACAAGGCGTTCCAAGACAGGAGAAGTCTAAGATCCCGGTTCACAGCATGTCAAGGTTTTTTGCCCCCTTCACGCCGCGGCTACGCTTTTTTACCTTCGTTTAGCTAGGGTACTGATTGCTCCGGGACTCTTAACCCGGTTGTGCTTCCACGGTGGTGGGCGAAACAGGGCTCGAACCTGTGACCCCTTGCTTGTAAGGCAAGTGCTCTACCAGCTGAGCTATTCGCCCGTGTTGCGTGCACGAATGAGCAGGGAGGCCGGGATCAGGACCACATAGCCCGTCACCAACAGGACCGGCGCCAGCGTGATGGAACCCTTCGAGAGCGCGAGATATCCGGCAACGAGGACCGCCACCCCGAGTCCCAGCAGGAGCGAGTTCATCACTCCCCAGCTGAAACCGAGATCGCTTTCGATCACTGCCCTGCGCTGACTGCGAGGTTTCACCACCGGCTTTCCGTTCATTGCTTCCTCCATGCCCCTTCGGAACGAAACACAAAAGCCGATCGACCCGGCCCGATAAGGTCGGGTCGAGATCGTCGGCTACACTGGGTCCTGTACGACGGCCCTGGCACCAACGACCTCAGCGAAGATCGCTCCTTGTGCCGCCGCCTCCGTGGGGCGCGAGCCTTATACACCCGGTCCGCCGGAGGAGGTTCCCGCTTTGTCACAACCTCGGGGCAATTCGCCCGGAAGCTCCCGCTTCCGTTCACTCCCGCTCAACACGCGGGAATCGTGCCGGGCCTGGGGATCGGGTGAATCGACTCGGACCGACGCCAGGGCGTCCGAGGCCATTGCGGAAGCCACTGCCAAATTGAGACTTCCTGATCGGAAGCCCTCGAGATCCAGCGCGACGAATCGGAATCCTGCCTGCTTGAGCCCGTCGACGACTTTGTTTCGCAACGCCGGGTCCGAAAATCGCGGCAATTCGCACAACGGCAATTCGATACGCGCGACGTCGCCGTGGTAGCGGACCCTGAGTTCGCGGAACCCGAGATCGCGGAGTAAGGCCTCGCCCGTTTCGACCATGCGAAGATTCTCGCGGCTGATTTCGGTGCCATAAGGGATCCGCGAGGCGAGGCACGGCGACGCCGGCTTGTCGTGACTCGTGAGCCCATAATGTTGCGCGGCCGCGCGCACGTCGGCCTTCGTGAATCCGAGCTCGGCAAGCGGTGAGCGCACGCCCGCCTCTTCCGCAGCACGGCGGCCGGGGCGCCAGTCGGTGAGATCGTCGGCAATCGTTCCATCGAGGATGGCCTGCGCTCCCAGCTGCCCGGCCGCGACCTGAAGCTCGCGGTAGAGCTCCGACTTGCAGTGGTAGCAGCGATCAAGCGGGTTCGAGCGAAAGTTGGGGTCCGAAAGCTCGCCGGTGCTCACGATCTCGACCTTTGCTCCGAAGGCTGCGGCCTGCTCGAGCGCGAGAGTTAACTCGTGCGACGCGTAGGAGTCGGAGCGCCCGATCACACCGCGCGCCTGCTCGCCGAGCACCTCGATCGCGACCCGCAGGAGCAGGCTCGAGTCCACGCCACCCGAGTAGGCCACGATCACCGAGCCCAGCTCCGACAGGTGGGCGCGAAGGCGGTCCAGCCGCTCACGCCAGTCGAGGCCGTCGGGGAGTGGCGTGTGTTCGCCGATCTGGATGAGCGAGGATGAGGTCACGGGGCCGGAACACTATCACAGAGCCGAAGACGATCAACGCACGCCGTGGGAGCGGATGTCGGTTATACCCTTTCACTTCTGCAACGAGTCGGTTAATAACCGACTCTTCCCCTATGGAGTCGCGGGCTTCGCCGGGACGGGCACCGCCGCCGAGTCTCCCGCCGTGATCAGCGTCTCCGCCGCGGCGGGCGCCACGGTGCGGACCACGCGAATGTTCGAGAGGTGCTGGTCGTAGGTGGGGGAGAACATGTGCCGCCCGCGGCCGTTGGCGACGAAGTAGAGATCGTCGGACTCGGGCCCTGGATTGATGGCAGCTTCGATGCTCGCGCGTCCGGGATTGCAGATCGGGCCCGGCGGGAGTCCGACCCGCATGTACGTGTTGTAGGGAGAGTCGGCGCGCAACTGGCGCAGATAGATCCGCGAGCGCGGCGGAAGTCCGACCGCGTAGGCGACGGTCGGGTCGGCCTGCAGCTTCATGTTGCGCGCGAGCCGGTTGAGGTAGACCCGCGCGATGCGCGGGCGCTCGTCGTCGTACTGGGCCTCGCATTCGACGATCGAAGCCAGCGTGAGCAGCTGGTGGAGCGAAAGCGAGAGCGGCAGCGAGTCGCGACCCGCCGTCTGATCCAGCAGCAGCGTCTGGGTGCGCGTGGCCATGGTGCGGAACGCGACCTCGGGTGCGGTGCCGGGGAGGAACTCGTAGGAGTCCGGCGCCAGATAGCCTTCGAGGCTCGGAGCGCCGACCCCGAGCGAATCGAGGAACGCGCGATCGCGCGCGAGCGAATCGAACGACGCGGGCGAGGCTCCGAGATGCGCCGCGAGCCGCTCGACGACCTGCTTCAGCGTGAGGCCTTCGGGAATCGTCACGAGATTGAGCCCGCTCATGCCGCGCGCGAACGCCCTGAGCAGCGCCGGGATGGTGGTGCCCGGGCGAAACGCGTACTGGCCGGCCTTGATGCTGCGGTCCAACCCCATCAGGCGCGCGAGCACCTGGAAGCCGAGCGTGCCGTGGATGAGCCCGTTGCGCTCGAGCTCCTGGGCGACGTCGCCCAGTGTCTGTCCGCGCTCGACCAGCACCACGCGGCGGTCGCTCGGGGGAAACGGACCGGCGGGCAGGAACAGGTGGCTCGCGATTGCGAGCCCGACGCCGACCAGCAACAGCAGCGCCCAGCGCCGCGGGCGAAACCGGCGGCTGCGGGGTGATGCCGCGCGCCGCGCGGGCGTCACGAAAGCCCCTGGTCGCCGCGCGAGCGCAACCGCATGAGGAAGGACTCGAGCAGCACGATCGCGGCACCCTGATCGATGCGCGCCTTGGCGTGGCCGGTGCGCACTCCGACTTCGCGAAGGCGGCGCTGGCTCAACGCCGAGGTCAGCCGCTCGTCGTAGGTTTCGACCGGGATCTCGAGCGCCGCGGCGAGTGACTCCGCGAAATCCTGCGCGGCCAGCGCGGCCTCGCCGCGCTCACCCGACATCAGCAGCGGCATGCCGACCACCACCCGTTCGGCTTCGACTTCACGGGCGCGCGCGGCGACCTGGGTGACCGCGTCATCGGCGCTGCGGACCGCAAGGGTGTCCAAGCCGGTCGCGATGACGCCGCCCGGATCGCTCACCGCAAGCCCCACGCGCCGTTCTCCCCAGTCCACTGCCAGCACCCGTGACACGGAGTGCTCAGACGGCCGGCTGTGGGATGGGGCGGAGCTTCACGAGATGGCAGGCGGTGCCGGTCGGCAGGAACTCGAACTGCACCGAGTCCATGCACGCCCGCATGATGAAGATGCCCCGTCCGCGCGCGTCGAACAGGTGCTCGGGCGAGGTGACGTCACCGTTGATCTGTCCGAGGTCGAAGCCCGTGCCGGTGTCGTAGACATCGATCTCCATGCGATCCGGATACAAAGAAAATCTAATGTCGACCGGAAGTGCCGAGTTGCGCTTGTGACCGTGCTGGATCGCGTTGGTGCCCGCCTCGATCACCGACATCGTGACCTGTGAGGCGGTGTCGCCGTCGAACTTCATGCGTTCGCAAAGCGAATTCGCGACCGCGTCGAGCAACGCGAGCAGGTCGAGCCGGCTCGGGATTCTTACGGAGATGACTTCCGGTTTGACGTCGGATTCAGTCATGAGAGCTCAGGGCAGGGACGAGGGACGGGTTGGATTCCAGGAGCGGAGCATGTCCAGCACTCGGGCGAAGTCTTCGGGCACAGGCTGGTTGAAGCGAAGGTCCCCACCCGACACCGGATGTGAAAACCCCAATTCGGACGCGTGGAGCGCCTGCCGCGGCAGGACCCCGAGCAGTTCCGCAGCGAGGCTACGCTGGCTCAGCGAAAGCCTCAACTGCTTTTTGTCACGACCGCCGTAGAGCGGATCCCCGACCACCGCATGTCCGAGGTGCTGGAGATGCACCCGGATCTGGTGCGTGCGGCCGGTATCGAGCCGCACTTCGAGCAACGCCGCGGGCCCGAAGCGCTCGACCGCGCGCCAGTGCGTGCGTGCCGGCTTGCCGCCCGACTTCAGCACCGCCATGCGCGTGCGATCGCGCTGATGGCGGCCGAACGAGGTTTCGATCGTGCCCTCCTCGTCGCGCGGATCGCCCCATACGAGGGCCGAGTAGACGCGCGACACCGCGCGCGACTGGATCATTTCGACCAGCGCCCGGTAGGTGCGCTCCCGGCGCGCGACAACCATGAGCCCCGAAGTGTCCTTGTCGAGCCGATGCACGATGCCGGGGCGCCCCGGTCCACCGACCCGCGCGATCGCGGGATCGTGATGGAGCAGCGCGTTCACGAGTGTTCCCGAGTGCACTCCGGCGCCCGGATGAACGACGAGCCCGGACGGTTTGTTCACGACCAGCAACCACTCGTCCTCGAATACGATGTCGAGCGGCAGGTCTTCCGGCAGCAGTTCTTTGCCCGCCACGCGCTCGGGCAGCGCGACCTCGACCACGTCGCCTTCGCGCAGGCGCTGCGAGGATCGGCCCGCCACCTGATTCACAAGCACGAGGCCATCCTGGATCAGGCTCTGGAGGCGGCTACGAGAGAGATCCGTCTGTGCCATCGCCAGGAAGCGGTCGAGCCGCTCGCCCTGGTTCTCCACTGGCACCGACAGATGAAGCGTCTGGTTCATGCGCGGCCGTTCCGGGCGTCTTGCCCATTTCCACGTATTCATGGCGGGTCCACGACCACGCGAATAGCGCGACTCCGACCGACACAGCGGTGTCGGCGACGTTGAAGACCGGGAACCGTCCCCAGAGGATCTGGATGAAGTCCACGACCTCGCCCGTCTTGAGGCGGTCGATCAGATTACCGAGCGCCCCTCCGAGGATGAGCGCGAGTGCCAGTTTCCTCCCCGGGCCATGCACCTGTCCACGCAGGAACATCAGCACGATCATCAGGGCGGCGGCGATCGAGAACAGGTAGTACGGAAATCCGGTGCCCGCACCGAGGCCGAATGCGACACCGGAGTTGCGGGTGTAGGTGAGCTGAAGGAACTCTCCGATCAGGGAGACCGGAGGCTTGTAGGCGAGATGAGCCGAAGCCCATTGCTTCGTCCACTGGTCGAGCCCCACGACGAACGTCGCGATCCCGAACAGCGTGAGCAGCGATCGGATCATTGAGCGCCCCGCTGGGCCTTCTCCTCCTTCTCCTTGCACGCGACACACAGGCTCGCCATCGGCATGGCTTCGAGCCGGCCACGTGAGATGGGCAGGCCGCAGGATTCGCAGATGCCGTACTCGCCGCGGTACACGCGGCGCAGCGCCTCGTTGATCTCCATCAGCGTGCGGCCTTCTTTGGACGCGAACATGAATGCCTTCTCGCGCTCCATCGCATCGGTGCCCGCGTCGGCCATGTGGAACGAGTAGCCGGAAAGATCGCCCGAGCTGTCACGCTGGTTCACTTTGAGCACGGTATTTTCCAGATGGCCCATCTCCTTGAGGATCTTGCGGCGCTCCTCCAGCAGACGGGTCTCGAATTCCTTGAGTTCCTGCTCGGTCACTCGCTTGGCTCCTTGCCCTGATGTCTGAGGCGTTCGGGTTCCTGGGCTCGAGGGTCGAGGACGGGCGACGGGCATGGTCGCGGGCCGGGTGGACTTCATCATCGATTCGGGCGGGAGCACGCCGAGCGGACGGACTTCCATCTGTGCCGCGCGCTTGGCTGCCGCGTCGGAGAGCTTCTTCACTTCCTTCTTGGTCTTCGTTTTGGCGACCGGCTTGCCCGGGGCCTTCGCGACAGCACCCTTTTCGGCCTTCGTCACGGCCAGTGCCGGAGCGGACTTCGCGGCCCCCGGCTTGAGAACGGGCTTCGCCGCGGGCCTGGCCGCCGGTTTCACGATCGGTTTCGCTGCAGACTTTGAAGCGGTTTTTGCGGGCACGGGTTTCCCTGTCGGCTTCACCGACTTGGACGCCACCTTCGAGACCGGCTTGGCCGGCGCTCGCTTGGGCGTGGATTTTGAATGCGCGGTCCTGGATGCGGACTTGGTCTTGGAGGGAGCGGCAGCACGAGCCGGCTTGCCGGCTTTTGCACCTGGTCGTGCCGCCCGGGTGCGGGCGGCGCTGGTCTTGCGCGAACTCGCCATGAATCGCTACCTCCTCGGAACCGGACGCTTGCCGGTCTTCACGCTGCCTGATCCCAACGACGGACGATCTCGGTGATGAGACGCTGAAGTCGCGGTGCCGTTCGTCCTGCGACCGCAAGGATCTCAGGAATGTCCACCGCACGCAGGTGATCGGGCAAACAAGCATCGGTCACCACGTTGAACGCGAGCACGCGCTGACGGCCGTGCACCGCGGCCAGATTTTCGGGGACGAGCGACATCCCCACCACATCGGCCCCGATTCCTCGAAGGAATCGATACTCCGCCGCGGTCTCGAGGTTCGGCCCCGCCACGGCGACGAACACCGCCCTCTGAAGCGGCTCGGACAACTCGAGCGCCACCTGCTCGGCGAGACGCACGAGATCCCGCGCGTAAGGCTCGCTCATGTCCGGGAACCGCGGACCGAGCGCGTCGTCGTTCGCGCCGATCAGCGGATTGGCGCCCATGAGATTGATGTGATCGGTCGTCACCACGATCGTGCCGGGAGGCATCTCGGCATTCATGCTGCCGACCGCGTTCGTGATGATGACCGTGCCGCATCCGATCGCCTTGAGCACCCGCATCGGGAATGCGACCTGCTCCATCGTGTAGCCCTCATAGAAGTGCACGCGGCCCTTCATGACCGCCACCTGCCGCCCGGCAAGCACCCCCAGGTGCAATTCGCCGGCGTGGCTCTCGACCGTCGAGACGGGGAAGTGCGGAATGTCGCGATAAGGCACGATCGCGCGGGTTTCGAGCGCGGCGAAGTCGCCGAGCCCGGTCCCGAGAACGATGCCGACCTCGGGCCGGATCGGACTCTTCGCGAGCACGTAGGCCCCCGCTTCGTCGATGCGCGACTTGAGCTCACTCACCACGATGTTCCGCTTCCTCCAGTACCCGATCGATCCGCCGCTTCAGTTCGCCGGCCTCGATGCCTTCGACTTCGATCTGCTTGCGGCGCGAGGTTTCGCCTCGCGCCACCGTCACCTGCTGCCGGCCGACACCCACCGCCCTGGCGATCAGGTCGCACACCGCCTGATTCGCGCGGCCGGCTTCGGGCGCCGCCGTGACCTCGAGCTTCAGCACTCCGTCCGCGAGCCACGCGCGTATCGCGTTGCGCCGCGCGCCCGGATGGACGCGCACCGCGAGCCGCGCGGTCACACCATGCGCACCGCGACGTCGCGGAGCGTCTGCACCAGGAACAACCGGATGAACCAGATCGCGAGCATCGCCACGAACGGAGCGAAATCGATGCCCGAGTACTGCAGCGGCAACAGGCGCCGGATCGGGTCGCACACCATGTCCGAAACCCGGTCCAGGAACATGACGATCGGATTGCTCGGATCCGGCCGCACCCACGACAGCAAGGCGTTCACGAAAATGACGAGCATCAGCATCTGAAGCACGACGTCGAGGATCGACGCGAGTGCTCCCAGCAGATTTCCGATCACGAACATTCGCTCTCCGTTCTCAGCCGCGCGGTCCGAACAGCGCCGAACCCACGCGCACCATCGTGCTGCCCTCTTCGATCGCCACTTCGAAGTCCCCGCTCATCCCCATGCTCAACTCGGGCAACTCGAGCCCGGTCGCGCGCTCGGCCCGCTCGCGCAGTTCGCGCGTCGCGGCGAAGTACCGGCGCGCGTCCTCTGCGTCTCCGTCCGCCGCGCCGATCGACATCAGACCATCGAGCGCCAGCGACGGCAGCTTTCCCACCGCATCGAGCAGGGCCTCTGCCCCATCGGGCTCGACGCCGTGCTTCTGCGGTTCACCACTCACATTGACCTGAACCATCACCCGCACCACGCGTCCCGCGTCGAGCGCGCGCCGCGACACGGCCTGCGCCACCTCGATGCGATCGATGCTGTGGATGCGATCGAACAGGTCCGCGGCGCGACCTGCCTTGTTACGCTGCAAATTTCCAATCAGATGCCAGCGGGCCGACCGGCCAAGCACTTCGAAGGCCATCACGGCATCCTGCACCCGGTTCTCGCCCAGATCCGCGAGACCCAGCTCGACCGCTTCGACGAGGGTCGTGAGGGGCACGGTCTTGGCGACCCCGATCAGGCGGACCTGCGCGGGATTGCGGCCCGACCGCCGGGCCGCGTGCTCGATGCGATCATGGATTTCGCTGAGACGGTCTCGCAGCGAGAGGGAGGCGCCGTTCACAGAGCGCGCGAGGGTAGTCGCGTGACCCGCGCGCTGCAAGCGGAAAACGGGAGCCCCGGCCGCGCTGGGCTTTAGGGCGCCTGCGCTCGGTGTCTGGTCGCCAATACACCGAAGGCCAACCGCGAACGGCTGGCCATCGGTTTCCATATGGTGGAGGCGGCGGGAATCGAACCCGCGTCCGAAAAACGATCCTCAAAGAGTCCTACAGGCGTGTCCGGCCATTTGAATCTCGCGCGCGTCCGCTCCGACCGGCGGGATCATCCACGCGCCAGCTCGATTGGATCTCGTCCTCTGCCCCCGAGCGAGAGCTTTGGACCAGCCTGCGTTTGTATGACGATCGCGACCGACCCCCACAGGCGGGAACCGGGCGATCGTCGCTACCTAGTTTTTAATTAGGCAGCGAGAGCCATCTGCTCGTTGGCAGATGAATTTTCCCGCATTTTTAACGAGGCAACGGGCCCCCGGCCTGCACTCTTTGATTCAGGTTCCCCGTCGAGACCAATCGCCCCCGTTCGGTTGTGGATCGCGGCGCATCTGACTGCGTCAGCTTGGTCGCCACGTGCTCGACGTAGCTGGAGCTACGTCTGCGCGCGAGGCTCGGGCGCTTCCTTGCATCTGCACCACGCTCCGCAACCGAACAGTGCATACACTCGGGAAGGCGCCTTGCGGAGTGCGGCAGCCCCTTGGGCTGCGCACAACTACCAATATTTTCCCCTAAAAGCTCTTCTTTTGCCGTTCCTTGTGCGAACTGCCGAAGATCAAAACGGAATGTCGTCGTCCGGTGATCCGCCGAAGTCGTTCGACATGGTGTCATCGGGTGGGATCGTGGCGCCCATTTCGTCGGGGCCGCGGTCGCCGCCGGCTCGGCCGCCTACCAGGGTCATGCCGGTGGCGATGATCTCGGTGGAGTAGCGCTTCTGGCCGGCCTGGTCCTGCCACTGACGCGTGCGGATGCGGCCTTCGATGAAGACCTGGCGGCCTTTGGTCAGGTACTGGCCCGCGATCTCGGCGGTCTTGCCGAACAGGACCACGCGATGCCACTCGGTGGCTTCCTGCTTCTGGCCCTGCTTGTCGGTCCACTTTTCGGTCGTCGCAATTCTGAGATTCGCGACGGCCGCGCCTCCCTGCGTGAACCGCATCTCGGGATTCGCTCCGAGGTTGCCCAATAGAATCACCTTGTTGACGCCACTCATGGAATTCTCCCGCGAAACGAGGTTGCGGAGGCGTGTACGAACAGCCGAAAGACTAAGGTGCGAGACACCGCGACGCAAGGCGCGCGGGCCGCGGTTATGGGTCGCGATCGAATCCGGCGCTTCAACTCCAAAGTGATTCTGTCACCCCCCGGTGCGCGAGCCGCGGTTTGACGTCATTCGAGCCTCTGTCTATCCTCCGTGCCCGTTCGAATTCTTGTTCGCCGGGGCGTGGCGCAGCCCGGTAGCGCACCTGCTTTGGGAGCAGGGTGTCGGAGGTTCAAATCCTCTCGCCCCGACTTTTTGTCCCCGGGTGGCCCGAATTGCGGCCCCTCATGGGAACCGGAACCCGCGCCTGTAGCTCAGAAGGATAGAGCAACGGATTTCTAATCCGTCGGTCGGGGGTTCGATTCCCTCCAGGCGCGCCACTGCAGCGCGAATGGCGTTAGATTGGTGGTGGGTGTAGCTCAGTCGGTAGAGCACTGGACTGTGGCTCCAGGTGTCGCGGGTTCGAGCCCCGTCATCCACCCCATCTTCTTCCTCCCCGCGGCGCCTCGAGGGCAACGCTTCTTCCAGGGATCGGAACCGTCATGACCTCCTCCCCGCTGTCGCGCCGCGCGAAGATCGTCTGCACACTGGGTCCTGTCACGAGCACGCCCGAGGCGATCCTGCGCTTGGTCGAAGCGGGCATGGACGTGGCGCGCCTCAACCTCTCGCACGGCACGCACGACCAGCATCGCGCGGCGTACGACGGGGTGCGCCACGCTTCCGAGGTCTCGAAGCGCGCGGTCGCCGTGGTCGCGGATCTCCAGGGGCCGAAGATCCGGCTCGGCAAGTTCCGTGACGGCTCAGCACTGCTGGTCGATGGCGCGGAGTTCGTGATCACGACCGAGCCGCTCGAGGGCGACGCCGCGGGTGCCTCGACCACGTACGCCGCGCTCGCGACCGATGTGCGTCCGGGGAACGCTCTGCTGATCGACGACGGGCTCGTGCGTCTCGAAGTGATCGACACCGACGGCATCCGCGTGCGCTGCCGCGTGATCGAAGGCGGCGTGATCTCGAACAACAAGGGCATCAACCTGCCCGGCGTGCGCGTCAGCGCGGAGACGCTGACTCCGAAGGACGTCGTCGATCTGCAGTTCGCGCTCTCGCTACGAGTGGATGCGATCGCGCTGTCGTTCGTGCGCTCACCCGAGGACGTCCAGCCGGTGCACGCCGCAATGGATGCCTCCGGCGGGCGGCTGCCGGTGATCGCCAAGCTCGAGAAGCCCGAAGCCGTCGATCGTCTGGAGGATGTGATCCGCGCGTTCGACGGAATCATGGTGGCGCGCGGTGATCTCGGCGTCGAGATGCCGCTCGAGCGCGTGCCGCTCACGCAGAAGCGCGCCGTGCAGCTCGCGCGCGAACACGCGAAGCCGGTGATCGTCGCCACGCAGATGCTGGAGTCGATGATCCACCACTCGCGCCCCACACGCGCCGAGGCGTCGGATGTCGCGAACGCGGTGCTCGACGGCGCCGATGCGTTGATGCTGTCGGGTGAAACCGGCGTCGGCCAGTTCCCGTTCGAGAGCGTGCGCACGATGGCGCGCATCATCGCGGCCGCCGAGGAAGAAGGCTTCGAGCGCTTCGCACCCGTGTCGCACAGCCCGGGCTCGCTCCAGGAAGCGATCGCGCGCGCCGCGACCGTGGTCGCGCGCGACATCGGCGCGCGCGCGCTGGTCGCCTTCACGCACAGCGGCAGCACCGCGCGCTGGCTGGCCTCGCACCGTTCGGAGATTCCGCTGCTCGCGTTCACCACCGAATCCGCGGTGCGCAGCCAGCTCGCGATGCTGTGGGGCACCGAAACATTCGTGGTGCCGTGGGTCGATCACACCGACCAGATGGTCGAGCAGGTCGACCGGGCGATGCTCGAGGTCGGCCGCGGCCATCCGGGCGATCGCGTGGTGATCGTCGCGGGGACACCGCCCGGCGCGCCCGGATCGACCAACACGATGCGCGTGCATCGGCTGGGCGGCGGATAAAGACGCCTTCTTCCCGCGCCGCGAAGCGTCCGCGCGGTACCGCTTGATCGGCGGCACGACCCGAGGGCAGACTCACTCCATGCCATGGTCCCGCGACACGCGCCCCGAAGCCCGATTGCGGATGATCGAGCTGGCCCGATCCCTGCCCTTCGAGCGACGGCTGGCAGCGATCGACGCCGAGTTTGCCGCGTCGCGATTGCTGACCCTTGCGGGGATCCGAAGCCGCACACCGGGCGCCAGCGAAGAGGACATCGAAGCTCAGTACTACCGCCTCATGCTGGGGAACGATCTCGGCGAGAGAGTCCTGGAACTCCAGCGCGCGCGCCGACGCAGCCGGACGGGGACGTGACGGATCGTGCCCCGATTCAGATCCTCACCGAAGTGACTCGACTCCTCGATGCGCTGAAGATCCGCGACTTGCCTACACCACGGCTCCGAACAGCCTCCCGACCCCCGCTGTCACCGCCATGGCCAGCGCGCCCCAGAACGCCACGCGCACGGCGCCCGTGATCGCGGGTGCGCCGCCGGCACTCGCGGCCAGTGCACCGAGGGATGCGAGGAACACCAGAGAAGTGCCGGCGACGATCCACGACAGCATCGCCGCGGGCGCAAGCACGACGGCGATCAGCGGCAACGCCGCGCCGACCGCAAAGGTCGCCGCCGATGCCACGGCCGCCTGCAATGGGCGCGCGGCGAACTCTTCGGTGAGGCCGAGTTCATCACGCGCATGGGCTTTCAACGCATCGTTCGCGGTCAACTGCTGCGCGACTGTAAGGGCGAGCGCGGGATCGAGACCGCGCTTCACGTAGATGCCGGTGAGCTCGTCCAGTTCTTCGGCCGGAGTCGTGGCCAGCTCCTTGCGCTCGCGCGCCATGTCCGCGCGCTCGGTGTCGGCCTGCGAACTGACCGACACGTATTCGCCGGCCGCCATCGACAGCGCTCCCGCGACGAGTCCGGCAACTCCCGCAACCATGATCTCATTGCGCGCGGCCTGTGCGGCCGCCACGCCGACGACGAGGCTCGCGGTGGAGACGATGCCGTCATTCGCTCCGAGCACCGCGGCGCGAAGCCAGCCGATGCGATCGGTTCGATGCCGTTCGAGATGCCGCATGGAAGCCTCCTCGCGTGAGTGATCGGCGGCTCTATCTCACCCCCGCCGCCGCGCGCAGTTTCTCAGCCAGCGCCTTTGCCGATCGTGCGCGGTGCGAGATCGCGTTCTTCTCCGCGCCCTCCAGCTCCGCGAGTGTACGACCGAACACAGGAATCTCGAACACCGGGTCGTATCCGAAGCCGTTGGTTCCCCGCGGCGTCGCGGTGATCACGCCTTCGAGCACGCCTTCGGCATCGAGTTCCCCGCCGCCTTCCAGCACCGCGGCGCACACCGTGCGGAAGCGCGCGGTGCGGCGCGCGGGCTCGACTCCCGAAAGCTCCGCGAGCAATCGCTGCACGTTGTCGGCGTAGGTCGCATCGGGGCCCGCGAAGCGCGCGGCGTAGATTCCGGGGCGGCCGTCGAGCGCATCGACTTCGAGCCCGGTGTCATCCGCGATCGACGTGAGGCCGGTGAGCGCGTGCGCGGCGCGCGCCTTGATCCGCGCGTTCTCGAGCAGCGTGTTCCCGTTCTCTTCGGGCGCCTTGGCACCGGCGAACTCGCGCAGGCTCACGAGCGTCACGCCGGGCAGATCGATCAATCGCTCGAGCTCGCGCACCTTGTCCGGATTGAAGGTGGCGATCACGATCTTCATGCGCCGGGTTCCGTCTCTTCGGCCGGCTCCTCGGGTGCGTCCTTGTCGGGCGGCATCGCGAGCGCCGGCAGCAGTCCCGAAGCGCCGAGCATCCGGCGCTGTGCGGCGAGCACGCGGCGAATCCCGGTGCGCGCGAGCGACAACAGCTGGCGCAGTTCCGCATCGGTGAAGGTGGTGGTCTCGCCGGTGCCCTGCACCTCGACATAGCGTCCGGCGCCCGTCATCACGACGTTCATGTCGACCTGCGCGCTCGAGTCCTCGACGTAGTCGAGGTCGAGGCACGGTACGCCGTTGATGATTCCGACCGAGATCGCGGCCACGGCGTCGCGCAGCGGCGGGCCCTTGAGATGTCCGCGGTTCGAGAGCACGACGAACGCATCGTGCAGTGCCACCAGCGCGCCGTTGATCGCGGCGGTGCGCGTTCCGGCATCGGCCACGATCACATCGCAATCGAGGGTGATGATGCGCTCGCCGAACGCGGTGAGGTCGGTCACCGCGCGCAGGCTGCGGCCGATCAGGCGCTGGATCTCCTGCGAGCGCCCGCCGGTCTGCGAGCTGCGCGGCGTGCGCTCGCCGGTCGCGCGCGGGAGCATCGCGTACTCCGCGGTGACCCAGCCCTTGCCCTGACCGCGCAGCCAGTTGGGCACGCGGTCCTCGACGGTCGCGGTGCACAGCACGCGCGTGCGTCCCATGTGCACCATCGCCGATCCCTCGGCATGCGCGATCACGCCGCGCTCGAACTTGAGCGGGCGCGGCTGGCGCGCGGCGCGGCCGTCGTGTCGCGCAAACGGCGCAGGCGTCGGTTCGGGCCGATTGCGGATCGCTTCGGGCTGTCGGGTCATCGGGGGAACGTCCTTTGAGTTCGGGTGCGCTACACGGTCGGAACGCGCTCGAACCACGGCAGGTCGGTCTGATCCACGACCGTCGTGGGCGGAATCGGGCGGCCGAGGAACGATTGCGCCATGCGTTCGAAATTGCGCGGCTGATCGCTGACATAGAACTGATGCCGCGCGGGACCGGCCGCGAGCAGATCGCGCGCGCGCAGCAGGTCGGCGGTGGCGCGCGCGGCTTCGGCGCCGGAATCGATCAGGCGCACGGAGGGCCCCATGAGATCGGCGATCAGCGGCGCGATCAGCGGGTAGTGCGTGCACCCGAGGATCAGCGTTTCGAGCGGCTCGTTCGCGAATGCCGACAGGTACTCGGCGGCGACCGCGCGCGTCACGTCGTGCGTGAGCCAGCCCTCTTCAATCAACGGCACGAACAGCGGGCACGCCTGCGACACGACGCGCGCCTGGGGACGCCGCGCGGCGATGGCGTGGGTGTAGGCGCCGCTGCCGATCGTGCCGAGCGTGCCGATCACGCCGGTCGCGCCGCGCGGGCCCGTCTCGAGTGCGGCGACGACGGCGGGCTCGATCACACCGACCACCGGGATCTCGAGGCGCTGGGACAGCGTGTCGAGCGCATGGGCGGACGATGTGTTGCAGGCGACCAGCAGGCACTTCACGTCATGGCGCACGAGGAATGACGCGATCTCGAGACTGAAGCGGGTCACGGTCTCGCGGGACTTGCTGCCGTAAGGCAACCGTGCGGTGTCGCCGAAGTAGACGACCGACTCGCCCGGCAAGGTCTGAAACAGCTCGCGCACGGCGGTGAGCCCGCCGAGTCCCGAATCGAACACGCCGATCGGACGCGGATCGCTCATCGCGCGCTCCGTGCGTGCGCGCGGAGTTGCGGCGGCGGCGACTTCCGCGCGCTTTCGCAGCGAACACTCCGTCGGTTGCGATCGATCATCGTGCTGAGTCTCCGTTCACGGCAGATCCGCGACGTCGATCGGTCGATCGAGCGGCAGATGTCCACCCAGCGTCGGCAGCGGCTGTCCGGCGCACACCAGCATCACCCGTTTCACCTCGGGCAGGTTGGCGCCGAGCGTTCGGGTCAGTGCTGCGATCGCAAGGTACTCGGCCGCCGAGCCGCCGCGGAAACCCTCGCGAAATTCGCGCGACAGATCGAGCGTCATGAGTCCGCGGTCATCCAGATACACGTGCTGCACCGCGGTTCCCGCGGGAATCGTGCGCAGCCCGCGTGTGCGCGGTCCGCGCTCCAGCTCGTCGACCAGCGAAGCGACGCGATCGTGAAGATTCTGCGCGTCGAGTTGCTCGCGCGTCTCCACCACCAGGCTCTCGCCGCTCGTCGAGGCGAAGTACAGACGCGCCGACTTGAAACCGTTGCTCAGCGAATCGGGTTGCGGCACCTCGGACTGTTCCCCGAGCGGCGTGCGCGTCGCCATCCACCCGACGAACGCTAGCACGGCGACCAGCAGGGCGAGAAGGAATGCGCGGCGCGGCCTCATTCGTTCCTCTGCCAGGCTTCGATGCCTTCGGCGATCGTCACGGCGAGATCGGCGAGGCCGCGCGCTGCGGTGACCCGCGCGCGATCGGCGTCCGAGGTCAGCGTCGCGCACTCGAGCAGCAACCCGGGCGCGTTCACGCCCAGCATCGGGTGCGGGAGGATCTCGCGCAGCCGGGTCGGGCCCTGCGAGCGCAACTCGAGCGCGGACAGCACGTCCTCCGACAGTTCGCGCGCCGCGACCGCGTGGCGAAGAGCCACGTCGCGCCACGGGATCAACGGGATCGGCCCACCCAGGCCAGGATCGCGGCCGGGTGCGACGAACGTGGCGGGCGGACAATAGGCGGTGGCGCCGCGGGCTCGGCTGCCGGGGAAGCCGTCGAAGTGCAGCGAGATCAAGAGATCGGCGCGTGCCTGGTTCGCGCGTTCGGCGCGCTGGGCCTCGGTCACCACCTGATCACCGTCCCGCGTGAGCACGACGCGCACGCTCATGCGGCGCTCGAGTTCGCCTTTGACGAGCCGGGCGAGTTGAAGCGTGAGGTCCTTCTCGATCGCACCCTGAACGGACACACCGGCATCGGTGCCGCCGTGCCCGGGATCGAGCACCACGACCCGGATCGGACGCGGCCCGGCAGGACCTTCGGGCGCGAAAGCCTGAAGCCCGGCAGAAACCTGCGTTTCGAACGACAGCGTCACGCGCCGGCCGGCGATGTCGGAGTCCATGCGGAAGCCCGCCGCTTCGGGTACCACCTCGATCTCGAACGCGCTGCCTCCCGCAGTCGCAATCGGACGCACCGCGCGCACGAGACTGCCTTCGGGGAATGTCGCGGGCAGCGCGCCCGCGTAGAAGCCGCTGAAGCGCACGCGGAAGTGGGCGCGGTCACGGCCCGCGATCACGACTTCGTCGGGACGGTCGACCGGAAACGTGAGGCGCGTGATGCCGGGATCGACCGCGAGCCGCGGACCGGTGACGATGCCGGAGGCGGGAACGCGCAGCACCACGCGGCGCGAAGCATCATGGTAGAGCCGGGCGAGCGTCGCATGGCGCGGCAGCGAATCCACGAGTGCGACCGGAGCGAACAACTCGCCCCCGATCGAACGCACCGCGGCACCCAGGCGCACCGTGTGGTCGTCGATCACCACGAACGGATTGTCGACCGTGAGCACGATGCGATGCGCCGGCGTGCGCAGTTCGAGCTTGCGCAGATCGCCGCGCCAGAACTTGCTCGCATCGAGCAACTGCGCGACGTCGGCCGCCGCGACCCAGCCGGCGCCCTCGATCGCGCGCACCGGAATCGATTCGGGACCCGGGCCGCCGACGAGCGTGCGCCAGTCCGCGGCCGGCAATGCCGTCGCGGTTCGGGCGGGAACGGCGCGTGTGGCAGGCGAGCGACCCGTGCTTTCGGGCGCCGCGCCACCCGTGCGCGGTTCCTGCGCGAGCGATAAGCCCACGGCGAACGTCGCGGCGATCCCGGCTGCCACGAATGCGAGACGCCGCATTCGCGAAGCTATCGGCACGAGGCATCCCCTGCGCACGAACGTGCGGACCGGAGCATCGATCGATGGCCCGGCAGCCTTGCGCACGCGACGTTGACGGAACGAGCGCGCGTCACCGGTCGACGCTCCGGCGCGCGCGGTCGATCTCGCGGCCGGCATCGCGCTCGGCGATCGCGTGGCGCTTGTCGTGCGTCTTCTTACCCTTGGCGAGCCCGATCAGAAGCTTCGCGCGCCCGCGCGCATTGAAGTAGAGCTTGAGCGGAACGACCGTCTGACCCTTCTGCGCGATGCCGCGCTGGATTTCGGCGATCTCCTTCTGGTGGAGCAGCAGTTTGCGGCGCCGCACCGGATCGGGATTCCAGCGATTGCCCATCTCATAGGGCGGGATGTGCAGCTGCAGCACCCATGCTTCCCCGTTCTCGACCGTGGCAAACGCTTCGGCGAGACTCGCCTTGCCCTGGCGCAGGCTCTTCACCTCCGTGCCGGACAGCACGAGACCGGCCTCGAACGTCTCGAGGATGAAGTAGTCGTGGCGGGCGCGGCGATTCTGCGCGACGACACGGTCAGTCGATTCGGGATCACCGGACATGGGAGGGAACTCGAGTGCGCGATCGCATGGCGAATGGCGTGGCGTGGCGCTCCCGCAACGATCGCGACGGGAACCTCACCGCTCGTACGCCGCAAATCTGAGCGCGGACATCCGGGGCCAGTGCTCCGAACCCGTTCGGAGCACTCATTCTTTGGTGCGGAAGGGGGGATTTGAACCCCCACACTCTTTCGAGCGCTAGAACCTGAATCTAGTGCGTCTGCCAGTTCCGCCACTTCCGCACGCGGGCGAGAAATATAGGGACGCCCGCGCGGCCGGTCAAACCCCGATCCGCCGCCATGATATAACCTCGGCATGCGACGATCGCCCCCACCCGGCCCGCGGAAGCCACTGTCCGAAGCGCCGGTAACCGAGATCCCCGCCGCTCCCGACGGATGGCCGTTGCGCCATCCGGCGTGGATCTTCGCGGTCCTCGCCGCCGCGGCCTGCGCCGTGATCGCGGTGACGTTCCCGATCGGCGACCCCGACCTGTGGCAGCACCTGGCCGTGGGCCGGGCGATCTGGCAACTCCACGAAGTCCCGCGCCTTCATCAGTGGACGTGGACGTTCTTCGGCTCGCCCGAGGTGCTGCCGTCGTGGGGATTTCGGGTACTCCTGTGGCCGTTCTGGAGCGCGGGCGAAGTGCCGGGCCTCTATTTGTGGCGCTGGCTGACCACACTCGGCGCGTTCGGCGCCGCCTGGGCGGCCGCGCGCGCGATGGGCGCGCGCGGGTTCTCGGCGCTCGTGGTGATCGTCGTGTGCGCGGTCGCCTACCGTTCTCGCAGCCAGGTGCGGCCCGAGACGCTGGTCGCGGTGCTGCTCGCGCTGCAACTGTGGCTGCTCGAGCGCCGCCGCCATGGAAAGCCCGTCCACCCCGCGTGGCTCGTTTTGATCGCATGGTTGTGGGCGAACGTCCATCTTTCGTACTACCTTGGGCTCACGCTCCTCGCGATCCACGTGGTCGCCGCCCGTGCCCCCGCGCACGCGCCCGCGGCGGAGTCAAAGGGACTCGCCGCCCGCATCGCGCGGACACCGCCGATCGTGGTGCTCTTCGCGGCGATCGCCATCTCGTTCGTGAATCCGTTCGGATGGCGGGCGCTGTGGCAGCCGTTCGAATACTTCCTCACCTGGCGTCACGAGCCGATCTACTCGACGATCGCCGAGCTGCAACCGCTCGCCGCTGTCTGGCGCTCACACACTCGCAGCGGGCTGCTGCTGCTGATCGCCGCGTGGCCGTTGCTCGTGCTCCTGCGCCCGCGCGGGCGGCGCTTCGATGCGGTCGAGGCACTGACGTGCGCGCTGTTCACCGCGCTCGTGATCTCGTCGCATCGCTTCTCGGGCCTGTTCGCGATCGCCGCCGCTCCCTATCTCGCCCGCGATCTCGGCGCTTGGCTCGGCGCGTGGCGCATGGCGTGGCCCGCGAATCCGTGGGTACGCGCGGGAATCGCGGCGGCGGCGTGCGTCGCGGTCTGCGTTCCCGCATGGACTCAGACGGGTTATCGGCCCGGATTGGGGCTCGTGCACACGCTGCTGCCCGAACACGCGGCCGACTTCATCGAGCGGCACGGCGTGCGCGGACGCGCGTTCAATCCATATTACTTCGGCGGCTATCAGGTGTGGAGGTTCTGGCCCGATCCCGAGCGACTGCCGTTCATGGACGTCCATCAGACCGGCTCGCGCGATGACCGGCGGCTCTACACTTATGCGTTCGCGAACCACGACGCATGGACGGAGTTGGACCAGCGACATCACTTCGACTACGCGCTGCTCGACGGCCATCCCGAGTTCACGCCCGGCGACCGGCTGCTCGACATGCTCGATGCGGATTCCTCGTGGGCGCTCGTGTTCCGCGACGACGCGGCCGCCGTGTTCGTGCGCCGCGGCGGGAGGCTCCAGGCGATCGCGGATACCTTTGCCTACTCGTTGGTCGCAGCCGGCGACGAACGCCTGCCGCGCTTCGCCGCGCTGATCGGGCGCGTGCCCGAGGCGCGGGTACTCGCGCGTGCCGAGCTGGAGCGCATGATCGCGGCCTCACCGCTCAACGCTCGCGCGCACTCCGATCTTGCGACGGTCATATGGATCGACGGCGACACGGCGGCGGCGCGCGCGCACCTCGAGGCGGCGCTGGCGGTCGATCCGCGCACGTTCGGCGCGCACCGGCGGATCGGATATCTCGAGCTCGCCGCCGGACGCCCGCGCGAGGCGATCGCGGCGTTCGAGCGCGAACTGGCGCTGGGTCTCGATCCGGTCGACAGCTACATGAAGCTCGGCGAAGCGTGGGAGAAGCTCGGCGACCGTTCGCGCGCGGCCGGTTCGTATGCGAAGGAATTGAAGCGGGATCCGCACAATGCGTCCGCCCGCGCGGCGCTGGAGCGGGTCCGGCGGGAGGCGGGACGATGAGCGAAGCACGGGACTTTCCGTACGAGACGCACCTCGACATCCACTACGCGCCGCTCGAAGTGATCGACGTGCCGGCGCGCGTCGCCGCCGTCACACACCCCTGGTACAACCAGACGCTGTGCCGCGTGAACGAATCCGTCGTGCGGCTCGGCGTGATCCAGGGCGAGTACCACTGGCACCATCACGACGACCAGGACGAGTTCTTCTACGTGGTCGAAGGGCGGCTGCTGATCGATCTGGACGAGCGCGTGGTGGAGCTCGCGCCGCGCCAGGGCTTCGTGGTTCCCAAAGGCGTGCGCCACCGCACGCGGGCGCCGGAACGCACGGTCATCCTGATGGTCGAAGGTGCGGAAATCATTCCCACCGGCGACTAGCGGTGCCGGAGATCTTCAATTGCTGCGTTGGCTGCGTCGCTCGTCACTGCGACGTATCTTGCGATACGTCTCGTTCCTCGCTTCTTTGCCGCCTTGCACTTGAAAGTCTCCGACACCGCTGCATGTCCTACGTGCGATCGGACCCGGCGACCTTGACGAGCTTGTTGTAGAGCCCGAACAGGAGCAGGGTCGGCACCCACTGTCCGACGAACAGGCTGCGCTCCGTCTTGTTGGCCATCTGCAGCGCGGCCGAGGTTCCTACCGCTCCCAATGCCGCCCACAGGAACCAATCCGAGGGTACCTGAGAGGTCTTCTCTTCGATCGCCTTCGCCACGGGACCTTCCTTGCTGCGTTCCGGCGTCGGCTGGTGATCGGTGTTGGTGGGGAAAATGGTCGTTCTCTCCATGACGTCCTCCTGAAGATGGGTTGGTGAAGGGCTGCGGCAAATAAACCGCAACGCAAGGATTGCGCCTTCACGACCACATCGACGGAAAGATTCAGCAACTCATGACCACGAAGAGCGCTAGCTCGATCGTGGTCGTCATCGAGCGGAAGCGGCATCGCTCCTCATTGAAGAAACCGCTTCGCACATTCCACAACGCAGGCCGTGGATTGTCGGTCCGCTTGGTGACGGTCCGGTCAAGCCTTTGCTCTGACCCGGGCTCAGAGGACGACGGCGAAGCGTCCACTGCGGCGGATGCCCGCAGTCTCGATGCGATAGAAGTAGATTCCGCTCGGCATCTGCGTTGATCCACCGGGCTCGCGCAGTCCGATCCGGTGGACACCCGCCTGAAGGAATTCGTCGAAGTTCCGGCCTACGCGGCGTCCCCGGACGTCGAATATCTCGAGGGTCACGCGGCCCGGTGTCGGGTTCGAAAATTCAAGATCGATCGCACCTCCCGGGGCGCCGACGACATGCGACGCGAACGCGGCGCCGGATTCGTTCCCGCGCAGGGCCTCGGATGCATTCGGCTCCAAGCCGGATCCTGTACCGACCGCAGCCGTGACAACAGAGTCTGCGACGGCCCGCTTCGCCTCTTCGAGCACGATCGCACCGTCATCGCCGTGGCTCGAGCGTTCCACGCCAGCGGCGATGTCCTCCGCCATGCGCGGCACGAGGCCGACGGCCGGAGTCGTATTCGCAGGGCCCGGTTCACCGGCCACGTCCTGAACGGTGATCGCGATGGCCGCGGCCCCGCTGAGCACATTGGCCGCCGTGAACATCACGACGTACGGAGTGCCTCGGCTGTCGAAGCGCGTCGGCGTCCAGGTCAGCGTACCCAGAGTCTTTGCGGCGTTCGTGGTGAACACCGCATCGTGACTCGCGGGCAGCGCGGAGAAGTCGGCGACGAAGCTCGTGATCGGCTGTCCGTCGAGGTCCGAGGCGAGAACACTCATGCTGAGCGTGCCGCCTTCGGCGACGAGAGCCCCCGCGAAGGCAGTCACGACCGGCGGCCGATCGGCGGGCCCATTGCTGATCTGCTTGATCGAAACATCGTCGATCTGGAAGTTCTCGTGGCCGCTCACGGGCGCATTCGCGATCTCGACATCGAGAATGGATCCCGACAAGCGAGCGACATAGTCGAAGGTCACGGGCGCCCACACCGGACCGAGCCCGATGCCGCCCGACAGCGCGGTCGCGCCCTGCTGCGATCCGCCGACCATCTCGGCCACCTCGAGCTTGACGATGCCGTTGTCCGACGACGATCTCACCCAGGCATTGATGCGGTAGGTCGATCCCGCCGTGGGAACGAAGTCCACGGCACTCGGAGCGTCCGAGATCGAGAATGCGCTCTTGTTGCCGGTCGTCGCGGCGAGTTGCGCCGAGTAACTGCCGCTGCGCCCCGAGTTCGCCCGGGTGAGTGCGGCGCGCCCGACTTCGGTCCAACCCTGCACGTTGCTCTCGAAGCCCGAGTTCTTGGCCAGTTCGGTGCCGGGGGCAGGCGTGTCGCGCACCGTGATCGACGAGACCGCCGTGCGCGACTGGGCGTTCGCCGCGCGGAACGTCACCGTATACGGCGCAATGCGGCCATCGGTGTAGGTGGGCGTCCAAGCCAGCGTGCCGATCGTCTTCGAGGCGTTGACCGAGAACACCGCGTTGCTCGAAGCCGGCAGTCCTGCGAGGTCCGCGGTGAGCGACGTCACCGCGTCGCCATCGGGATCTAGTGCCGTGACGGCGATGAGCGCGCGAACACCCTCAACCCCGGCCAGGGTTCCGGTCGCGGTGACTGCAGGCGCGCGATCGACGTTGTTGACGGTGATCGAGGTGCTGATGGTCGTGGACAACGCGTTGGCCGCGGTGAACGTGATCACGTAGGGAGTGCCACGCGAGTCGGAAGCGGACGGCGTCCATGTGAACGTTCCTTGGGTTCTCGCGGCGTTCACGGTGAATGCGGCGTTGTTTCCTGGTGGCAGGCCAGACAGATCCGCGGCGAGCGACGTAAGCGCGCTGCCGTCGGGGTCGGACGCGGTGATGTTCACCGTCAGCATGGACGCCTCCGTGGCGGTCACGGTGGCGGGCGCCGTCACGACCGGCTCGAGATCGATTCGCAGCGACGTCACTGCCGCCGCACTCAACGCGTTCGCTGCAGTGAACCGCACGGTGTACGGCCCCGCGCCGTCGGTGGACTGCGGCGTCCAGGTCAGAGTGCCCGCGGTACGGCTCGCATTCGGCGTGAACACCGCATTGTGCCCGGCCGGAAGTCCGGTCAGATCGGCGGTCAGCGATGCGATCGCATCTCCATCGACGTCGGCCGCGGTGACACTGAGTGAAAACGGTGTCGACGGGATCGCGGTCGCTGAAGCGGGCGCGGTCACGACCGGCGCCCGATCGACGTTGGCCACGGTGATCGATGTGCTCGCGGTGCCGCTCTGCGCGTTCGTCGCCGTGAACGTCACCGTGTAGGGCGCCGCGCGCCCGTCGGCGTAGGTCGGGGTCCACATCAACGTGCCCCCGGTGCTCGAGGCGTTCGGCGTGAACACCGCATTGTGCCCGGCGGGAAGCCCGGTCAGATTCGTGGTGAGCGAGGTGATCGCGTTGCCGTCAGGATCGGAGGCGGACACGTTAACGGTCAACGTGGAAGTCTCGCCGACCGTCGCCGTCGCGGGCGCGGTGACGACCGGCTTGCGATCGATCCGCAGCGACGTCGCAGCGGTGGCGCTCCGGGTATTCGTTGCGGTGAACCGCACCGTGTAGGGTCCCGCGCCGTCGGTGGGCCGCGGCGTCCAGGTCAGGGTGCCCGCAGTACGAGTCGCGTTTGGCGTGAACACGGCGTTGTGTCCGGCGGGAAGTCCGGTCAGGTCGGCGGTCAAAGATGTGACCGCATCACCGTCGGGATCCGAAGCCGTGATGTTCATCGTAAAGGGCGACGACTCGATCGCCGTGGCCGAAGTGGGTGCGGAAACGACCGGCGCCCGATCGACGTTGGCCACGGCGATCGACGTGCTCGCCGTGCCGCTCTGCGCGTTCGTCGCCGTGAACGTCACCGTGTAAGGGGCTGCGCGCCCGTCTGCGTAGGTCGGGGTCCACGTCAGCGTGCCCGCGGTCTTCGTGGCGTTAGGAGTGAACGCCGCATTGTGTCCGGCGGGAAGCCCGGTCAGATTCGCGGTGAGCGAGGTGATCGCGTTGCCGTCCGGGTCCGATGCGGTGACGTTCACGGTGAGCAGGGACGTCTCGCCGATTGTCGCGGTCGCCGGTGCGGTGACGACCGGCTTGCGATCGACGCGCAGCGACGTCACCGCCGTCGCGCTCAACGTGTTCGCCGCGGTGAATCGCACCGTGTAGGGCCCCGCACCGTCGTTCGCCTGCGGTGTCCAGGTCAGGGTTCCCGCAGTACGGGTCGCGTTTGGCGTGAACACGGCGTTGTGTCCGGCGGGAAGTCCGGTCAGATCGGCGGTCAGGGATGAGATCGCGTCTCCGTCGAGGTCCGCTGCGGTGACGCCTAGTGAAAACGGGGTCGAGGGGATGGCGATCGCTGAAGCGGGCACGGTCACGACCGGCGCCCGATCGAGGTTGGACACCGTGATCGACGTGCTCGCGGTACCGCTCAGCGCGTTCGTCGCCGTGAACGTCACCGGGTAGGGCGCCGCGCGCCCGTCGGCGTAGGTCGGGGTCCACGTCAACGTGCCCCCGGTCCTCGAGGCGTTCGGCGTGAACACCGCATTGTGTCCCGCAGGAAGTCTGGACAGATCCGCGGTCAAAGAGGTGATGGGATCGCCGTCGGGATCCGCGACGCTCGACGCAATCGTGAGCATGGCTCCCTCGGTGACCGTCGCAGTGGCGGCAGCCGTCACCACCGGCGCCTGGTCCGGGATCGACACGATCGTGAACTCGTACGCTCCGCGATCGGCAAACGCAGACGTGCCGATACCCGCGTTGGGCGTCCCGGGGTCGTCGAATGGAGTCACGCCGGCGGCATCCTTGCCCGGCCACACGGCGGCGCCGGCGTTCGCGTTGTCGATCGCCGGCGATCCCTGCGACAAGGTGAATATTCCAGTCCCCGGATTCGTGAACAGCGGATTCCGCTGGGTCGTACGGGTGTCGGTTCCGGAAACCGAAGAAAAACTCGCCACCGAGGTGTACGGGGTCGCTCCATATTTCACGACCGCCTGGCTCGTCGAATTCCAGATGATGTTGTCGTTCGACTGAAATCCCGGCATCGAGGTGGCATCGATCCAGAGATCGAACTCATTGGACGTGAGGCCATTGTCGACCGCGATGCAGTTGAACAGTGCGCCCCCGGGCGAGTCCCCTTCGAACGAGAAGCCGTCCCGGCTGTTGCCATAGGCGACGTCGTTCGAGTGCCGCACGCCGCTCGAGCGCACGTGGTCGAACCCGTGGTCTCCGTTGTTCCAGCTCACGTTGTTGCGCGACGTGGAGTTGTTGGCGCCGTTGTAGAACTGAATTCCCGAATCCTGATTGTCGTGGCAGCGATTGGCTTCGACCGTGCAGTTCGTCGAGCCGTTGACATAGATGCCGTTCGCCGCGCGCACCGCAGGGCGCGCGTTGAGGAAGGATTCGTTCTCCGCGATGCGGCATCCCGTTCCCGTGGTCACGTAGATGCCGTGGTCGTTGTTGTCGCTCAAAGTGTTGCGAAGGACCAGCACCGAAGTGCCGCCCGAGACATGGATGCCCTGCTGATTCGCAAAGGAGACTCGGCAATTCCGGATTGTGGAACCGGTCACCGAGATCACTTCGACTCCGTCGCTCTCGGTGTTCATGATCTGGAAACCGCTGACCGTGACGTAGGAACCGCTGACGCGGAATCCGCTCGCCCTCCGACCCACCTCGAGGCGCCGGCTTCCCGGGTTCGCTCCGCCGACGTTTACGTAGAGCCCCGAACCCATGACGTGCACGAACGCGTTCGGCGGCAATGATGCGGGCGGCGCGGTGGACGGCGTCAGTCGCGCGCCGTCCGCGAACACTTGCAAGGGCGCCCACGTCACGCTCGAAGCGAGGAACACGCTGCCCGAGAACGCCGACCACTTCGCGGTGCCCGAGAGGTCGTCGGAGCCGGTCATGACGACAGCGGGGCCTTCGGCTTCGAGGACGATTGGGCTGGTCGAAGTTCCCGAGGCCCCGATCGTGGCCTGCTCGCGATAGGTGGCGGGACGGACCACGATCGTATTTCCTGCCGCACCGAACGCTGTGACCGCGGCCTGCACGGTTCTGAACGGCTGGACACTGGTTCCAGGGCCTGAGTCGGTGGCACTCGAACTGGCTCCGTCCACGTAGTAGGTCGCGGACGCTGCCGGACACACGTTCACGATCAGCGCGAGAGCGCACAGCGGGAAGATTTCCGCCATGGCGAACCGCGTTCCCAAGAGGGAACGTTGCGGGTGTTTCGGTGTTCTGGGCCGCACGGGGGGATGCTCCAGAGCAAAGATGCGATGGGTGCAGCGATACATCGGGAACGACAATGCGTGATGCAATCCTCATGATGATATTGCACGAAGGATTTCGATTGCCAGAGTTATGGCGCCGTTTCGCCCTGTGTTTACAGGGTCATTCTCACCATCACGTGGGTGCTTCGACCCATCGCGCCCGCGGACGGACCCCGGCCAGCTCCCGCGGAGTCCCCCTTCTTGACCTCGCTCCGCCGAGCGGGCCTAATCGCGCGCATGAACGATTCCGTTTCGCCACCCGCTGCCGACCGAAACGCCCGCCCGACCTGGCTCGGCGGGATGACGGTGTTCGCGCTGGTCATGTTGTGGGTGCTGCGGGACATCGCCGTGCTGGCGGGACTCTCGCTGATGCTCGCGTATGCGCTGGATCCGTTCGTGAATCTGGTCTTGCGCGTCAAGATCCGCGGCCGCGGCCTGTCCCGCAATGCCGCGGCCGGCCTGGTGATCCTGCTCTCGCTGTTCCCGGCAGGCTTCGCGCTGGTGTGGGGCCTTCCGCGGCTCGTCGGGGAATTCGTGACGTTCCTCGATCGCGCGCCGATCATCGTCGCGCAGATCCTCTACGATCTGCGCGGCTGGGCGAACACGCACGGCTATGCGCACTACGTGGATCCGGTCAGCGAGATGCTGAAGGCCAATCAGGCCAGCCTCCCTCAGAACGCGACGTCGATCGTTGCCGCGGGCTTGCGCCGCCTGTTCGGTGGCCTTGGCGCCCTCCTCGGCTTCTCGGTGCTGCCGATCCTCGCGTTCTATCTGCTCGGCGAGCGCGAGCAGGTGAAGGCGAGCGCGAGCGCGTTCGTTCCCGCCGTCTATCACGGACGGTTGGCGGCCATGACGGTTTCGGTGGACTTCGCCTTGCGCAGCTACGTCCGCGGACAAGCGATCGTGTGCCTCGCGATGGGAATCGCGGTCGGTTCGGTGCTGGCGGTGCTCGGATTTCCCTACTCGCTGTTCCTCGGAGTCGTGGTCGGGCTGGCCGAGATCGTGCCGTATCTCGGATTCATCTTCGCTGCCCTCGCGATCGTGATCGTCGGCTTCACCCTCGGGCCGCTGCAGGCGCTGATCGGACTCGTGGCGTACACAGTCGTCAATAATCTGGTCGGCCTGTTCATCACCCCTCGCGTCATGGGCCGCTATCTCAAGATGCATGCGTACGTGGTGACGCTCAGCGTGCTCGCGGGCGCGAAGCTGCTCGGACCCGCAGGCGTCATGCTGGCGCTGCCGCTGGCGGCGATCGTCCAGGCGGTGGCGTCCCAGTTCGCGCAGAAACCACCCCCCGTTCCCGGCCGCGACGCGGGCGACGAGGACGCGATCCGTGCATCACGCGCCACCCGGTCGTCGCGGCGGGATTAGGCTGTAGCTAACGGTAGAGCGCCTTCATCCTTCCCCACGTCGCATTCTGCACCGGCGTCGGGGTGCAGGCGTTTTCCCCACCGAGGCTCGGCGAGCATCCGTTGCCGTGGGGGGGCGCGGAGCCGGTGTAGGGATTGAGTCCGTCGAACAGCGACCAGGCACCGCTCGCATCCGGCAGCCGTCCGATCGCGCGGTCGGCCGCGGCCTCGTGGCTCTTGTAGGCGTAGCTGTCGATCAACACGGTGTCGCCCGCGGTCACCTGCCACAGCATCACGGCGTCACCCGAATTGCTGAGCGAGAATCCGAACGCCGGGTGCCCGGTGGCGCGCTCCCAGTCGTACGACTGCTTGCCGAACACCACGAGCCGCGCGCCCGCGGCGAGCGATCCTGTAAACCCATAGCGCGGAATCGTGTCCGAATCGGTGATGAAGAACGGCGTGAGGTCGAGTGCCGCCGTTCCCGGATTGACGACTTCGACCCACTCGTCGTCGCGCGAGGAGAACGCGCTGCTGCCGTCCCAGTCGTGAGCCGGACCCGGGACGAATTCGTTGATCGCGAGTGCTGCAGTTCCGAGCGACACCGAGAAGTGGCGGACCGGGCCTGAGTGCGGCGCGGCGCCGGAGGCGTCGGCCGCGCTCAGTCGAGCGAAGAACGGGTGAACGACGAACGTGAACGCGAGGGCATAGCCGATGGCAACGCGCGCAAAACGCATGGTGACTTCCTTGCGGGGGCGGAACCGGGGGCGCGACAGATTCGAAACGCCGGCACAGCACCGGCGTTCGTCCAGCTTCTTCAGCAAGAGCTTCGCCATCCCTGCGCTCGTCCAGAGCGAGTGCCGCGGTGTTGGAAAATTCCGCGGATCGTGTATCGCCGGCTGACGCCGCGTACACCCGCAGGCCGTCGAGTCCGGTGACACACAGATCACGACGTGATCAACGCCCGCGCTTCGCGCGGCTGCGCCGGATCCACTCCACCGTCCACTGCATGCGCGGCGGCTTCACGCCCGCGGCGGTGCGATGGAGCGCGGCCTGCGCTCTGCCGCCCGCGAACGGCGCTTCGAGCTCGAGCCGCATACGCTCGCCGTCACCCGAGAGCGCCCGCAGCACCAGACGGTCCGCCTGCGCTTCGGGGAGATACACATGCTCGCCGCGGCGCGCGCGAAACACCGCGTGCGTGATCTTCGCACTCCATCCGCTCGTCGTGCGGACGCCGAGCCGTGCGGTCGTCACCGCGCGCACGACATCGCGCACCGGCGCCCGAGCGCCCCAGCGTTCGTGACGCCAGCCGAGTTCGAACGGCCCCGCGCGCGAACGCCACTCGCCCCATGCGCCCTGACGGAACTCGCGCGCTTCGGCCTGCGCGCGGCTCGTCGCAAACAGCGGATCGCGACGCGTGCCGTGCTGCTCTTCGAATCCCATCACGACCGCGGCCTGGTGCGGCAGTGCATGTTCCACTTCGAGCATCGCGCGCACCCCGTTTGCGGCCGAGCCGAATCGCCACAAGGCGGCCGCGGCGACCAGGCGCGACGTTTGCGGAGTCTTCGTACTCCGCGACGCAGCGTGCGCATCTTCCGCAGTCTCCTCGCGCGAAACGGTCAACGGCACGAGTGCGCTCACCGAGAGAGCCTGCGCCGGTCCCGCGCGGCGCGGATCTCCGAGCGGCCGGTGGCCGGCGAGACCCGCTCGCATCCACGCGGCGATGGTGGCGCGGTCCGACTGTGCTCCGGTCGCGGCCTCGATCCGCCAGCGGCCCGCGCGATCGAACGCGAGTTCGGCCCCGCGCGAATCGGCCGACCTCGGAGACCACCACACGCTGGTGCGTGCGGCACCCATTGCGTCGCCCGTCACGCCGGCACCGAAGGCGCCCGCATTGAGGTCCATCCCTCCGTGCGTGTGCCCGGCAAAGTTGCCGCACAGTGCACCGAGCCGCAGCCGCTGATCGCCGAGCCGGTACCAGGCGACATCGCCGTCGGCCCGCCGTCGCGAGGCCGATCGGACGCGCGTGCGGCGGGACCACGGTTCGACCGGGTCGCCGAGCACGAGGCCGCGTCCCCACACCGGTGCCGCGCGCCCGAGTCCGAACTGCCCGGCTCCCAGCGCCCCCTCGAGTGCGGACCCGGCGAGGTCGTCGCCTTCGCCATCACGCACTTCGCCCACCAGGCTGTCGCCGCGAAACCGCGCGCGACGCGTGCGCACGGCCCGGCTGCCGGCGTTGGCGGAATATCCGAGGCCGACCTCGACGTCGCCATGACCGAGCGAGTCGGTGGTCGCGTACGCGTAGTCTTCGCCGGGCGGAGCGTCGGGAGGCGGCTCGAGAACGTCGGCGCGCGCCGCGAGTGCCAAGACGACGAGCCCGAAGGTCGCCGCGACGAGAACGTGCGCGATCGCAAGCCGCACGGAACCGCGCCTCACCATGGCGGACCTCCGAAGCTGAGCGACATCCTGGCACTCGGCGGGAGCACCGGATGCATGTCCGCCGACGCGGCAACGGCGATTGCGCCCGCGCGCGCCGCCGCACCGAGCGAGGCGCGCAGCGGGGCATCGCGCCACTCGGCCCATACCCACGCCCGCGGAACTCCGAGTGCCAGGCCGGCGCGATGCGCATCGGACGAGCGCGAGCGCGAGGCGGCCTCGCGAACGAGCCACGCGCACGCCGGGCCGCTGCGCCAGGCGAGGCCCGCTTCCAACGAGCGGCGCAGCGGCGGCGCCGCACCGCGCGTGGCGATCTGCGGATGGGCCACCCACGCGGAAGCGTTCGGCGCGATGCGGATCCAGCCGCCGGCGCCGATCTCGGCACCGCTCGCAAGCACCGCCGGTTCATCCGGAATTCCGAGAGCTTCCGGCGCGCGATCCCGGCGCGCGACTCCGCGAACGGCGACACCGGCATCGTCGCGAGCGAGCCCCGCCCCGGCACCGAGCGTTTCCCATCCCAACCAGGTTTCTCCGCTGCGCGCGACACCGAGCGCCACTCGCAGCGAGCGAAACCCACCGCCGCCGGCGACCCATCCCGCGTCCAGCTCCGAGAGCCCGAACGGCCGCGCGACTCCGCTCGCCCACTCCGCGCGCGCATCGCGCGGAGGAAGTCCCAGATCGAGCAGCGCAGCCGCACTGGAGGCGAGCGCCGGCGGCACGACCGGAGCGAACTCCTGAGCGCGCACGGAAGGCGCGCCGACACTGATCCCGATGGAAATCGCGAGCGCGACGCACTTCGCCGCACCGGCCATGAAGCCCGCAGTACTCATGGTTCGTTACCCACCACGCGCAGCGGCTGTACCGCGTCGAACGCCGCGCCCGAGGCCGCGCGCGCGTGGAGCGCCAGCACGTAGACGCCGGGCCCGAGTGCCGCGACCGGCCACGTCTTGCCGCCGCGCGCGCCAGACTCGTGCGGCGCGATCGCGACCGCGACACGACGGCCGGCGAGATCGAAGACCGTGACCTCGACGCGCGCCGGCCACGGCAGCGCCCATTCGATCTGCGTATCCGACGCCGGAAGAACCCGGCGCGGAGCGACCACGAAAGCGCGCGGCAGCGCGGGCAGCGCGCGCGGAGGTTCGAGCGGAGTGCCCGCGGCATCGCCGGCCGCTGCCCACGTTCCATCGTCACGCCGTTCGAGGGGCACTCCGTCCGGAACGCCCGATCCGCGATAGGGGACGCTCGCGCACGGCGTGCCGTCGCGTTCGGCGAGCGTCACGATGTCGGCCACGCCGCTGTCGTCGTCCGAATTGTTGAGCGCCGACCATGGACTCACGCCGAGCACGCGCAGCGTGTCGAGTGCGGGATACGCCGCCAGGAACCGCTGCCGATCCTGAACGAGCACGGCATGGCGGCCGGGCTCGAGCCATGCGCCGCCCGCGGGTGCGCGCACCGATCCCCGCGCACCGGCGCGGTCGCCGAGCAGGAACTCCGCGAGGTCGAGCTCGTCCGCCGCGCGATTGCGCACCTCGACCCATTCGCCTTCATCGCGTCCCGGATGGAACTGGATCTCCGTGACCTCGAGCGGGCCCGGGCCCACGCGGACCGCAATCGAGTCCGAATCGTTCGCGGGCTCTTCGTCGGCGGTCGCCCGCACGCGTGCGACAAGCGTGGTCTTGCCGGACGCCGGCAGCACGATCGCGATCTCGACCTGAAGAGTGTCCGCTGCGAGCGGCGTCTCGATCACCCACTCGCCGAGCAACACTCCCGCGGCCCACATCTCGACCGAGACGTCACCCGCCGGAAACGCGAGGGCGCCGCGCGATTCGATCGAGACTCGCGCGCGCGCCGGCTCACCCGGCCCAGGCTGCAGTGGATCGATCACGAGCGTGCGCGCGATCACCGCGGCATCGCGACCCGGCTGGTTCGGGCGCCCGGGCGAAGGCGTCGACGCGCGGAAGTCGAGCGCGTTGCTGCCGAACTGCGCCAGGTCGGGGATGCGCGCGAGCGACTGGCCCGAAACGACATCGATCGCCGGAGCGCCGCAGAAGTACGCCGCGAACTCGTGGGTGCCGTAGCCCACGACCTCGATCACGCCGCCGGGCCATACGAGTCGCACGGCGTCGGGGCCGTTCTGGAGATCGAGTGCGGCGATCGCGTGGGGCGGCGGGACCACACGCGCGCCGCCGATCACGAACCGCGCGTGAGGTCGCACGGTGTCGGCGATTCCACCGGTCCAGCGCAGCGACCAGCGATCGGACAGCGAACCGTCGCCGGATTCCAACCGGACTCCCGCGAGCGGCCACGGCGCATCGGTCGGATTCAGCAGCTCGACGAACTCGAGCCCGGTGTCGTCACCGGTGGCATCGTAGAACACTTCGGTGACGATCGGCCGGTTACCGGCACCGCACTCGGCAGCGACCTCACATGGCTCGATGATCGCGACGGCCATGCACACCAAGGCCATGAGGCGCAGAAACAACGCTGCTCCGCCAGGGGGCGGGTTGCCGTTCGGAGGCTCTCGAGCACGCGCAACGCGCGCATGAATCACGATCTCAGCACGACTCGCGCCATCGCGGGCGATGCGCTCGTCAGTCCGTGCCGGTGGCGATGCTCTTGAGCGTCTCCGCGCGCGCGCGGTGCCGGACGCGGATCGGGGCGGATGTCTGTTGGAACCTCACGTGCCGCGCCCGAGCCCAAGTGGTCGTCAGGTAGACCGGATACAGATCGTAGACTCCGTGCGGAGGCAAGGTGACTTCGAGGACACCGCTGACGGCGAGGACTCCAGCAGACAGGCCGTGCAGCTTGTGCCCCAGCGGTCGAACCTCACCTCCGCCGGACAGGACGATCTTCGGATCACGAGCCACGTCCCAGCGCAGGACCTGCGCGATGCCGGCGGGATTTCGCACCCTGACCTGAACCATGGTGGCTTGCCCCAGCCGGTCCTCGGGCTCGATGCCCATCGGTGACACCATCTGGCCACGGATGGCAGGCAGCGAGCGGGCCGGCAACTCGAGCGATGCGGGGACCGTGGTTCTCGTCACGTTGATCTGCCACGGGAGCGGACGAGGCGTCGGATTCACGTGACGCCCGGGGAGTGCCGTCACTGCGGCCAGAAGAACGCAGGTGATCGTAAGCGGCGGCGTCATTGTTGAAGCGCCTCCGGAATGAGACCGGCGAGGGCGCGCACCGACACCGCCTCATTGCGATAACCCGGCGCATCCGCTGCGCCCGACGGCAGCAGTGCACCGGAGCGAAGGAGACCCACCAATTGCCAGCCGCTGTTGAACAGCGCGATCCCGGACGCGGCCAACGGTCCGGTCGTGAGGACATGCAGGCGATCGTCCCGCATGCCGGTGACGACCGAACGCCATCGGGAGATCGTCCGCGTCTGGCCGTCCGGGTGACCGACCCAGCTCAGGACATCTCCCACATGGGCCTCGGCATCGCGCCACGGTATGGAGCCCCATCGAAGGGTGGGCTCCCCGGCCAGCGCGATCACGGTGAGGTCCGCCGACTCGGACGTGAGGAACAGCCGGTCCGGATCGCAGCGATAGGCCACCTCACCCGCCAGCGCTCCGGTCTCGCCCGCTTCGTAGTTGAAGACGACCCGCGCGCGAATGGCCTTGTTCGCCATGCGGAGCACGTGGCGGTGCGTGACGAACAGATCGTTTGCCAGCAGCACGCCACTCGCGCTTGCCCAACCTCGCGCCATGGGGATTTCGATGAGTCCGACCGCCGCAGCCCGCAGGCGTCCGATCGAAATGGACGACGGATCACCCGCGCTTGCGCCGCCAACATCGGTGACTGCGGGACTCATGACCGGGAAACGGACCTCATCCGGACACTCCCATGGCGTTTCGGAGCGCAGCGGCTGCTGTGCGGCGGCCTGCAGTCCCGGATGATCGGAGTGCCCACCGAGCGCCGCCCTCACGAGCCGCGGCAGCGCCATCGGCTCCCGGTCCGCCTCGCGCAGCACGTCGTCGAGCGAGTGCCCGGCGTTCGATGTCGCGGGTGCACGCCCGAGATCGATGCCGGCGGCCATGGCGAGGCCCCGAATCGCGGCTCGATCGCGGTAGAGCTCGTGCAAGGCATCGCGAAGCTGCGTCGATACGGCCTGGTACATCGCTCCTCCATGATGGCCGAACTCGAAACACCGGCAAGGCCGCGGGCGCGCGCGCCGCGACCGTTCATCCCAGCCGGATCCCGCCCTCTGCGAGCGGGATCCGTCGGTCATCCCCTAGCGCGCGCGTGCGAACGAAGCCGCGTATTGCGGTCGCACGGGAAGCTGCCGGGGTGCTGCCTGATAGCGTTCGGTTTCGCGTTCTGTGATTCCCCACGACCGCCACGGGGTGAGCCAGGTGGGAATGTTGGGGGACGCATGGATGCTGGCCCCGCCGGTTTTCGAGCCACCTACCGGGGGCGGATCGGTGAGCTGGGCGGTTGCTGGACGCGGGGAGAAAACGTTAAGGATGCAGAAGGTCACGACCATCGCAGCACCGAGATACTTCATAGAAATGCCTCCGGGGTGGGTGTTCCGGAGGCTTCTCTAAGGCGAGCAACGTGCCCGGCAAATCGGGCCGGTGGTGTTTCGCCTAATCGGTTGCGGGAGCCATGCTTACGAGCGAGGGGATCGCCCGGCGAACGGCCCGGGAACGCGGCCGGACCGCCGAAATTGGCGGAAGCACACAGTGGATCGGGTCAAAACCCGCTGCGGCACTTGGGGTAACCGGATTCGCCGATTTCAGCGAAGGTCGCTAGTTCTGGTGACCATTGATGGAGATGGCGTAGCTCTTCATTCGATAGCGGAGTGATTGTTCGGTGAGCCCGAGCAAACGCGCCGCGTCCGACTTGTGGCCGCCGGAAGTCTCGAGCGCCTTGCCGATCAGCTTGCGCTCGAGTTGCTCCACCATGGTTCTGAGCTCGACAGGCAGCGCATCGTTGTCGTTCGTCTCCCTCTCGCGCAGGAAACCTTCCGGTGCCGGATCCGGAACCAGATAGTCGTCGGACAGGGAAAAGATGCTCTCGACGTAGTTCTGAAGTTGACGCACGTTGCCGGGCCACTCGCACTTCACCAGCGTCGGCATGAACTTGGGAGACAGCTGCGGAACCGGTCGCTGCTCCTTCTGGGCCACCAGCTTCAGAAAGTGCCGCGTGAGTTCGGGGATGTCCTGTCGTCTCTCGCGCAGCGGCGGAATGTCGATGCGAATGACGTTCAGCCGGTAGTAGAGATCCTCACGGAACCGCCCCGCGCGCACGAGCTCCTGGAGATTGCGATTGGTGGCCGCGATGATCCGGACGTCCACTGGAACGGGCCGATTGCCGCCGACCGGCGTCACCTCGCGGCGGGAAATGGCGGTGAGCAGAGCAACCTGCTGGGCGGGTGGCATGTCACCGATCTCATCGAGGAACAGCGTTCCACCGTCGGCTTGAACGAACTTGCCGATCCTCGCACCCACGCCGGTGGCAACGTTGCGACCGATGCCGAACAGTTCGCTCTCGATCAACTGATCCGGGAACGCTCCGCAATTGACGGTCAGCAGCGGGCCCTTCGCGCGCCGGCTCTGACGGTGCAGCGCGAGTGCGATGAGCTCCTTGCCCGTTCCATTCTCACCGGTGATCAGGACCGTCGTGTCCGTGGTGCGCGCCGCCAGACGCACGCGCTCGAGCACCTGCATCATCGCCGGGCTCGTCCCGATGATGCCGTCATGGCCCCGCTTCGCATCCAGATTCGCGGCCTGAACGAGTGCCAGGTTCTCGCTTTCGAGCCGATCCTTCTCGTTCTGAATCTGCTCGTGGCGCCTGCCTCGCTCGATGCCCTGAGCGATCAGGTGGCCGAAGGCCTCGACCATCCGCCGGTCGGTCTCGGCAAACGCGTGAGCGCGCCGCGAGTCGTCGAGATACACCGCTCCGATCGCCCGCCGCTCCACGTACAGCGGAGTGCAGAGGATCGAGCGCAGCCGCATGTGGTCGATGCTGTTCGAAACCGCGCGCGGGTCGACTTCGGCGTCGACGATGAGGATTGCGTCACCGCCGCGCGTGGCCTGCTCGACGACGTGCGAGCTGTACCCCGCGGCCTCGACCCGCGTGGCGGACTCGACCGCGCCGTATTCGGCCGCCGGAACCAGCTCGCCGTTGACGTCATAGAGCAGCAGCACGCCGCGCTCGGCATGGAGCTGCTCGACCGCGATTCGCATCGCGCAGTCGAGGAACTCCTGCCGGTCGGAGATCGAGCTGACGAGCAGGCTCACCTGCTCGAGCATCGTAGCGCCGCCGCCCGGACTGCGTTCACCCGCGGTCGACTGAAGCAGCTCGAACGCCCGCGCGAGCGCGCGCTCGCGGCCACGCCGGTTGCCGAGCCGGGCGAAGCCATCCTTGGCGGCTTCAGCCAGCGCCAGAGCTTCGGCGCGTGAGGATTCGAGCTCCAGCAACAGCGACACGTCGAGCGCCGCTTGCGCGACCTCGGCCGGAGCGTGGAGCTTCGTGAAGACTTCGATGGCGCGATCGTATTCGTATTTGCCGTCGGCGTTCCGGCCCGCCGCGATCGCGAGTTCCGCCCGCAGCAACCGGTGGTGGGCCGCGAGAATCGGCAGCGGCCGCTCCTCGATCACGCGTCCCACTTCGTCGGCCAGTCGCTCCGCGGCGTCCCGAGCCTTGAGACGCAGGTTCGCCCTCGCCGCGAATATCCTCAGGAGAAGGGCCGGAAGGTCGTGGCCCACGCCTTCGAGCGCGTTCTCCCACACGCCGTGCGCCTTCTGCCAGTTGCCGAGTTCGGCGAACGCGCGGCCGAGCTCGAGGCCGCACCACAGACGGTCGCTTCTACCGCGCGTGGCGGCAGTCAATGCCCGCTCGCTCTGGCGCAGCGCGCGCCATGCGTGTCCTCTGAGGCGCTCGGCCTGTGCGAGCGTTCGCCGCGCGTAGCTCTCGAGATCACGGTGATGCTTCAACGCCAGCGTCATGCCGCGCCGGCCGCACCGCCATGCGGCGCGCGGCCGTCCGAGCAGCCCTTCGATCTGACCCAGGTGGAGCATGGCGGTCGCCGCCTCGACCTCCCGCGCATCCTCGAGTGCCAGTCGCAACGCCTCGCGGCACAGCTCGCGGGCCTGCGTCCACTCGCCGCGCTCGACCTGAATCGCGGCCGCGGCCATCAACTGTTCGGACAGCGCGAGGCGGATCTGCTCCTCACGCGCCAGCACGACCGCGGCCTGAGCGCGTTCGATTGCGACGTCGAGATTGCCGCGCAGGCGTGCGATCGCCGCCCGGCTGCCGAGCGCTCGAATGACACCGACCATGTTGCCGACCCGGCGGAAGTGGTCCCTGGCCCGGCCGGCCCACACATCCGCCTGATCGGCGTCGCCGCGCAGGAAGGCCAGGCGCAGCATGACTTCCGCGGCGATCCCGCACGCCAGCGGATCCGACGTCGCGTCGCCATCCTGAAGTGCGCGTCCCGCCTCGGCGGCGGCGCGCTCCTCCTGTCCCATGAGCGCGTGCGCCGCTGAAGCGTTCGCCCGCAGATGCGCGAGCGGAAAGCCATACACTGGCGCCGACGGCCGCTCCTCAAGCAGAGCCACGACCTCGTTCGACATTCCCGCGCGCAGCAGGGCATTCGAAAGTTGCCGGGTCAGATGGGACTTGCGCTCATCGCTGATCGCGGCCCGCAGTGCCTGCCGCAAGTGCGGCACCGCAGCACGGTACTTGCCGATCTTTCGGTAGGACTCGGCGACGTGCTCGTGCCAGACTTCCGCATGCTGCGGCGCCCTCGCATCCGCGAGTTCGGCCGCGGCCATGGCCATCGAAACCGGAGCGCCTTCCGCGAGGGCCGTGGCGGCCGCCGCGAGCGCATCCTCCACGCGATCGAGCGCAGAAAGGTGCCAGAAACGAGCCTGTGCCGTGAGCGGCAACTGCTCGAGGGCGCGCCGATGCAGATCGGTACGCTCGTCCTCGGACAGCAGTGCGGCGACGTGCTGCTGCAGCGACGGCGGCTGCATGAGCACGAGATCGCCTTCGACGCGCACCAGCCCTTTGGCCATCAACCGGGCCAGCGCCTCGGCAGGCGCCGGGCTGATCTGCGCGAGTGCGCTGGAGGATATCGCAGGGCCGCATATCGCGAGCGCTGCGATCAGCGAACGCTCCGCTCCCGCGAGTTCGGCCGCGAGCTGAAGGCGCGAGCGCTCGAAGTCGGAGATCCGGCTCGGTACCGGGACGTGGTCCAGATGGAACAGCAGGCCGTGCTCGTACTCGGCGACCGCGCCCGCCGCCACCAGCTCGTGCAGGAACTCGAGCGAGGGCCCGGGCTGTCCCTGAGTGCGTGCCCTGATCGCATCGACGAGCGCAGGCGGTGCCACGCATCCCAATCGAACCGTCAGCAAGTCAGAGAGGTCGGCGGTCGAGAGCGGGCGCAGCCGGATCTGATGAGCGCGACCTGCATCGACGATGAGCTGGATCCAGGGTTCGAGGCTGACGGAGGCCTGGCCCAGGAACCATGTGATCGGCTCGCCCTTGAGGCCGAGCGCCATCGAGCGAAACCAAGCCGAGGCCTCGTCGTCCAAGAACTCCACGTCGTCGAGCACCACGACCAGCGGACGTCCGGTCTTCCGCAGCACCGTGCGCAGCAGATCCGCGCCGGCGAGACCCGCGAGGTTTGCTTCTCCGGCGAGGGCCGCGATCCGGGATTCGAGTTCGGCAACCAGCGATTGCCCGCGTGAAGCAATCGAAGAACGGGTGATGACCGTCCGCCCCGCCAGCATCGCGCGATTCGTGATTTCGAGCAGCAGCGACGTGACGCCCGATCCGACCTCGCCCGTGACGAAGTTGATCGACGGGCTCGGCCGTTCGGTGCGCAGCCGGAGTCCGATCTGCGCCAGCTCACGCCGGCGCCCCACGAATCGCGACGACTGCAGCTTTTTCGCGAGCGAGATGCGCGCGGCCGGGCAGGCGCGTTCCACTTCGTGGCGCACCTGTTCGGCCGTAGCGAAACGATCTCCGGGAAGGGGCGCCAGCAGGCGGAGGATGATCTCCACCACCCGTGGCGGGGCGCCGAGGCGCTCGAGCGCTTCGGCACCCGGCCGGGACGTGCGATCGAGCGGCACGCCGGTACCCAGCGTGTAGAGCGTCGCTCCGAGTCCGAACAGATCCGCCGCGGGAGACGGAATCGCGCCCTCGATCACCTCGGGTGCCGCGAAGCCCCAGGTTCCGCGCGAGCCGTCCTCGGGACGTCCCCGCAGTGCGGCGAGTCCAAAGTCCACGAGACAGTACTGATCGCCCGTGGCGTTGGGGATCACCAGAATGTTCGAAGGCTTCAGATCGCCGTGCACGACATGGTTCGCGTGCAGCGCCTCGAGACCTTCGCACACGCGGGCGCACATGAAGCACAACGCATCCCAGTCACCCGGCACGAGCACCTGATCGACCGGCAGGCCCGGCACGTAGTCGAGGAGCAGGAACGGCACTTCGTCGGAGGTCGTGCCCAGTTCGACCACCCTCACGACCGCCGGATGGCGTACCTGCACCAGGGCTTCGAACTCGCGCCGCAGTTTCGTCAGGCCGTCGGGCGCGACCCCGCGCAGGCGCTTGAGCGCCCATTCGGAGCCGGTGGCGGGCTCATGGGCCAGGAACACCTCGCCCATGCCACCCTCACCGAGCAGGCGTGTGAGGTGAAATCGTCCTGCGAAACGTTCCATTCGATGGGCCCGGTCGGGGGATAACGGGGCAGGCAAGGTGCCATGCGATGACCCATGAACGCTACTCTGACTTTCGCGGCGAAACAAGCGCGAAGTCCGCCCGTGTAGAGAGCACATGATGTGACCGCTCAGCGGCGGGGGTGATAGACCGGCGGCTTCTCCCACCCAGGAGGAGCTGATGCAGGCCTATTCACCCACCGCCAAGGAGCGAGCGATGAAGATGCGAGAGGTATTACTGGAGG
>JANLWX010000123.1:0-28639 GCA_031364845.1 Candidatus Eiseniibacteriota bacterium
TGTTCGTCAGCCCGTCGGTTCGTTCCCCGCTTCCTTCAGACGCTCCCTCACGGTTGCGCCCTTGCGGTTCCCTTGAGTCCCTGTGACCAAGTCCTCGGAGGACTTACACCTCCAAGTCAGCGCCCATGCTGGGCGTACCACCGAGGGCGCGAGGGCCGTAGAGGCCATCGCGCCCTCGGTATTTGTGGCGCTTTGCCAGTGAAACGCGGGCCTTTCGGGAACTCCGCCGTGGCATGCGAAAAGTCGGTGCAAGGCGGCCACCGTGGTACTAGGCTCCACGACGGTTCGGGACAGCGACTCCCGGACACCTCGTCGTCTCACATGAAGGAGGACCCCCATGAGACCGCTCATCGTAGCCGTCGCGCTGTCGTTGCTTACGGTGTCGCAGGCCGCCGCGGACACACCCACCGAAAAGGCCAAGTCGCCTGCATGGAACATGAACGCCACGATCATCGAGGCGTGCTCGTGCCCCATGTTCTGCCAGTGCTACTTTGCGACCAAGCCCGCCGCGCATGCGGCCGCGGGTGATCACGCGGGCCACGGAGGGGACAGCGAACACTTCTGCCGCGCGAACAACGTGTTCAAGGTCAACAAAGGCAGCTACGGCAAGACGAAATTGGATGGCGCCAAGTTTTGGGCCGCGATGGATCTGGGAGACGATTTCTCGGACGGCACGATGAAGTGGGTCACCGTCACGTTCGATCCCGCCGTGAGCAAGGAACAGCGCGAAGGCATCGCCACGATCCTCGGGGCTCTGTATCCGGTGAAGTGGGAAACCCCGCTCGCGATCGCCGACGATCTGCCGATCGAGTGGAGCCACACCGGAGATCGCGCGGTCGCGCGCCTCGACGGTGGCAAAGCCGGCGAAGTGGTGCTGAACGGCGGCAGCGTGTCGCGCGACCTGCCGGTGCCGGTCGTGATCCACAACCTCAAGTACTGGGGTGCGAAGCGCCACGACGGCTTCGTGCTGATGCCAAACGAAGTCGAGGCCTATCGTCTGGGTCCGAATGCGTTCGAGTTCAAGGGAACCAACGGCTTCATGATCACGTTCGACATCGATTCGAAGGGCACACCGGCGGCCGGCGGCCACTGATCACGCGAAAGTGGCGGCCGTATTGCGGGTCGCTGCGTGATTTCACGATCGCGACGTGGGCGGTTAGGCTCCGGGTGCCTGGCCGCCCACGCCCACGTCACTCGAGGAGTTGCCCATGCGCTGGAAAGATGGACGCCGCAGCGACAACGTCGAAGACCGCCGCGGTGCGATGCCGGGCCGGCTCGCATTGGGTGGCGGCGGCACGATCATCGTGCTGTTGATCGCGGTGCTGATGGGCGCCGATCCCCGCCAGATCCTCAACCAGTTGCAGGTGTCGACTCCGGATCAGCAGATGCAGGTCGATCCGGCGCAGGAAGAGATGAAGCAGTTCATCACGGTGGTGCTCGCGGAAACCGAGGACGTGTGGCGCGAGCAGTTCCGCGCGAAGGGACAGCAGTACCAGGATCCGGGACTCGTGCTGTTCACGCAGCAGGTCGAGTCCGCTTGCGGCTCGGCGAGTTCCGCAGTCGGTCCGTTCTATTGCCCCGGCGACCAGAAGATCTACGTCGATCTGTCGTTCTACGACCTGCTCCGCCAGCGCCTCGGCGCGCCCGGAGATTTTGCACAAGCGTACGTTCTGGCCCACGAAGTCGGGCATCACGTGCAAAATCTGCTCGGCGTGAGCGAGCAGGTTCAGGCGATGCGGGCCCGGCTGAGCGAAGCGGAGTTCAATCAGCTCTCCGTGCGGCTCGAGCTGCAGGCCGACTTCTACGCCGGCGTGTGGGCGCACCACACCCAGCGTATGAAGCAGAATCTCGAGGCCGGCGACATCGAGGAGGCCCTGAACGCGGCGACCGCGATCGGCGATGACAAGCTGCAGCAGCAGTCGCAGGGCCACGTGGTGCCGGACTCGTTCACGCACGGCACGTCGGCCCAGCGCGCGCGCTGGTTCCGGCTCGGCTACGAGACCGGCGATGTGTCGCGCGGCGACACATTCGCCGCGCGCTCGCTGTAGGGGCTAGTCAGCCTCGAGCACGTTGAACACCATCGCCGCCACCGCCGCGCCCGCGAACGGACCCGCGAGGTAGAGCCACAGGTGTCCGTAGCCGCCGGCTCCGGACAGCGCGTGAACGATCGTCGGTCCGATGCCGACGGCGGGGTTGAACGCGCCGCCCGAAATCGGTCCGCCGGCGAATGCCGCGGTCGTGATGGTGAAACCGATCGCGAGCCCGTAGAACGAATTCCCCTGGACCTTCTTCGCTGTCGCGGACGCGAGCACGACCAGCGCGAGCGCGAACGTGTAGAGGAACTCCACGAGCAGCGCCTGCGCCATGGTGGCGCTGGCGGCCGGCGCGGGCGCGAAGGTCTGGCCGAGGATGAACTTCACCGCGAACGCCGCCGCGAGGGCTCCGAGGATTTGGGAGATCCAGTACGGAATGAGCTCGGACCAGTTCAGCACGCCGCGGATCGCGAGCGCGAGCGAGATGGCGGGGTTGTAGTTCGCCCCCGACACGTGCCCGCCCATGTAGACCATCACCATCAGCGCGCTGCCGATCGCGAGCGGGGCGAACGGGCTGCCACTCAGCACGGCGAGGCCGATCGTCAACACGAGAAAGAAGGTACCGATGAACTCGGCGAGATAGTTCTTCATGGTGCGGCGCTCCCTTGTGATCGTGTGTGATTGACGCCGGATCAGTTTCCGGCGATCGCCGTTTCGAGGGCGATGTGGATCATGGCGTCGAAACTGCTCGTGCGCTGTTCGGGCGACATGTGCTCCTTGCGCCGGATATGATCGGAAACCGTGAGAATTCCGAGCGCGCGCGCCGAGAACTCGGCGGCGAGTCCGTAGAGCCCGGCGATCTCCATCTCGACCGCAAGCACGCCCATCGCTTCCATCACGTCGAACATCTGCGGCTGCGCGGAGTAGAACAAGTCGGACGAGAACACGTTGCCGACCCGCAAAGGGACTCCGCTCGCGCGTGCGGCCGCGACCGCGGATTCGAGCATGCCGAAGTCGGCGACGGCGGCGAAGTCGTGATCCATGAAGCGCGTGCGGTTGACCTTGGAGTCGGTCGACGCGCCGATCGCGAGGATCACATCACCGAGTTTTAGATCGGCGCCGAGCGCGCCGCAGCTTCCGACACGGATCAGCTTCTTCACGCCGTACTCGCGGATCAACTCGGTGGCGTAGATCGAGCACGACGGAATGCCCATCCCGTGCGCCATCACGGAGACACGCTGCCCGCGGTAGTGGCCGGTGTAGCCGTACATGTTGCGGACTTCGGTGACGCGCCGCGGATCGGTGAGGAACTTCATCGCGATGTGCTCGGCGCGCAGCGGATCGCCCGGCATCAGCACGGCGTCCGCGAAGTCGCCCTTCTCGGCGAGCATGTGAGGAGTCGGCATCGATCAGCCCCGGCCCTGTTCCACCGAAGCGCCGGCGCGCAGAGCGCGCGTGTCGATCCAGTGCACGCGACGGTGGTAGAGATCGCCGTCGGCGGCGGCGAGTGCTTCCGCGCGCATGCGATGGCACGTCACCAGGATCACCTGATGATGCTCCGAAAACTGCTCGATCAGCACTCTCATCGCCGCGCGGGCACGCACATCGTCGCTGGTCGCGAAGCAGTCGTCGATCAGGAGCGGCAACGGTTCCTCGCGCGAGAGGTATTCGCTGATCGCGAGCCGCACCGCGAGGTGGAGCTGGTCGCGCGCACCGCTCGAGAGCTGCCGCACCGCCTTGCCACGCGACACCTGCTGGCCGCGGCTCGGCTTCACCGCGAAGTCGAGATCCTCGCCGAAGCGCACCTGCTCGACGCCGGTGCCGACCGAGCCGAGCAGCTTCGCGACCCGCACGTTCAGGAAGTCCGCCCACCGCCGATGCGTTTCGAGCGCCACCTGCTGAATCGTGTCGCGAGCGAGATCGATCGCGGCCTTGAAGCGGCGCGCCCGTTCCGCGGCGCGCATCACCTGCTCGAGCTCGGTGACCTTTTCCGGAAGCTCGCGGTGATAGCGCTGCTGCACTTCCTCGACGCGCATCCGGAGTTCGCCGCGCTCGTGATGCAGCGCATCCAACCGTGAGCGCACCATCTCGCTCTCGCGCACCAGCTCGGCGAGACTCTGCGGTGGCCCCTGAAGCGGTTCGGCCGGGATCATGCCGGTGGCGCGCTCGATCGCCGAGTCCGCTTCGAACATCGCGACGGTCTGCTCGTTCTGCTGGAGCGTGTCGTCGTCGAGGATGCCCTGCTTCACGCGCGGCAGGATCTCGTCGACCAGCGACCGGTGCCGGCGCGCGGCGTTCGCGCGGCGCGTGACCTCGGGGGCCAGCTCGGCCCACGGTTGATCGTGATGCACGAGGCCCGCGGTTTCGAGGATGCGGCGCGCGCGGCCTTCGAGCTCCGCGAGCCGCTTGCGCACTTCGGCGAGGCGGGCGCGCGCGGACTCGACCTGTGTGGTGTGGCTCGCGTGGCGTTCGAGCGAGAGCGTGCGGGTGCGGATCGATTGCGCAGCGTGGTCGAGAAACTCGACGTCCGGCGGACTGCCGGCGCGCTCGCTCGCCGCGGCGTAGAGCGCGTCGAGTTCGGAGAGTTCGGCCGCCAGCCGCTGCACAGGCCCGCGCGCGTACTCGAGCCGAGACGCCTCGTTCCATTCGTTGAGCAGGGCACCTGCATCCGCGCATTCGAGCGCGCGCGCCAGCGAATCGATCTGGCGCTGATTGCTTTCGCGGCGCACCTCGAGCGCATCGAGCCGTTCGCGCAAGTCCGCGCGCCGGGTCCGCGCCCCGCTGCGTTCAGCCGCGCGTGTGCGGCTCGCGACCACGAGCAGGATGAGGCCGAGCGCGATCAGCCCCGCCGCCACCGCGGCGAGCGTCACCCACGAAATCACGAGCGCGCTCGAGAACCATTGCCAGGCCGCAACGCCGGCCGCGGCAGCGCCCAGCCCCAGCGCGATCCAGGCCGGAATCGCGTATACCTTGCGCGCGCGGGCGACCGCGGTCAGTTCGTCTTCGGCATCCTGCAGGCGCATGCGTGATTCGGCGGTCTCGGTCTGGAGTTCGAGCGCCACCGACGGCTGCTCTTCGAGCACGCTGCGCCAGTGGGTGTCGAGTCCGCCGAAGCGCTTGTCGAGCCGCGCGATCGCCTCGTCGTCGAATCCGTCAGCGGCGAGCCGGCCTCTTTCTCGCTCGAATCCCGCGCGGCGCGCGGCCCGTTCGCCCTCGATGTGCCGCAGCTCGGCGGCGCCCTTCAGCAGCCGGGTCGCATCCTCCTCGGTGCCTTCGAACGGTGCGAGCGCCTGGAGTTCGGCCGCGAGGGCCGAGAGCGCTGCTTCGTGCTGCGCCACCTGCCCCTCGAGGTCGGCGCGCTGGCGCGCGTGTTCCTCGATGCGCGCGACGGCATCGGAGTAGGCCGCCCCCGAGTCGTGCGGCACCGACGCAAAGGGCGCGGTCGCGATCGCTTCCTGATCCAGCATCACACGCTCGGCGCTGCTCGTGTGGTGGCGTTCGAGCCGCGCGCGCGCCTGCGCTTCGATCGCCGCGCGACGCGCCGCGTTGATGCGGCGGTCACGGTCGAGTTCGGAGCGCTCGTCCTCTTCGACGGCGGCGAGCCGTTCGATGTGCGGGCGGATCGACTCGTAGTCGTGCTCGAGCGCGTGGATCTCGGTGTCGAGCAGGCCGGCCTGGTTGTCGAGCCGCACGATCGCGTTCTCGACCTTGATCGTCGTGTCGAGCAGCGGCTCGGTGTACTTCGCCGAAGCCTCCTCCAGCACCCGCAGCGCCTCGTTCGCGCTCGAATTGCCCGCGCGCGTGTCGGCGGCGCGCTCGAGCCGAGCCTGCAGCGAATTCGCGCGGCGGTCCTTCTCGTCGGCCGGCACGACCTGATCGAGTTCCTCCTGCCGCAGGAACGCGCACTTTTCGAACTCGTCGACGTCGAGCCCCAGCAGATGCTTGCCGACCGGATGTTCGTCGCGTCCTTCGAGGAACTTGTCGGTGAGTTCCTGGCCGCGTCCGTTCCAGACCGCGACCGTGCCGCGCTCGAAATCGCGCGTGATGGTGTAGTGCTCACCGCCGCATTCGAGTTCGAGTTCGACGCCGAACGCTCCGCCCTCCCACGGACGCCAGCGTTCGAGCGGCGTCAGCGGGCGATGCGTGCGCCGGTCGTCGGACAATCCGTAGAGTGCCGCGACGATGGCCGCGAGCAGCGTGGACTTGCCGCGTTCGTTGTCGTCGACGACCAGCGAGAGCTTGTCCGGATCGAAGCGATGCTCGCCACGCAGCGAGCCGAAGCCGTTGATGTTGAGCCGGAGGAGTTTCATGCGCCGATCTCCTCCCACATCGGCGCGACTTCGCGCAGACGGAAGGCGTCGAGGCCGTAGTAGAGCGCGCGTTCGAGTGTGGCACGCGCCTCGGGATCGGTTTCGTGATCGATCCGTTCGAGCAGCACCCGCGCGAAACGGCCTTCGGTCGTCTCGTCGCTCGCGTGGCGCAGTTCGTCGAGGTTCCACTCCGGACGCATCGCGGACGTGTCGGCGCGCAGATTCCACGCGCGCCCCACCAGCGCCTCGCCCGGCGCGGACCAGCGCACGCCGCTCGTCAGACGGCCGGTCAGCCGCAGTTTCGCGAAGTCACGGTCGGCAACGCCGGCCTGATCGAGAGCCGCGAGGGCGCGGCGATCGATCTGATCGGCGCTCGCGGCGCCGGTGACGTCGACTTCGAGCGTATGCGCGCGGCGCGTGTCGACTCCGATCGCATCGATCGCGGCCGACACCGGACCCGAACCGTGCTCGATGCGGACTTCGAGGGCTCCGTGTCCGCCGGTCTCGGTCGCATCGAGTGCCAGCGTCGAGCCGGCGTAGGCGAAGTGGGCGTTCGACAGCGCGCGGTGGTAGTGCCCGACGGCCATCCACGCGAACGGCGAATGCTGCGCCTCGTCGAGCGAGAACGGCGCGACCAGCTTCTGGCCCGGCGGCGTGTGGCCTTCGAGCGAGCCGTGGAACACGCCGATGTGCAGCTCGGTCACCGGCAGCGTGCCGAGCGTGGCGCGGACTTCGGAGCCGAGTGGCCGCTCGGTGGACGCCATGCCCGGCGTGAAGCAGCGGCCCCAGATGCGCACCGGCATCTCGCCGAGACGCTTGGAGGTCCATCCCGGCGTGCCGAAGATGTGAACGTGCTCGGGCCAGCGCAGGCCGCGCGCGACGAGTGCGCGCGCGCTCCACGTCGGGCTCGTCTCCGACCACGGATCGTGATTGCCGGGCGCGATGAACACCGGCGGGCAACCCGTCATGCGGAACGCCGCGATCGCGACCGCGAGACTTTCGGCATCCACATCGACGTCGTCGAACAGGTCCCCCGGCAGCAGGATCGCGTGCGCGCCACGTTCGATCGCCAGAGCGACCGAGCGCTCGAGCGCGCGCTGCTGTTCGCGGCGGCGCTCGGCGCGGCGCTCGCGCGGCAGCCATGCGAAGCGTGCTCCCAAGTGAAGATCGGAGAACTGGAGGAACTTCACATTGGCCACGTTCGAAACCTCGATCGAGTGATGGATGGCGCTCGCAGGCACGATACGGGGATGGCGGAAGGCGTCCCGACGCGGCATCCCTGCGGGTCGTCACGATGCTACCGCACAGTATCGTTCCGAACCGCCGCACTCAAGGCGCCGGATCGCGGCGTGGGACCAATGTGCTCAAGCCGACGGTCGCGGCGACCGAAAACGATTCCATGAAACCCGCAGCCCTCGGACTGTTCGCTGCCGGCGCCGTCGCGTTCGTGGTGTCGTTGTTCATGCCGGCGAATCAGGACTGGCTGGGTTTCCTGTGGGCCGCGTTCGCCTTCGAGATCGTTTTGCGTGGCCCGCAGGGCGCTGCCGACTACACGCTGTTTCTGCTCGTGAGCGTGAGCAATCTGCTGGCGCTGGTCTCACCGTTCGCCTTCGCCGGCGCGCGTTCGGGTGGCCGCGTGGTCGCGCACCTGCTGCTGCTCGCGACGATCGGCTCGGTGGTCGCGTGCCTTCACTACCGTCCGCGAACCTGGGACGCCGGCTACTACGTCTGGTGCGGGGCGCTGGCGGCGATGACGATCGCGATCTACATGCGCGCGGCGGCCCTGACGACCGACCAAGCCGATGTCCATCGGCTGGAGCCGCCCACCCCCCTGCGCCGCTCGGCCTGAAGTTCGCCGGGACCGGCCTCGCGGGCCGGGTCTTATCTGCTGAATTCGCTCCGTAGCGCCCCGGATTCCCGGCATCCCCGCACCGCACCCCTTCGAAACGCACGGTGGCGCAGCCTCCCCGCGGCCCCTATCATCGCGGGCACGATGAGCCATTCTCCCTTAGTCCTGCCGCCAGTTGCCCCGAGTGCCGCGCTTTCGCGGCGCTTCGCGTGGCCTGCCCTGCGCGTGGTCGGGTTCCTCGGTCTCATCGGCGGCCTCGCGGTCGTGGCGCTGATGTCGCAGATCGCCCGCCCGCAGCTGCTGACCGGGCTGCCGGATGATGCGGACTTGCGCGCCGCGCAGGACTTGATGCGCAATCGTACCCTTCCCGTGGAGGGCAGCCTGCGCTGGACCAGCGCGTTGCTCGGCGAAGGTGGCACGTCGGGAGCCTTCAGCACGCTCGACCGGCAGCGCGCTCAGCGCGCGGGCGAATACGTGGCGAGCACGCAGAAGCGCCGGGCGTGGGACGCGCGGGTCTCGTCGGCCGCAGCGGCGCTCGCGCTCGTGCAATCGGACTACCGCGGCGCCGAACGCGGCTACCGCGCCGCGATCGACCGCAATGCGCATTACGGTGAGGCGCGGCTCGGGCTCGGGGTCACGCTCGCGCTGCGCGCGCGCTTCGAGCGCGGAGCCCTGCGTCCGCGGGCACTGTTGCTCGCCGCCATCGCCCAGTTCGCCGCGGTGCCCGCCCGCGATCCCGCCCGGCCGCATGCGCTGTGGAATCGCGCGATGTTGTTGCGCGAAGTCGGCCGCGAAGACGAAGCCCGCCGCGTTGCCGCCGCCTATCTCCTCATCGACGGCAAGAGCACGTGGGCCGATGCGCTGCGACGCGAGGATCTCGCGGCGCGATGAGCCCACCTGCGCGCGCAGGGAACCGCTCCTGATCGTGGCGCGTATGAGAAGCACGGAACTCGTCCCGCACTGAATCCTGCCCCCATCGGAGACCTGCATGAACCCGATCGCACCGTCGCGTCCTCTGCCCTGGCTGCTCGCGGCGCTGCTCATCGCACCCACGGTGCTCGCCCAATCGACGGCGCCCGGTCCGGCGCCGGTTTCCCCGGTGCCGGCAGTCGCGCCCGCAACGCCACGCCCCTCGCCGGTCAGCAGCATCCGCAACAAGATCTCCGCCGGCGACCTCCTCAGCGCGGAGTCGCTTCTCGAAGTGCATCGCGCGAAGAACGGCGAGGATGGCCCGGCGATCATCGGACTTTCGTGGCTCGCGCGGGGAGCACTGCTGCTGGGCGATCCCGCGAAGGCCGCGCGCTACGGGGCCGAAGTGCGGGAACACGTGAAGGAGCGGATCGCGGCGGGCGCCGAGCTCGCCAAGGACCATGATCTGGAATATGCGCTCGGCTCCGCGATCGAGGTCGAGGCACAACTCATCGAGCGCAAAGTCGGCGCGAAGCAGGCCGCAGAATTCGTGAGCGCCGAACTGACGCGCTGGCCAAAGCCGGCATCGCTGCGCGCGCGCCTCAACAAGCGCCTCGCTCTGCTCACGCTCGAAGGCACCCCGGCGCCGGAGCTGGTGGTCGAGGACTGGGTCGGCACCGCACCGCCCACCCTCGCATCGCTGCGCGGCAGTCCGGTGCTGCTCTACATCTGGTCGGAGTCGTGCGGGGACTGCAAGGCGCAATCGACTTCGCTCGCCAAGGTGAGCGCCCGTCATGCGGCAGCGGGACTGAAAGTCGTGGCGCTGACGCAGTACTACGAGGACCAGCCCCAAGCCCGGATCGCGGAGAAAGCGCGCGTCGACAGCGTGTGGAAGGATGTCTATCGCGACATGGGTCCCCAGCCGATCGTTCTGAGCAACGAATCGATGGTGCGCTACGGCGGGTCGAGCACGCCGACCCTGGTGTTCATCGACCGCGCGGGCATCGTGCGGCGCTACACACCCACGCGTCTCACGGAAGAGGAACTGGATCGGTCGATCGCCGCGCTTCTGAAGTAGCTCCCGCGGCCAGTTCCTGTTCTCCCCCGCCCGTTCGGCAATTCGCGGCAGTCGAAAGCCGTGCGGCGAGGCGCGCATGGCAACGCATTTCCCTATCCTCGAAGCCCAGGTCTTACATCGACGAAACCGTTTACACGGCGATCCGGGGCTCATCGGCCCCGGATCGTCGCGATTTTCGGGCGATTCCGCCGAATTCGTGTGGCACGCGCATTGCAGAGAGTTCTCGCGAACATCTTGGTTCAAACCTTCACCCGTGCCGCGAGCGAGGACCCGATGGATACCGGATCCGGCAGTACCCATTCCGTGTGGATGGAAGACGAGCGCCTGCGACGACGCAGGCCGATCGATCGTGATTTCGACGTGAACGTTTGCGTGATCGGAGCCGGGATCGCCGGCCTGTCGGTCGCATACCAGCTCGCGCGCAAGGGACAATCCGTCGTCGTGCTCGAAGACGGCGCGATCGGCAGCGGTGAGACTTCGCGCACGACGGCGCATCTCTCGAACGCGTTCGACGATCGCTACGCGCGCGTCGCGCACCTGCACGGCGATGACGGCGCGCGCATCGTGGCCGAGAGTCACACGGCCGCGATCGACGCGATCGCGAACTCAGTGCGCGACGAGAAGATCGATTGCCGGTTCGAACGCGTCGACGGATATCTGTTCGTTCCTCCGGGCGATCCGCTCGACGAGCTCGAGCGCGAACTCGAAGCGTGTCACGCGGCCGGACTGCGCGATGTCGCGTGGGTGAACCGTGCGCCGATCGCTTCGTTCGACACCGGTCGCGCGCTCGTTTTTCCGGAGCAGGCGCAGTTCCATCCGTTGCGCTATCTCGAAGGGCTCGCGGTCGCGATCACGCGGCACAAAGGACGCATCTTCACCGGCACGCATGTCACCACCATCGAGCCGGGCAAGGACGGCGCACCCTCCCGCGTCGAAACCGTGAACGGACCCAAGGTCACGGCGGAGCACGTGGTGGTGGCGACCAACACCCCGATCAACGACATGTTCACGCTGCACACCAAACAACATGCGTACCGCAGCTACGTGATCGCAGCACCGGTGCCGCGCGGATCGTTGAGTGCCGCGTTGTTGTGGGACACCGCGCATCCTTATCACTATGCGCGTGTGTCGCAGCGCGACGACGACAGCGACGACGTGCTGATCGTGGGCGGCGAAGATCACAAGACCGGCCAGGAGGACGATGCGGAGATTCGCTACGGCCGCCTCGACCAGTGGGCGCGCGAACGCTTCCCGATGATGGGCGAGATCGAGACGCGCTGGTCGGGGCAGGTCATGGAACCGGTCGATGCGGTGGCGTACATCGGGCTCAATCCCGGCGACGAGAACATCTGGGTGGTGACGGGCGACTCCGGCAATGGGATGACGCACGGGGCGATCGCCGGCCTGCTGCTGCGCGATCTGATCCTCGGACGCGAGAACCGGTGGGCCAAACTCTACGACCCGAGCCGCAAGTCGCTGCGCGCGGCCCTCGACTACGCCAAGGAGAATCTCAACATGGCCGCCCAGTATTCTCGCTGGGTGACGGGCGGCGACGTCTCGGATCGCGCGGACATCCCGCGCGAGTGCGGGGCGGTGATGCGCCACGGATTGAAGAAAGTCGCGGTCTATCGCGATGCGAAAGGCGCGTACCACGAGTGCTCGGCCGTGTGCCCGCACCTGGGAGCGATCGTGACCTGGAACACCGATGAGAAGACCTGGGATTGCCCGGCGCACGGTTCGCGCTTCGATGCGAAGGGGAAGGTCATCAACGGACCCGCAAACGTGGATCTGAGCCCGGTCGAAGAAGACGCGCACGCCGCCGACAAGTAGTACAGTTCCCGCGTGAATCGCACGACGGTCGAACTCTCGGCACTCGCGTTCCAGGCGCTGGTCACGGCGCTGCTCGCGCTCGTCTACTACGCGCTGTGGCGTAGCCGGCGGCGCGCTTACGACGCCACGTGGTCGATGGCGTGGGCTGCCTACGCCGCACGGCTCGCGTTCATTTCGGCGTTCATCGTCACCCGTAACGAAGTGTGGCTGTTCCTGCACCAGGTGGGGACCGGCGTCAACGCGATTCTGCTGTTGTACGGCGCGCTGCAGTTCTCGCGCGACGCGCGCTGGCCCGCGTCGCGGTTCGCGTGGCTCGGCGTGATCGTGGTCGTGAGTTCTTACGTGCTCGTGTATCTCGTCCACAACGTGATGATCGCCGGGATCTTCTCGGTGGTGCTGCTGTCGGCGGTCACGCTGTGGACGGGATCGGTGTTCTGGAAATCGCGTGCGCGCGAGCGCTCGGGCGGCGCCACGCTGCTCGCCTTGAACTTCACGCTGTGGGGCATTCACCACCTCGATTATCCGCTGCTGCGCCCACTCGGGACCGGCGTGCTGTTCGGCGTGTATGCGGACGTGGTGTTCATCGTCGCGACCGCGATCGGCGCGTTGTTCCTGGTGCTCGACCACGACCGGCGCTCGCTCGAGGAACGCCGCGGCCAGCTCGAACAGCTCACTCGGCTGCTGCTCACCGCGCAGGAGGACGAACGCCGGCGCATCGCGCGCGAGCTGCACGACGAGGCGGGCCAGATCTTGACCGCGGTGAAGATCGACCTCGATCTCTCGGGGCAGCGCGCCTCGAGCGAGCTGGTCGGCAAGGCGATCGCGCAGGTGCGCGATCTCAGCAATCTGCTGCGCCCAACCGTGCTCGATGATCTCGGCCTCTTGCCCGCGGTACGTGCTTTGGTGGAGGATTTCGCCATGCGAACCCGGATCCCCACCGAACTCGACGCTCCGCACGAGCTCCGTGACGTTACGCCCGAGCAGCAGGTTGCGATCTATCGCATCGTGCAGGAGGCGCTGACCAACGTCGCGCGCCACGCCGAAGCGAGCCGGGTGCGCGTGTGCCTCGAAGGCGATCGCGGCGGCGTGCGGCTCGAGATCACCGACGACGGCCGTGGTGCTAAGGACGGCGTGGCGCCGAATTTGGGATTGCTCGGCATGCGCGAGCGCGTCTCAGCACTCGGCGGCACGCTCGAAACCGGCAGCCACGATCGCGGCGGGTTCCGCATCGTCGCGTGCATCCCGGCGGCGGCATGAGCGAACGCACGCGGGTGCTGCTGGCCGACGACCACACGCTGGTGCGGGCCGGGCTGCGCAAGATCCTCGAGTCGAGCGACACGATCGAAGTCGTCGGCGAGGTCGCCAACGGCAACGATGCACTCGCGCGGATCGCAGAGGGCGGAGTCGACGTGATCGTGCTCGACCTCACGATGCCGGGCATGGACGGGCTCGAGACGCTGCGCCACATCGAAGCCGAGCACCCCGAGGTGAAGGTGCTGGTGCTCACCATGCACGCCGACAGCGAACACGCGGTGCGCGCGATTCGCGACGGCGCCGAGGGTTACCTGCTCAAGGACTCGGCGGCGGACGATCTGGTGGCGGGCATCGAGGCGGTGATGGCGAATCGTGCCTACTACAGTGAGCCGGTGCAGCGCGCGCTGTCGGATCTGGTGCGCAGCGGCACGCCGCAGCGGCGCCCCGCAGATTTGCTGACCGAGCGCGAACTCGAGGTGCTGAAGCTGGTGGCGCGCGGATTGTCGACCAAGGAAATCGCGAGCAAACTCGACATCAGCGGCCGCACCGTCGAGACGCACCGGGCGAATCTCATGCGCAAACTGGCGCTCAAGTCGGTGGCGCTTCTCACGCAGCTTGCGATCCGCGAAGGGTTGATCGAGGAAGATCGATGACGGGCGGCGCGCCGGATCCCTTGATTCTGTCCACGCGCATCGCGCCCGAAGCACTGGCGGAAAGGGTGACGTATTTCTTCGATGACATGGTGAAGTACGTCGCCGACATCGAACGAGGGATCGTTGCGATCGGTGCAGACATGCACGCCGATCTCGAGGCGGTGCTGATCGCGGATGGAAGCCGTCAGTCGGACCTGTGGGGCGCGAACTATCTGCCCGGGCGTGGCCGCGACGATTGCATCGAGTACACCTCGCTCATCAACATCCGTCCGTCGCAAGGCAACCCGGCCATGACGGTCGAGGATCCCGCGATTCGAGAGAGAATTCGCGAGGTGACGTTCGAACTCATCGGCCACGGCGAGGCGCTCTGACGTGGCCCGGCAACATGCTTCGATCACGCTCGAGCGCTGGGCGCAATTCGATTTCGCTCAGCAGGTGTTGATGATCGCAAACGAGTTGCACCGCGGCTCGCGCCTCCTCGGCGTTTCCCCGGATGACACAGCGGCACGCCGGCGCTGCTATGAACGCGTGTTGCAATTGTCCGACCTCACGAGCGCGGTGCAGACTCGCGGCGGCGCTCGGCGCGAGTTGCGGCGGTGGCGAGAGATGCTCGCGGGGCTTTACAGCGCGGGCGCGCCCGATCGCGCGATGCATTTGGATCTACTGCGCTGCCTGTTGTGTTTCACCCGGGAGTCGGCGCGCCAGATTCCATTTGTTGCGCCCCGCTGAACCGGTTCTCCACCGGTTATCCACTTTCTGCACCGCGCCGGTTCCGTAGCACTACGGACGCGCTTCTCAGCATACAACCGAATAGATATGACTGCGGTCGCGGCACTATCTTGCTTGTCGAACGATGTTCCTCTGTCGACGCAGGTGGTTCTGGAGACGGCTTTCATGTTCTGGAAATCCGCCACGTTTTCACGGGGGTTCCTCCCTTCCCACTCGCAACCGCTCCTTGCGCTCTTTGTGATCGCGTGGACATGGGGCATCGGTCTGAAACCCGTAATGGCGTCCGGCGTCGCGATTGACTCCAGCAGCACCACCTCGCATCCAGCGACGTCGGACCCAGATTCCTCCGCCCTTCAGCTGCGCAGCGTTCCGCGCAGCGTGCGCGACACCATCACCGTGCTGCCTCCGGTCCAGGTTCCTGCCCGCCGCACCGCGACGACCACCCGCGAAACCGCGACCAGCGTGCGCGTCGAGCGCGCCGCCGCGACGCGCTTCCTGCCGAACACCGTGGGTGATGCGCTCGCCACCGTGCCGGGCGTCGATCTCGTGAAGACGGGTCCGTGGTCCACGCGCCTCTCACTGCGCGGACTCTATGGTGATCGCGTGCTGTTCCTGGTCGACGGCGTGCGCATGAACTCGCTGCGCGGGCACGGCACACAGCTTTCGCTGGTCTCGCTCGACCGCGTCTCGGCGGTCGAAGTGATGCCGGGTGCGGCGAGTGCGCAGTTCGGCACCAACGCGCTCGCGGGCGTCGTGAATGTGATCACCCATCGCAGCCTGTTCTCGGACATCCCCCAGAGCTCCGTCGTGCTCGGAGCGCGCGGCTCGGAGCCGGGTGGCTCGTACGCCGAGAGCGCCAGACTGCGATTCCTCTCGCGCAACTTCGGGTTCGAGATGCTGGGCGGCGTGGGGCAACTCGATCATCTGCGCACGCCCGCCGGCATCGTGCCCAACAGCGGCAATCGTGAAGACAACTACGCGCTGCGCGGTGGCGCGCGCTTCGGAGTGGCATCACTCGATGTCGAGCACTCGCATCATGCGGCGCGCGACGTCGGACTTCCCGGTTTCACGGGGGGCGCTGTAATCGCGGGTTCATATCCGTTACAGGGGCGAGATGCCCAGCGGGTCGAGCTCACGGTGAAGGGGAACGGCGCCCTCCCGGATCTTCGTGTTCTCGGCGTGCACCAGCAGCTCCGCAATCACTTCGCGGAGACCTCGGTCGAGAGCACGTTCGTGCGCGGTCGTTTCATCTCGACCCGCACACGCGATGCGCGCGACCGCGTCACGACGCGCGCGACGAGCGTGGAACCCTCGCTGTTCTTCGGCGGCCCGCTCGCGGTTCGAGCGTTCGGCGAATACCGGCACGAAACGGCGAGCGGCCCCCTGCTCCAGGATTTCGTGACCCGTGATCGCGACGGCAACGTCACCGCGAGCGGCACGAGCGTGACGCAGAGCGTGGCGCCCGCGAAGCGCGACGGCTTCGGTGCGGGCGTGTCCGCGACCCGCACCGAGTATGGCGTGCGGCTCGAATCGAGCGTGCGTTACGACGAGCTCGCTTCGCGGGCCGAGGCGAACGACACCAAGCAGATTCCGGCGATCGGCGTCACGGACCGGCGCTGGACCGCCGACTTCGGAGCCGCGCGCGCGATCGGAGCCGTCGAGCCCTACGCGCACATCTCGACCGGTTTTCGCGCGCCGAACCTCGACGAGCGCTTCTTCGACGGCAACGTGCACGGCGGGCTGCGGTTGTTCGGCAATCCCGATCTCGAGAGCGAGCACGGCCGCTCCTACGAGTTCGGCGTGCGCGCCACCGACGGCGCATATCCGTGGCTGCGAACCGCGCGAATTTCGGCCTATCGATCGGACGTCCGCGATCTCGTCAGCTTCCGCTACATCGGCCAGCTCTATCTGGTGCCGCGCTTCCAGTACTTCAACGTGCGCGACGCGCGCATCGAGGGGGTCGAGGCCACCGTGCAACTGCGATCGGCGGGCTGGGAGCTCGGGATGAACGCTTCGCTGCCGCGCAGCGAGGACCGCGCGACCGGCAAGCCGCTCGACGACGCGGGCGCGACGCGCGCTTCGATCGAAGTGCAGGCCCCGGCACGCCGCCTGCTGCCCAACGGCGGCGTGGGCGTGCGTGCGCGCTGGGTCGATGCAGTCACGAAGGTCAGCGAATCGCTGCGCACGCCCGCGTTCTGGACCACGTCGGTGCAGGCCGACTGCGTGATCGGCGGCGTGCGCGCCGTGCTGGCCGTGAACAATTTGTGGAACAACGCCTACCGCGAGCCGATGAGTTTCATTGCGGAGCCAGGCAGGACTTACGCCTTTTCGCTCTACCGCGACTTCAGCATGTCGCTGCCATTTACGAAGGAGTGAGTCGTTTGAAGACGCGTTTGATCCATTGGATCGCAACCGCCCTGGCCGCGGGGTTGACGATCGCTTCGACGACGCAGATCGCGTCCGCGCGCAGCGGACCGAATCCTTTCCCACGAAAGGTGCTGCCCGTCACGAGCGGAGCGTCGCACGTGCCTGATACCCAGGTTTCTACCGGGATGCACGACGCGCGCCGTTCGTACGGTGCGGCACATCTTGGCCGCTCGGAACGTCCTGGCCCCCCGGCTCTCTGGGGTGATCCGCCCGGAACACCCGGCGCGGCGCTCGATGTGGGCGGCCGCGCACCCTCACAGGGTTCTTCGGACCCCGGCATGGCCACCACTCGAACCACACCCTCGCTCAACACCTCGTCCGTGATGGCTGTGCCGGTTCCGCTTCCCGCGGGAGCGGTCCAGATCGACTCGACGTACTACGATCTCCAGGACATGGGCTCGCTCGGGCAGCGCATCATCGTCGGCCCCGACGGTCGCATCCACGTCACCTGGCAGGACGATCACTGCAACTACGCCCCCGGTGGGTGCCCGCCGAATCCGTCGGCGCCCATACCCTACCCACTCCGCGGAATGGGCTACGCATTCCGTGACGCCACCGGCTGGCATTCCGTGGGCCGTGTCGAAGATCCCGATCTGCGTCAGAGCTGTTGTGCGTCGGAAGTCGCGGGCGGGTTCGGAACGATCGCACTGACGGCGAACGGCCGCGCAGTCGTTTCGCAGCACACGCGCGAAGACGGTTGCGATCTGCGCGGAAATCTCTTCGTGCAGGACGCCGTCGGCGGGGCCACGTGGACGGGTTATCTGCCGCCAATCGCGAGTCCGAGCTACCTCTTCCCGCAGGCAGCCGTGCTCCCGAACGGCTCGATGCTGATGCTCGGCGAGATCCCGATCTCGCCGCCCGACGGCTTCTACGAAGGGACAAGCGAGTTTCGCACGAGCCGGCTGGCCGCCGAGGGAACGCGCTTCGTGTGCCCGACCGGGTGGCAGATGGGGCCGTGGACCCAGATCGTCGCGCCGACCGTTTTTCGTGATGGACATGGCGCGTTCCCAACGCTTGCCGCATCGTCGAACGGCCGCGCGGGCGTGGCCGTCACCGACTTCGGCGGGAACGTGTTCCTGATCGAATCTTCGAACGGCACGTTCGCGACCGGCACCGTGACCCTGCGCACGCTCACGAATTACAGCGACACCGCGATCATCAAGAGCGATTCGACTTCGACGCAATGGCGTCCGTACATCCACTGCCACCTCGCGTATCAGGACACGACGCCGCACGTGGTGTGGAGCGAACTACAGGCGCGCAAGATCGGAACCGAGGTCAAGTATTTCGACTGGCGCAGTCGCATCCGCCATTGGAGTTCGACGACCGGCCTCTCGACCGTGAAGCAGGTGGCTCCCGGCGAGGCCGACACGTTCGACGACATCGACAATTATCTGGATGGACCGCTCGCGGGTTTCAACACGATCTCGGTGGACTGGCCGCAGGTCGGTTTCTCGCCCGACGGATTCGAGACCTACGTCGTGTGGTTGCGATTCACCGACTCGCAGGTCGATACGACTGCGATCGTCAAGGGTCTCGAGGGAATTCAGACCGGGACCGGCTACGGCGATATCGCCTGCAGCACTCGACGAAATGGCGCATCATGGTCCGCTCCCCAGAATCTGACTCAGACTCCGCAAACCGACGAGCGCTTCGTCTCACTCGCGACACTCAACGACCGCGGCAATGTGCGGATCGCGTTCCAGGCCTCCGCCACCAACCAGGCCGGCGTCGCGGCAGTGGGGGATCGTGGCGGTGAATGCGTCCAGGGCAACTGCCCGCCGCTCAATCTCGTACGGCGCATCGCGTTTCTCGAGCGGCATCTGACCGCGAGCGTCGTCGCGGTCGGCGATCTGCCCGCGATCGCGGGGCCTTCGATCACGGCGGCGCCAAATCCCGCGCGCGGACCCATACGCTTTTCGATCGACCCAGCGCGCGGCGCGCAGAATGGACGGGCGATCCTCGTGTACTCGGTCAGCGGACGGCGCGTGGCGCGGATCGCGGCCGCAGGCGGCAACGCGGTGTGGAACGGTCGAGACGAAGCCGGCCACGCCGTTCCGAGTGGTGTCTATTTTGCCCGGTTCGAGAGCGAGCATTCGGGCTCCGGAACCAAGTTCATGCTGTTGCACTAGCGAGCGGACGCGCGAGGCCATCGGCGTTCGATGGCTCTCGAGCGGTCGCGCGCCTTCCCCCGATTCCCCCGAGCACGGCTCGCGGCGGCGTCATCAAAAATCACCCTAGACCAGGAGTATCCCCGATGACCGCCTTGCTTCCACGCTCCGCCGGATTATTCTCCGGCGCGCTGGCGACCGCTCTGCTGGTTGCCACACCCATTTTCGCCGCCAACTCGTTCGTTCCTGTGCGCGCGAATTCGCCTGCCCTCGGTGACAAAGAGGAGCATGTCACCGGCGGCGCGCTCGACCTGCCGTGGCTGAACGGCTTCGGCGTATCGAACAACATGCAGCCGCTGACGCTGGCGCCCGAGCATCCCGCCTACAACAACCCGTCTGGTGACCACACCGTGGCGAGCGCGACGAACTCGATCGCCCCCGACAGCGGCGGCGTCATCCTCACGGCCACGGATCCCGGCGGCGTCGCCGACTACATTTGGGAAGGCTGGGTCTTCACCGGCGACGGCAACACGCGCCGCGGCCTCGTGGTGCGCGCCGATCCCAACAACCAGTTCACCTCGTGCTACCAGTTCGTGGTTCAGTCCGGCCTGTTCCAGATCAACTTCCGCAGGCTCGTGAACAGCATGCCAACCACACTCGCCACCTGGTTCGCCAGCGAACTGCCGGCGGGCTCGCTGCCCCAGAACACGTGGCACCAGATGAAGGTGATCGCGGTCGGCTCGACGTTCCGCTGCTTCATCGACGGCCACGAGTTCACGTCGACTCCGATCGTCGACGCCACGCTGCCCACGGGATGGCCAGGCGTCTACAACTTCCGCTTCGATCTCGGCGGCGTTCCGTTCCTGACGGACGATCTCATCATGACCGACATCCGTAAGACGCCGGTGGCGCCTTCGACGTGGGGCCAGGTGAAGGCGCGCTGGCGGTAGCATCTGCGCCCGCGTTCGCCCGTCGTATCGCGAAGCCCGCACCTCTCCAGAGGCGCGGGCTTTGCGCTGGCTTCCGCGCCGGCGCCCCCGCGTTCGGAACGAAACTATTGACTCGCGATCCCCGGTCTCGATAGATTTCTCGAACGCGGAAAGGAGGTGGTCCATTGACTGATACGCGCAATAGGATCGCGGAGGTGGCTGTCCGCTAGGACGGCCCCGCACCTGGCCTCCAAGGCCAGCGACCTGCTGGGTCGTCCCGCGAATCCCAGCAGCTGACCGGAGTGGCGGGGGATGGGCGACCGTCCCCCGCCTTCTCATGGGCTCCCGGCTGTAACCCTCCCCGTTACGGGTGACACTTTTCGCGGTTCTCCGTGACACGTTGCGGCGAAACCAGGTCCGCACGCGGCTGCGGGAACCGTCGCCTCGCCCTTTGTCCGGCAAGCACTTGAGGCCGCGCGCTCCCCGCGATCGCGACCGTGTCGCTGCGCGGCACGCCGTGTGCTTTAGCCATCCGCGGCCGTCTCCACATGGGAGGAGGCGGCCGTCCCCATCTGGCTGAGCTGAAAAGGCGCGGACTCCGAGCCCCCCTCAAAACGCTGATCGTCGTCGCGTGGAAGAACTCACGCGGCAGCGGCGTAAGGAGGGGCACGATGGACATCCGACCGCAATCCTCGTCCTGGCCCGCGCGCTTGCGCGACTCCGATCCCCGCTACTACCAGATCGGCGCCCTCTCGCTGCTGCTCACGTACGGCGTCATGGGGCTCGGGTTCGGGATCGGCGCGGCCCACGTCTTGACGGTGATCGGCGCGGCACTCGCGACGCAGTTCGCGGCCACGCGGCTCGCCCGGCTTCCGCACTTCGATCCGTTGAGTGCCCTCATCTCGGGCATCGGGCTCGCCACTCTGCTGCGCACGTCCTCGCTGTGGATCGCGGCACTGGTCGCCGTGATCGCGATCGCGAGCAAGTTCGTGTTCCGCATCGACGGGCGCCATGTGATGAACCCGACCAACGGTGCCCTGGTCCTGATGCTCGCACTCGGCGCCCCGGTGTGGATCTCGCCCGGGCAGTACGGCCACGTCACGTTCGTGGCGCTCGGGATCGCGTGCATCGGCAGCGTGGTCGTGAATCGCGCGGCGCGCAGCGACGTGACGTTCGCGTTCCTCGGCGCGTGGGCCGCCATCCTGTTCACGCGGGCACTCGTGATCGGCGAACCGCTGACGATTCCCGTGCACCGCCTGGAGAACGGGCTCTTGCTTCAGTTCGCGTTCTTCATGATCTCCGACCCGCGCACCACCCCGCGCGCACGCGCAGGTCGCATCGGGTTCGCCGTGCTGGTGGCGCTCGGCGGAGCCTTCGTTCAGTTCGGTCTGTTCCGCACCAACGGGCTGTTGTGGTCGCTCGCGCTGTGCTCGCTCGCGGTGCCGCTGATCAACCGGCTCGTGCCGGGCGAGCGCTACGAGTGGAATACCGTCCGTCCCGCACCGGGTCACTCACCAGGAGAACCTCATGAACACGAACGCGAAACGCGCCCGGATGTTGCGGGCGACGGGGCTCGCGATGGCCGCCTGCCTGGCCATGCTGCCCGCGCCGCAATCCGCCCATAGCTTCTGCGGATTCTACGTCGCCAAGGGCGATGCAAAGCTGTTCAACAACAGCTCGCAAGTGGTGCTCGTACGCGACGGCGATCGCACGGTGCTGACCATGATGAGCGACTACCAGGGCGACCCGAAGGAGTTCGCGGTCGTGATCCCGGTCCCGAGCGTGATCCAGAAGAGTCAGGTTCACATCGGCGATCCGGCCGTGGTCGATCATCTCGACGCGTTCTCGGCGCCGCGGTTGGTCGAGTACACCGATCCCAATCCGTGCCCGTCGGCGGACCGAAGGGTGTACGAGATGAGCATGGCGCCGGGAGCCGTCGCCCAGAGCGGCGGCCTCCACTTTCGCGGCGGCCGCAAGGGCGAGGTCAAGATCGAGGCGAGCTACACCGTCGGCGAGTACGACATCCTCATCTTGTCGGCGAAATCCAGTTCCGGGCTCGAGCGCTGGCTGATCGACAACGGCTACCGCATTCCCGAGGGTGCGAACGCCGTGCTCGCGTCGTACCTCAAGCAGAACATGCGGTTCTTCGTGGCCAAAGTGAATCTCGCCGAGCAGCGCAAGCTCAACCTCACGAAGCTGCGCCCGATCCAGGTGGCGTTCGAATCGGCGAAGTTCGTGCTGCCGCTGCGGCTCGGCATGGTGAACTCGACCGGCACGCAGGATCTGTTCGTCTACGGCATCACGAAGCGCGGCCGCATCGAAGCGGTGAACTACCGCACCGTGAAGCTCCCGTCCGACGTCGATGTGCCCGAATACGTGAAAGACGTGTTCCCCGACTTCCATCGCGCGATGTTCGCCGAACAGTGGCGCAAGAACGGCCGCGACGTCGTGCTCACCGAGCACGCGTGGGACATGGCGTCGTGCGATCCGTGTCCTTCGGAGCCGCTCTCGCACGCGGAACTGCGCGCACTCGGCGTGTGGTGGGTGCCAGCGGACGCGCCGTATCTGTCGCAGGGCGAGACGTTCCTGACGCGCCTGCACGTGCGCTACGACCGCGCGCACTTTCCCGAGGACCTCGTGCTGCAGGAGACCGCCGACCGCGAAAACTGGCAGGCGCGCTACGTCGTCCATCATCCATATGCGGGCACCGAAGATTGCCCGGCGGTGGCCGCGTACCGCCGGCAGGTGCGTGAACGTCGCGAGAAGGAAGCGAGGAATCTCGCGGACCTGACGGGATGGCGGATCGAAGACGTTCGCACGCGGATGAGCGTGAACGACGTCTGGTCGCGGCCCGAAGAGAATCTGACGTGGTGGGAACGGTTGTGGGGGAAGTAGCGGACGGCGCCGCGGTCGTTCAGCGGGCGGGGGACGGCGCCGCGCGTTGTGGCGTCCGTGCTTTCGCGGAAGTCTTTCAGCGCGCGGGGACCGCTCCCCGTTCCGCGGCCGCGACGCGATCGATCTCGTCGATCAACCGGATGGATTCGGGGTCGCCGGGGACACGGTTGAGCAGCTCGATTGCGCCGCGCCGCGCGTTCACGAGGTCACCGAGCCGCGCGGACATCGCGGTGTAACCGCGCCACGCGAGCGGATCGTCGGGCGTGCGGGCGATCATGCGCACGTAGGCTTCACGCGCGTCGGCGTAGTCCTTCGCTTCGGTCGCCGCGAGCCCCCACTGAATGAAGAAGCGCGGATTCGGTACCTGATCGGCGGCGCGACGAAATGCGGTCGCCGCCGCGGTGTAGCGCTCGAGTCTCAGGTTGCGGATCCCGATGTAGTCGAGCACCGTGACGCGTTCGGCCTCGGTGCGCGCCGGGGGCTCGGTGAGGAATGCCTGCATGCGCGTGAGGCCGCGCTCGACGTCCGCGTGGTGGATCATCCACTGCAGCGTGAACATCGCAGTACACGCGGTCACGCCGACCGCCGCCACCGCGCGACCCCGCTCTTCACGCAGCGATTCTCCGATCAGCCATGCGGCGATCAGCGAAATCGCCACACCGCCCGCGACGAAGTTGTCCCAGTCGCGAAACATGCCCTGCACCGGATGGACGAACGGGATCACGGCCACGAGCGGAATGGCGAGCACGAACAGCGCCACGATCTCGCGCGTACGACCGGCGCCCGGCCGCCGCACGAAGAGTAGAACCGGGATCACGAGCGCGAGCGGCGCCAGCATCAGCAGGATGTTCACGAGATCGAGCGGCCGCAGTCCGCTGAATGCGCTCGCCAGCACGCCGCCGCCTTCGCGCACTTCGGCCGGCGCCAGATGGACGGCGAGATCGACGTCGCGAAACGTGCGCCACGCTCTCGGGATCGTGAGTGCCAGCGCCGCGAGCGGCAACACGAATCCGGTGATCGTCTCCGGGGCGCGACGGGTGGCAGCGGACGCCGGATGGCGCCACCACAGCACCCAGGTCAGTAACGCTGCGGGGAGAAGGCCCAGCGCTGAGCGATGCAGCAGGAACGCGATCGTGAGGGCGGCGCCGAACGGCAGCATGCCGGTCCCCGTGCGCACGACGCGCACGGCACCCGCACCGACCGCCGCCGTCACCGCGCACAACTCGACGACCGCCTTGCTGTAGCCGGTGAACACCGCGAGATAGCCGCCGAAGAACACCGTCGCGACCGTCGCCACCGCGACCGCGCCGCTCACCTCGAGCGCGCGCGCGAACGCGATCGATGCCGCCATCAGGGCCGCGGCATCCAGCGCTCCGAGGATGCGGCCGGAGGCGTTCGCATCCATGCCGAGCCCCTTGGACCACCAGGTCGGAATCACGTTGTGCAGGATGCGGTCGAGCGGCAGCGCCTGCGGGAACACGTTGCCGGCGCCGATCCGCTCTTCGATCGCGCCCTGGCGGAGCAGGAAGTCACCCACGTACCACACGCGATCGGGCAGCAGCATCACGAGGGCGGCGGCCATGAATGTCGCGACCGCGATCGGGAACGCACCACCGCGCGCGAGGCGATCGCCGAGTCCCTCGAGCGCGGGCGCCGCACGACGCGCGAGCGCGGGAACCAGTGCCAGGGCGGCGACGAGCGTGAGCGGCCACGCGGCCCACAGCGGTAGGAAGCGCGCGACGTTGAGTCCCCAGCCCGCCATCGAAGGGATGAGCGCGAGCACCACGCGCGCCGTGACGAGTACCGCAAGCGTGATCGTGATCGCGCGCGTCGCGGGGCTCCACGGTCCTTCGTCGGGCGCCGCCGAGACATTCGGACGCCGGCGCGGGTCCGGGGCGCGGGCAGGACGCTTCGCCGCCATCACTCGATGGTCAGCGCTTCGGGATCCATCCAGTAGCGCGCCTGGCCGGACTCGGGAAGATGAACGTTACGCTCCCATTGTGTGCGCAGCCACGAGTTGACGAGTCCCGAGAACGCTCCGGGATGCGGGCGGCGGTATTCGGCGAGGCCGATCTTCTCCGCGGGGACAATGCCGACGCGCCGGCGCGCCTCGGCGATCGCGGCATCGAGACCGCCGATCTCGTCGATCAATCCGTGCGCGAGCGCATCCTCGCCCATCCACACGCGGCCCTGCGCGACCGCGTCGACCTCGTCGAACGACATGCGGCGCGCCTTCGCCACCACGTCGACGAACGCGCGATAGTCGGTGTAGGTCGCGGAGTCGGCCGCCGCCTGCGCGCGCGCGTCCCAGTCGTGCCCGGTCGACCAGTGCTTCATGTAGTCGCCGCGATCGAAGTCGTCCTGCCGGATCCCGTGGCGCTTGAGCCAGCCTTCGAGCGAGTAACGCACCGACAGCACGCCGATCGAACCGGTGATGGTGAAGCGGTCGGCGAAGATGCGGTCACCCGCGATCGCGAGGTGGTATCCGCCGCTCGCGGCCGCGCGCGCCATCGAGACAATGAGCGGCTTCCTGGTCTCGCGCTTCATGCGCGCCGCGGTGTGATGCATGAGGTCCGAGGCCACGCTCGATCCCCCCGGGCTGTCGATGCGCAGGACGACCGCCTTCACTTCCGGATTGCGGAACGCCGCCTCGATCTGCTTCGAGATCGTTTCGTTGCCCATGAACGCGCCGGTGAACAGATCGTTGCCGCTGCGGCCGGCTTCGATTCCGCCGGTCGCGTAGACAACTGCGATCGGGCGCGGTGTGTGCCATTCGCGGCGCGGCTCGCGCAGCTTGCGCAGATCGACTCCGCGCGGCCGGTCGCCAAGATGCGCGAGCCGGCCGAGTATCCGCATCGCGTCTTCGCGATATCCGATGGAATCGACGACGCCGTGCTCCTGCAGTTCCTCCGCGCGCCACGGCCGGCCGTCGAGCACGACGCGCAGCGCGTCTTCGGTGAGATTCCGGTCGCGCGCGAACGCGGAGACGAACAGGTTCTGCGCGACATCGAGCCCGCGATCGATCGACTCGCGATCGGCGGCGGAGGTCGAGTCGACGCTGTAGTTGCGATACGCCGACTTGTACTTGCCGTACGACGTGCGATCGACGCGCACGCCCCAGTCGGCGAGCGCCTTGCGGTAGTAGCGGCGCTCCGAGTGGAGGCCGAGCCCTGCCCAGAACGACTCCGGTGTGGTCACGATGCGATCGCACGCTCCGGCCAGGAACAGATCTCCGCGGCGCCCTCCGTACTCGATATAGGCGACGACCGGCTTGCCGGCCGCGCGCAGGGCCGCGATGCGCGGGCGCAATTCCTCGATCTGCGCCATGCCCGCGACGCCGGTCAGATGCAGCAGCACGCCGCGCGTGAGCGGATCCTCGAGCGCGCGCTCGAGCTGGCGGCGCACGGGTGCGGCCGCCCCGACCGTCTCGGTGCCGAAGATCGACACACTCGTGATGCCTTCGTCGCCGAGCGTGCCGCCCACGCGCATCACCGCGACGCGCTTCCGCTCGAAGGCGTCGAGCACGCTGTGCTCCTGGGCGCGATGGAACGTCGCGGTCACGGTGCCGGCCGCGTCGTCGCGAACGCGACCGCCGGGGCCGGTAATGGCGGAAGACTCGCGCGCGCCCGCGCCGAGCCGTTCGGCATCGCCGTGCACGCTCGAGCGCCGTCCGATCAGCGACAACCCCGCGCGCACACCGCCATGATCTTCGACCGCGCCGCGCACGATGAGTCCGGGCACCAGTTCGAATTCGGCGCCGATGCGGGTGCGCGCCGACTCCAGCTCGTCGTCCTCGCGCACGCGCACGTCGGCCGTCAGCGATAGCCGTGTGCCAAGCGTGTGTGCCCGGCCGGGCACGAGTGCCAGCGGGCGCAATCCAAGCCCAACTGTGATCTCACGGTCGAGTCGCGTGCCGAGCAATCGCGGCTCGGTCGCGTGATCGAGCACCGCACCCAGCGAGAGCCAGCGCGTGGGTCGCGAGAGGGCTCCGATCCGCAGATCGGTGGTGCGGTCCTCGCCGAGACCGAACCCGCGCTCGATCGCCGGACGCGTGCCGTCCGGGCCGCGCACCAGGCTCGCGGCGTAGGTGCTGACGGTAAGCGACTGCAGCGCCACGCCGATGCGCAGTCCGGTCGTGCCACCGGACAGACTGGCGCCGTAGGACACGCGGCTGGCAGGAGGGTGGGCGACCATGAATCCGAACGGACCGAGCGCCAGCGCGGATCGCTTCAGCGAACCGAGGAGCCGCGCCTCACGCGGATTGCGGGCGGGCACATCGGGCGCGGCGATCACCGACAGCGCCAGCTCGGGCCCGCGCCGCAAACCGGCCGCCGCCGGGTTCGCGAAAAGTGCGGTGGCGTCGTCGGTTCCGGCCACGCTCGAGTTCGCGTGCGGCGGAAGCTCGAACGCGAACTGCGCGGAAGCGGGTTTCACGAGCGCACTCATCAGCAGGCACACCAGTGCGCACCGCCGCGCGACACGCGCGACCTCGGTGGTCCGCACGGTCCGCACGAGGCGTTCGGGCGCGAACACGCGTCCTGCGCTCATTCCGAGATCGTGACGCCGAGGCGCGGACAATGCTGCAGCAACGGACACACCGAACAACGAGGCTTGCGCGCGATGCACGTCGATCTCCCATGAAGGATCAGCCAGTGCGAGAACAACGTCCACCGCTCGCGGGGCACGATCTCCATGAGCGCGAACTCGATCTTGACGGCGTCGGTTTCATCGGTGAGCCCAAGACGGTACGAAAGGCGGCTGACATGCGTGTCCACGACGAGACCCGGAATGCCGAACGCATTCCCGAGCACGACGTTCGCGGTCTTGCGTCCCACTCCGCGCAGGCGCGTGAGTTCCTCGAGCGTGCGCGGAACATTGCCGCCGTGTTTCGTCATGATGTCGGAGCAGCACTCGCGGATGGCGCGCGCCTTGTTGCGGAAGAATCCGGTCGAGCGGATCACCGTCTCGAGTTCTTCCTGCGGCACCGCCGCGAGTGCCGCGGCGCCGGGATAGCGCTCGAACAATCCGGGCGTCACCATGTTCACACGCACGTCGGTGCACTGCGCCGACAGGATCGTCGCGATCAGCAGCTGCAGCGGCGTCTGAAAATCGAGCGCGCAGCGAGCGTCGGGATAGGTGCGCTCGAGAATCCCGCAGATCGCGGCGACACGCGCCGGCTCCGGAGCCACGAAGCGTGTGCGCGCGGTCGACTTCTTGGCGGCGCGCGCGGGGCGGCTCGGAGTGCTCGCGGTGGCAGGCCGCCGGCGCTTCACCGCGGCGGTGCCACGGGCGCGGGCCGGCTTCGTACGCCCTGGCGGCGTGAGCGTGCCCGAAGCATGTGAGCCCGCCGCCGGCGCGGATGTGGACCGCTTCGCTCGCTTGCGCGGCGATGCCGGCGCACGCAGAGCGCCGCGAGTACGTGCCGCAGGCGCAGCCTTGCGTCGCGAGCGGGGAGATTTCCGGGCCATGGAGCAGCAGCCTAGCGAGGCTTCACGTGCCTAGCAAGAAATCGGGCCGGCAATGGGCCGGCCCGAATTCTCTGATCCGCGCTCGCGCTAACGGCGGGCTTCAGAGAAGCCCGAGTGCAAGGCGCGAGGGAAGAGACGAGCGAGACGTGTCCGCAGGACACTTC
>JANLWX010000124.1:0-11968 GCA_031364845.1 Candidatus Eiseniibacteriota bacterium
TGTTCGTCAGCCCGTCGGTTCGTTCCCCGCTTCCTTCAGACGCTCCCTCACGGTTGCGCCCTTGCGGTTCCCTTGAGTCCCTGTGACCAAGTCCTCGGAGGACTTACACCTCCAAGTCAGCGCCCATGCTGGGCGTACCACACGAAGCGCCGGCAAACCGCCGGCGCTTCGTCGTTTCTCCCGGTGCGCACCGCACGCGGCGGTGCCCGCGAGAGCCCCGCTCTCAACTCAGTCGTTGTCGCCCTCCGAGCGATCTGAGACACTTCCCGCTGCGCCGCAGCCCATCAGACCGGCAACTCCATCCGGGAAGGCAATGCACGCACCGATGTCGCGATCATCACGTCACGCCCCGCTTCTCGCAGCCGCTGCGGCACTTCTACTGATGTCGCTCGGCCCCGGTCCGACACGCGCCGAGATCCCCTCGTTCATCCTCGCCTGGGGAGTTCCGGGCATCGGCGATGGCGAATTCGACCGCATCGCAGGGCTCGCGGTCGGACCCGACGGCTCGGTCTACGTCGCCGACTCCGACCAGACCAAGATCAGCCGCTTCACCGCGGACGGCAAGTTCCTCCACTCGTGGGGCTTCGGCACCCGCGAGATCGAGCGCCCGATCGGACTCGCCGTCGACTCGCGGGGCAGCGTGTTCGTGACCGACTACTTCCGCCATCAGCTCATTCGCTATTCGGCGGACGGAGCGGGCGAGGCGATCTGGGGCATGTACGGCACCGAGCCCGGACGCATGAAGTATCCGACCGACATCGAGGTCGCTCCGGACGGCAGTGTCGTGATCGTCGATCAGTTCAACAGCCGGCTGCAGCGCTTCACGCGCGACTTCGAGTGGGTCGCGACGTATGGCGACACGGGACTCGCGGATGGCGGGCTCGATCATCCGTTCGGTCTCGCGATCGACAGCGACGGCAATCTGTACGTGAGCGACCAGAACCATCGCCGCATCCAGAAGTTCGACGCGAACGGGAACTTCCTCTTGAAGTGGGGCGCCGAGGGCACCGGCCCGGGCCAGTTCATCTATCCCACCGGCATCGCGATCGATCGGGACCGCAACGTGTACGTCATCGACACGTTCAACAACCGCATCCAGATCTTCAGCGAGAACGGCGCCTACGTCGGTGAGTTCGGTGGCGAGGGAACGCTCGACGGCTTCTTCAATTTCCCCGTCAACATCGCGATCGCCGACGACTATTCGATCTACGTCGGCGACCGCGACAACTACCGCGTCCAGAAATTCAGCAGCCGCGTGACGCCGGTGGTCGCGACCACGTGGGGACGGATCAAGAACTTGTATCGCTGACGCACCATGACGCACCGCGCAACGCGCGGTGCATTCTTCCCACGCTTTATTCGAACGCAGCCACTTTCGCAGAAGCCCTGCTATTTCCTCCGGCCCGCCGCTTTCGTCCGCGCCTTCGCAGCCGGCTTCCGCTTCACGCGCGAGCCCTTGTTTCCGCGCGCCGCCGCCTCGCCCGCCTTCCACTCGGCCGCCGTCAGCTTCACGTCGAACGCCTTCACGTTCTCCTCGAGCTGCTCGACGCTCGATGCCCCGATGATGGCACTCGAGATCTCCGGGCGGCGCAGCACCCACGCCAGGGCGAGCTGCGAAGAAGTCTCCGAGCCGCGAGCGGCCGCCCACGCGGCGAAGCGCTCGGCGGCGGCGACGTTCTCGGGCGTGAGTGCCTTCTCCTGCTCGAGGAAGTGCTTGAAGTTGCCCGCGCCGCGCGAGCCCTCGGGAATCGTCATCCCGGCGTACTTGTTGGTCAGCACGCCCTGCATCAGCGGTGAATAGCAGATGATCCCAACCCCGTGGCGGCGGCAGAACGGCATGTGATCGCTCTCGATGCGCGGCTCGAGCAGGTTGTAGCGCGGCTGGCTCGAAACGAACCGGTCCCACCCGCGCGCCTTCTGGATCGCGACCGCCTGAGCGAGCAGCTTCGGGTGATGATCGAAGTTGGAGAACCCGACGTAGCGGGTCTTGCCCGAGCGCACCAGATCTTCGAGCGTGCGCAGCGTCTCCTCGATCGGCGTGCTCGCGTCGGGCGCGTGCAGCTGATAGAGGTCGACGTAGTCGAGCTTGAGGCGCTTCAAGCTGCCATCCATGGCGTCGAACATGTGCTTGCGTGAGAGCCCGGCGCCGAGCGGTCCGTCCCATACGCGTCCCATGCACTTGGTCGCGACCACGAGCTGTTCGCGCGGCAGTGACTCGATCGCCTTGCCGAGCACCGTCTCCGCCGCGCCACGCACGTAGACGTCGGCGGTGTCGAACAGGTTGATGCCGAGTTCGAACGCGCGATGGACGATGCGCTTCGCGTCACCCGCATCGACCGAGCCGCCGTATGTGGTCCACGAGCCGAGCGACAGCTCCGATACTTTGAGTCCGGTGTTGCCGAGCAGGCGATAGTTCATTCGAAGTCCTCCAGTTCATCCACCATCTGAGGTCCGGGGTTGCGCGGCAGGCCGAAGTACCACCAGTTGTCGCCGGCCGTCCAGCCCTCGCGCTCTGCCAGCTCATCGCCCCACAGACATTCGTCCGCGGGCGCGATCGCCTCCTGCATCGCGACGTCGGCCGCCTCGATGCGGCGCTGCAGGGGTTCGGACAGCGCTTCGGGGGCCGCCATCACCGCTTCTTCGATCAACTGGCGCCCGTCGACGTCGTTCAGATAGTCGTCGAGTCCGAGCGGATAGCCGGCGCGTACCTGTAGCGCCGTGCGCTCCCACGCGGTGATCAGGCCCTCGAGGCCGGAGTCGGCCACGTCGTTGGAAACGCCGCGCCCTTTGAGGAATCGCGTCACCGCTTCGTCGTGCATGGTCCCCTCCTGTCCAAACCGCCGGGCCCGGGCGATTCATGAAGCGCCGCCACGCAGCGGCTCATGAATAGCCCTTGCTCTAGTTCCGCCGCGCGCTCTGCCGCCGGAAGTACGTCTCGCCTTGATTGGGACGAAAGAATGTTCGGATGGTGCCGTCGGAATTCACGGCGAGAAACGCTCCGCTTTCGCGGTCGAAGCGCGTGATCACGCCGTCCGCGCGCACCCCCTCGAGCACCGGTCCGCCGGCCGGTCGATCCCTTAGATCCTGCGCACGCCGAAGATACTCATCCTGTGTGATCGCACCGAATTCGCTGCCGTGCTTCCGGTAGTGCTCGACCCAGCGTTCATGGCTGCGGAACCCGACGGAGGCGAGGCGGGAGTCACTGCTGCCCCCCTCCGAATCGCGCGAGGGCGCGGCAGGCGCGCGGGGTTCGCGCGTGGAGGCGCGCTCGGTCGCCACGGGGGGCGTAGATCCGGTCTCGCGCGCGGTGCGGCTCTGCCACAGCGACGCCACGATCGCGACCAGCACCACGAGTCCGCTGACCAGTCCCCGCATCGATCGCATCCGGCCTCCCGACGATTCATGGTGCTTGGTCCATCGATCCTGTAACCGCCCGCCCGCTGTTCGTTCCCGCATGCGGTCGCGGCCGCGGGCGACTCGAGTCCGGCCACGCTAACAGTGCGAAGCGCAGGGAACAATCGCGACGCCTTCCCCCTCCAATTCCGGCCGCCGCCTGCCGAAAACAAGGTGACCGCCGCGTCCTCGATCCGCGCAACGCTGCCCGGACCGGCGTGGGAATGACGCGGCTCATCACCTTCAGGAGATCACGTGTCCCCGGCGCCCGAGACCACACCTCCCGACACCTGGTACTCCTACTTCCGACCGCTGATCGTCCCGGTGCTGGTGGCGTGTGCCGTCGCGCTGCGGCTGTGGCACGTGCGCCATGGGCTTCCCGATTTCCTCGAGGAAGCCGCACCGCTGCGCCTTGCGCTCGGTTTGCGCGATGTCGCGAGCGGCACGATCGACTGGAATCCACACGCGTTCGCCAATCCGTCCTTCGCGGTCTATCTGCACTTCGTCGTGCAGCAGCTCGTCTACACGATCGGCCGCGCACTCGGTCACTGGAGCACCTACGCCGACTATCGCACGCTGTTCGCGATCGATCCGTCGGCGATGGTGATCGCCGCGCGCCTGATCGGCATCGCGTGCGACGCGGTGACCGTGGTCGCCGCGGTGCGTCTCGGGCGGCGCTTCGGCTACGCGGTTTCGATCACGGCCGGAGTGCTGGTGGCGTGCGCGCCCGCGCTGGTCGTGACGTCACGCTCGGTGTTCGCGGACAGCGTGATGACCGCGTGCGCGCTCGGCGCGCTCGAGCGCATGCTCGCGTGGCGTGATCGCGGCGGCAGGTACCGGCTCGCGGCGGCCTCGGTCCTCACCGGTCTCGCCACCGGCACGCAGTATCCTGCGATCGTTCTCATGGTGCCGCTGCTGTGGCTCGCGATCGCGCGCGCGCGGCACGAAGCGCGCAGCGCAATCGCGATCGGCGCGATGGCCTGTGCGATCGCGATCGCGGCGTTCGTCGCGAGCACGCCGTTCGCGGTCCTCGACTCGCGCGCGTTCCTGCACGACTTCGCGCTCGAAGGCCAGCGCATCTCGCAGACCGGACTCGGAGGACTGGGTCCCGGCTTCTTCGGTGCGAACGCCGCACCGATCGCGCGCAATCTCGGCGGCCTCACGGCACTCTTCGCGCTGTGTTCGTTCGGCTTCGTCGTCGCCGATCCCCGCCGGCGCCGCACCGCGATCGTGCTGTGGCTCGCGCTCGCCGGCTTCGGGCTCATGCTGTCGGTCGCGCGCACCGACGCCGGGCTGCCGGCGATCGTGATCTCCGCCGTGCTCGCCGCGGCCGCGCTTCGCGCTGCGGTCGATCCGTTCCGGCGCTCGGTGCGGCGCCTGCTGCTGGTCGTGCTGCTCGCCGCGTGCGCGGGTCCGACCGTGTTCGCCGGCCTCCGCGCCGCGTGGTCGGGCGCCGACACCACGCAGCTGCAGGCACGGCGCTGGAGCGAACGTGCCCTGCGCCCGGGCGACGTCATCGTTCAAGAAGCCCACAGCGCGCGGCTCATGTCCGAGCCCGAGATCGCGTCGCTGCGCCGCTCGCCGGCGTTCCGCTACGCCTCGGCGGACATCCAGAGCCGGGTACTGTCGTTGCGCACCTTCCCGGCGGTCGAGTTGCCGCGCGCGGGTGCCGAGCGCATCACGAACCCGCTCGCGATTCCCGGCCGCGCGCCGCGCGAGGTCGAAGTGTTCGCGCGCGCCGCACAGTTCAGCAGTGTGTTCTACGATCCGCGGCTGTTCGGATCGGCCGACTACGTGATGACGAGTGCCGCGGTGCGCGACCGATTCGAAGCCGAACCGCGCCGCTACGCCGTCCCGTGCGGGCTCTATCGCCTGCTCGATGCGACGGCCGAAGTCGTGGCGTGGTTCAGGCCGCAGGGCGCCACCGAGGGACCGGAGATCATCGTCTATCGCATCGGCTCGCGATATCGCGCCGCGATCGAAGCGCTCGGGCCGCTCGATCCGGTGTGGTGGTCGGCAAGCGTGCCCAACGGCTACCGCGGTCTCGCAACGCGCGCGCTCGCGGACTCCGAACCGCAAAGCGTGGCGGCGGCGGTACCGGCATCGGATGCGATGGCGGCGCACGCGGGCATCGGCGGCGACAGCACGCTCGCGCACCGCATCGCCGCGACTTCATCGCCGGCGCCGGCGTCCACGGAGTCTTCATCGGAAGCCGACTCGATCGCGCGGCCCGTACGCACGCGCCGGGTTCCGGCGTGGGTGCGCAGCCTGGCACCGCTCTACGACGATCGCATCCGCGACTTCGCGTCTCAGATGGCGACCGCCCACAATGCGGCCGGCCGGCCGTACGCCGCGGCGCGGTTCGCACTCGCCACGCTCGCGATGCATCCCGGCGACGAAGCCGCGTGTCTCGTCTACAGCCGCTGCGCGCGTGAGACCGGCGACCACGAACGCGCGCGCGCCGCGACCGAGCGCACGCTCGCGGCACACACGCCCGGAACCGGACCGCCCGCGGATCCCGCGCTGCGGCTGGAATACGCGCTGGTGCTCGAAGCGCTCGGAGTTCGCGATTCTGCGAAAGCGGAACTCGAGGCGCTCGCCTCGCTCGGCAACCGCCGCCACGACGTTGCGGCCGAAGCCCGGCGGCTGCTCGCGGTGGAACCGTAGTGAGAGGTCGCGAGGACGGTTCCGAAGCCGGCGCGCTCGCGGATTCGCCGGGATCCCGTCCGTCTGCGGGATTCGCGAGCACTCCGTCCGCGCGTGCCGCCATTGCGATCGCGGTGTGGACGCTCGCGACGCTGGCGGTGACGATCGTCGCGCATCCAACACCGCTCTATCTGGTCGAGACCGACCTGATCGGCGAGTACGTGCCCGCGGCGCGCGAGCTTCTGAGCGGCCGGCTCACGGCCACGCATTACACCTATAAGGGACCCGGCTATCCGGCGCTGCTCGCGCTCGCGATGGCGACGGTCGGCGGGGACGGCTTCCTCGCGGCGCGCATCCTCGGTGTGCTCGCGGCGGCACTCGCGGCGTGGCTCGGTTTCGTGCTGATCGAGCGTCGCTCCGGCGCGCGCGTCGCCGGTTTAGCACTCGCGGTGCTGCTGCTCGCGCCGGCGTTCGTGCGCTATGCGATTGAAGCCGGCACCGACATGCCCGCCCTTGCTTTGATGCTCGCTGCGACGCTGCTGGCGCTCGACGCGAAACGCGCGGGCATTGCCGCGTGGGCCGGTGCCGTCGCGGGCTTCGCGATCCTCACGCGCGGCAACGCGGTGTTCCTGGTGCCGGCGGCCGCATGCGCGTTGATGGCGAATGCCCATCGTGCGCGGCTGCTGACCGCCTATGGAGCCGGAGTCGCGGCGCCGATCGCGGTGTGGATGCTCGCGTGCGCAGGGGCGGGCGTGAGCATCCACGATCGCAACTACCTCAACATCGCCTACGAACTCTATGGCCGCGACCTTTCGTGGGGCGACTTCGAAACGACGATCGGCGCGCGCTTCGGTTCGTTGCTCCAGGTGATCGCCTACGATCCGCCCCACGCCGCGGGCCGGATCGCCGCCAACCTGTTCGAGCACCGCATCCGCGACGCGCGGGAGCTGGTGCCGGTGTGGCTCGGCGTGCTGACGGTGCCGGGCTTCGTGCTGCTCGCGCGCGAACGCGCATGGCGCATGGCGCTCGTGCCCGCCGCACTGTGCGCGCTCGCACTCGCGACGGTGTTCTACAACCCGCGCTTTGCGCTCTATCTGTTGCCGTTCCATGCCGCGGCCGCCGCACTCATGATGGTGCGCAGCGGCGAGTGGGCGGCGCGCCGCATGCCGCGCTTCGCGATCGCACCTCGCGCGGCCGCCGCCGTGCTGTTGTCGGCTTCGGCTCTGAGTGCCGTGCTCGGCATCGCGGGTCCGCTCGCTTCCGCGCCTCACGAAGTGCGCCGCGCGGGCGCACTGCTCGCACGCCTTGGTGCCGCGGGCGACGGCGTGATGGCGCGCAAACCGCACGCGGCCCACTTCGCCGGCATGCGTTACGTGCCGATGCCCGAGACCGCATCGCTGTTCGAGATGATCCAGCAGGCGCGTGCCACGAACACGCAGTGGCTGTTCTTCTCCGCGTGCGAACGCGCGAACCGTCCGGAGTTCGCGGTGCTCGCCGATTCGGGAGTTCGTCTGGCCGGTCTCGATCCGGTCACATGGGACGCGGCACCGGGCCACGACTTCGCGCTCTACCGCATCACGCCGGAGCGAGCCGACTCGGCGGCGTTCGCGTCACAGCTCGCGCGGGTGACGCAGCGCTACGCCGACCGTCATCGTGACGATCCCGAAGCGCTCCTGTTCGCGGCACTCCAGTGGAACGCGCTCGCGCGCCCCGAAGATGCGCTGCGATGTCTCGATCGATTGCGCCGGCACGGAGCGAACGACGCGCGGATCGAGCAGGTGCGCGCCGACGCCTTCCTCACCCTCGGCCGGCTCGACTCGGCGGGGACCGCTCTGGTGCGCGCCCTCGCGCTCGCTCCGCCATTGGCGACGCGCTGGGGCCGGCTCGGTGAGATCCGCGCGCGCGAAGGACGCTTCGCCGAAGCCCGCCGCTGTTTCCAGCAGGCCGTTGCGCTCGAGCCGGCGCAGGTCGCGTGGCTCGAATCGCTCGGACGCGTGCACCTCGAACTCGGCGAGCCGCGCGCAGCCGCGGCGGCGTTCGATCGCTGCGTGAGGCTCGCACCTCGAAACGTGATGCTGCGGCGCTTTGCGATGGGTGCGTGGCAACTTGCGGGCGATGGCTCGCGGGTTGCCGCACTGCTCGATGAAGGCACGCGCCTTGGCGTCGATCGGCGCGCGTTGCTCGGCGCCGACACCGCCCCCGCCTCGACCGGCTCCCGCTAGGCCCGCCCCGCCGGGGCGCCCGCAGGATCGCAGCCCGACGGTTTGTCGAATCGTGGACGCCCGGGAGCACACCGGCTCTTGTTGCCCCGAGTCGATAACCGCTATCGTCGTTGTGACTCGCGCATACCGTGTTGAGACTCTCGGAAATGGCGGCGGCACCGCAGTGGCCTGCCTCCGCGCTGCCGCACGCATTCAACCCGCTCCCGCAACGATTCGCCGCCCAATCAAGGAACTTCGTGAACGCTCGAATCCATCGCGGTGTCCGCATGCTCGTGACCGTCGTGGCGTTGTGGTGCCTGCCGGCGTCGGCCGCTTCGCCCGCAGCGGAGTCCGCGCCGCTCGATTTCTCGAGATACCAGCAGCTGCTCGACGAATATCTCGTGGTCGTCTCGGCACCGGGCGCGCCGCTCGAAACGCGCTTCGACTACTTCAAGCTCTACGATAATCCCGGAAAAGCCGAACGCCTGCTGTCGGTACGCGCCGCACTGCTCGGGGTGTCGCCCGCTGAACTCCAGCCGGCACCGCGCCGGGCGTGGGCGATCAACACCTACAACTTCCTGGTCGTCGAACTCGCGACCACGAATCTGATCTCGCGACATGTGGGCGTGGATCTGAAGGCGCGCGGGGTCCTGGGGATCTCCCATCGCAGCGTGCGGCACATGCGGATCAAGGACCTCGGGTTCTTCGAAGTTCCGGTCGCGCGGATCGATGGGCGCGACTACAACCTCGATCAGTTCGAACGCGCTTTCGTATTCGACACTCCCGATCCGCCCGCGGCCGGATCCAAGCCGAATGCGCCCGCGAAAACCCTCGACCCCCGCGCGCACTTTGCGCTCGTATGCGGAGCGCTGGGTTGTCCGCCGCTTCAGCCGCGCGCGTTCACAGCCGACTCGCTCGATGCCCAGCTCGATCGCGCAACGCTCGGCGCGCTCACGAGCCCGAACCACCTGAGCTGGGATCCGATCCTCAAGCGCCTGGCCGCAAGCGCGGTCTTCTCGTGGTACGAGGCCGACTTCGGAGGACCGGCGAAGGCATTCGAGTTCGCGGCGCGCCACGCTCCGGAAGCTTTGCGCGCGGAGATCGCGGCCAAGCCGCAGCCTGGAATCGACCGCGTGCTGCCGTGGAACTGGGATCTGAACATGGTGCCTCGAAAGCCTCCGGTTCCGCGGCCGGCTCCGAAAGCGCCTTGATCCGCGCATGAACGACCCCGGCGTGAATGGAGCCCAGAGCTCCCACGGCCTCTTCGACGTGGTCATCCTCGGCGGCGGCATCACGGGACTCGGCATCGCGCGGCTCGCCGCGCACAATGGAATCTCTGCGGTCGTGCTCGAGCGCGGGGATCTCGCATCGGGCACCAGCAGTGCGAGCAGCCACATGCTGCACGGCGGGCTGCGCTATCTGGAGCACGCGCGCTTCTCGCTGGTGCGCGAGTCGCTCGAACAGCGCGCCGAAGTGGGCCGCATGGCCCCGCGACTCGCCGAGCCGCGGCGGTTCCTGGTGCCGCTCTACCGCGGCGACCGCGTGGCGCCGTGGAAGCTGCGCGCCGGGCTCTCGCTCTACGACGCGTTCGCGGGGCGGAGCGCGTTCTCGCCGCACACGATGGTGCGCCGCGCCGAGGCGCTCGCCCTCGAGCCGGGGCTCGCACCCGAGGGACTCCGCGGCGCCGGAATCTATTCGGACGTGGTGATGGACGACGGGCGGCTCGCAGTCGCGGTCGCGCGCGATGCCGTGGCGCACGGCGCGCGCGTGCACACGTGGACCGAGGCGATCGGCGCGCGACCCGCGCCCGACGGCAGCTACGAGATCACCGCGCACGATGCGCTCGAAGGGCGTGCGCGCGTGGTGCGCGCCCGCACGATCGTGAATGCGACCGGACCGTGGACCGATGAAGTGCGCACGCGGCTGTTTCGCGCGCTGCGCCCGGGCCTGGGCGATCCCGCCCCACTGCTGCGCCCTTCGCGCGGAGTGCATCTGGTGTTCCCGCCGCTCACGCAGGGCCACGGGCTGCTGGTGCACGCGCGCCGCGACGGACGCGTGTTCTTCGTGGTGCCGTTCGCCGGACGCTCGCTGGTCGGCACCACCGAGGTCGAAGTCGCTTCGCCGCCGCCCGCATCGGCGTGGCGCGCAAGCGTCGAGGAGATTCGGTATTTGCGCGACGAATTGCGCCGCGCGCTGCCCGGCGTCCAGCACCTGCCGCCGCTCGCGCTGCTCTCGGGGCTGCGGCCGTTGCTCGCCTCGGGCGGCGATGTCGGCCACGCATCACGCGAGCACCGCGTGGTCGAGGAGCACGGCGTGATCACGGTAGCGGGGGGCAAGTACACGACGTTCCGCCCGATCGCGCGCGACGTGCTGGCGGTGGTCGCCACGCGGCTCGGTCGCGCGGGCCTGCCGATCACCGACCCCGGTGAGCCGTTGCCGGCGCCACTCGCAGCGGGCGTGGATCTCGAGCAGGTCGCGACATTCGCGGTCGAGCACGAGTTCGCGCGGCGCCTCAGCGATGTCGTGCGCCGGCGCACGCTGCTGTGGCTCGAACCCGATCGCGGCCGCGCAGCCGCCGCCCGCATTGCGCACGGTATGGCGAAGGCGCTCGGCTGGAGTCCGGCGCGCGAGCGCGACGAGTTCCAGTCCTACGACGCATCGCTGTGGGAGGAAGAGGCGCTGTTGCAGCGCTCGGCCGCGGGCTGAGCGATGCACGACGGCGACTGCGCGCAGGCGCCCGGCGTTCCGCGAACGCGCGCAGCGCGGTGGAAACAGTCTCGACTCATGGAGGAGTAGGCGATGGGTTCCTGCATTCTCGCGATTGATCAGGGCACGACCGGCACCACCGTTCTCGTGATCGACGCGCGCGGCATCGTACGCGGCCGCGGATACGCCGAGGTTCCTCAGCACTTTCCGAAGCCCGGATGGGTCGAGCACGACGGCGAAGAGATCTGGGCGAGCGTCGCGCGCGCGACCGCGAAGGCCCTGGCTTCGAGCCGCGTCGCCACGCGAAATCTCGTTGCGATCGGCATCACGAACCAGCGCGAGACGACGCTGCTGTGGAATCGTAAGACCGGAGTGCCGGTCGCCCGCGCGATCGTGTGGCAGGATCGCCGGACCGCCGATCGCTGTGCCGTGCTGCGGCGTCGGGGCCTCGAGCGCGAAGTGCGACGGCGCACCGGGCTCGTGCTGGATCCCTATTTCTCCGGCACCAAGCTCGAGTGGTTGCTGCGCGATCGTCCCGCGCTGCGCGCCGCGGCAAAGCGCGGCGAACTCGCTTTCGGCACCGTGGACTCGTGGCTGCTGTGGAAACTGACCGGAGGCGCGGTGCATGCGACCGATCCCACCAACGCGTCGCGCACGCTGCTGTTCGGTCTGCGCTCACGCCGCTGGGACGATCGCATGCTCGAACTGTTCGGCGTGCCGCGCGCGGTACTGCCCGAAGTCCGACCTTCGAGCGGCCGCTTCGGCACGACGCGCGGCGTGCGCGGACTGCCGGATGGAATCCCGATCACCGGCATCGCGGGCGATCAGCAGGCGGCGTTGTTCGGCCAGGGCTGTGTTGCGGCCGGGCAGTCGAAGAACACGTACGGCACCGGATGCTTCCTCCTGCTCCACACCGGAGCGCGGCCGGTGCCGTACGTGTTCTTCGACTGCCCGGCCGCAACACAGCCCTGGCCGAACAACGCCGCCTGCTGATCGCCCGCGATGCCGGTGATCGGGATGCC
>JANLWX010000151.1:0-2075 GCA_031364845.1 Candidatus Eiseniibacteriota bacterium
CAACGTCGAAGCGCTGGAACAAAAGCCGGTGCGCGTGGCGGTCAGTTCCGAAGATGGAACCGTAATCCCTGGTTATGATTTCAGCGACTCGCAAGTCGAATGCTCGACCGATCGCATCTACAGCCCAGTGCGGTGGAGCGAGCATGCTGAACTCCCTCGGTTGCAGGGACAAAAAGTGAAACTCATGTTCGAACTGAGCGGAACGATCCTGTACAGTTACCGCTTTGTGGCAGATTAGAAGAGCGAAGTGAGAAGTGAGAAGTGAGAAGTGAGAAAACGCTGCGGGAAGTTTGAACGATTTGAATTCTGTAGGACCGTGGCGGGTGCGGTTGCCATCGTCCTGGGACTCGCCGGTGGCGTTGCAATCGTCCCGTCAGTTTTGTCGGGCGCGGGCGGCGATGATTTACTGGCACCTGTGAAGAGCGGCGTCCAGGAGGCGGTGAATGCGACTCCGCGCGCGATACTGACGGCCCCCGATAGGTCCGGCCCGCCCGTTACCGCACCGCGGTTCGTGTTGCCGGAGGGATTCGATATCGAGTTGGTGGCAGCGCCGCCTCTCGTGAAGTACCCCTTGTTTGCCTGCTTTGACGACGTCGGGCGCTTGTACGTGGCCGAGGGGACCGGGCAAAGTGTGCCTGGTCCGGAACTGGTCAAGTTGAATCTCGGGAAGATCACTCGGCTCGAGGATTCCGACGGAGATGGCAAATTCGACAAGAGCATGCTGTTTGCCGACGGCTTCGTATTTCCGCAAGGCGTGTTGTGGCACGACGGCGTGGTCTACGTAGCCTCCCACCCGGCGATTTGGCGGCTCGAGGACACCGACGGCGATGGTCGAGCCGACCGACGCGAGGAATTATTTGGCCGGTTCAACTTCAATGGCAACGGCTGCGATATTCATGGGCCGTTTCTCGGACCGGATGGCAGGATTCACTGGACCGATGGCCGGCACGGCTATCAAATTGAGCGTCCCGATGGAACACGTCTCGAGGGACTCGCCTCGCGTATCTGGCGCTGCCGCACCGACGGAAGCCAGTTGGAGCGATTGGCGGGTGGCGGCTTCGACAATCCGGTCGAAGTAGCTTGGACCTCCGACGGCGAAATGCTGGGTACCATGGACCAGGGGGCGGGCGATTGCCTGCTGCATTACGTCGAGGGCGGTATCTATCCGGAAGAACATCCGTGCCTGCAGGAATTTGCACGCACCGGACCCCTCCTGGGCGTTGCGAAGCGTTACTCAGTCGAACTCCCCGCGGCGCTGTGCGGAACCATGCGCTATCGCTCGACGGTTTTCGGTCCGGAGTTCAGCAACCGTCTCATCACCACGCATTACATGACGCATAAACTCGTGCGCAGCACCCTGGTCCGTGACGGGTCGACGTTCCGCGCCGATGACACTGACTTTCTCGTGTCATCCGATCCCCACCTGAGACTCACCGACGTCCTGGAGGATGCTGACGGCAGCATTCTGGCGATCGACATGGGAGCCTGGTTCAGCTACGGATTCCTGGGCAACGTGCTGCCCCGTCCCGAGATGCTGGGCGCCATCTATCGCATCCGCCGCGTCGACGTACCACCGGGGATCGATCCACGTGGGAACGCGTTACGATTGGCGGAACGCCCGGCGAGCGAACTCATAGACTTTCTCGACGATCCGCGGCCAGCCGTCTGCGAACGAGTGATCGAGCGCCTCGCGAAACTCGGCGACCAGGCCGTTCCGGAGTTACACCAGTTGCTGCGACTGCGAAAGCGATCGAGCGAGGCCCAGTCCAACGCGATCTGGGCCCTATGCCGCATCGATGGTTCCAAAGCCCGCGCCGCCGTTCGCAGCGCGCTCCCCGATTCAGGAGCGGAACGCTTGGCCGACTCCTATAGCAACCGCTCAGGCATCCTCATGGTTGCCGCGCATGCGGCAGGACTGCATCGCGATACGGAAGCGACAGCCCAGTTGGTCGAACTCCTGAAAATCGACGATCCTCCCTTGCGACGCAAAGCAGCCGAGGCTTTGGGACGGATCGGCAACGCCACTTCAGTGCCAGCGCTGCTCAACGAGCTGCGCCGTCCGGCCGACCGCTTCC
>JANLWX010000197.1:0-19727 GCA_031364845.1 Candidatus Eiseniibacteriota bacterium
TTCACTTGAGCGGGGCGGCCATGCTGGCCTCCTACCTGACGGCGGAAAACGTGGACGAACTGCTGGCGGCCGCCGCGCGCAAGACGAACGACGAAATCGCAGCACTGCTCGCGCAGCGTTTTCCGAAGAGAGATGCTCCGACGCGCATCGCGCCGGTCTCGACGCCGGCCGAGCTGCTTCCGGACTCCGCTCCCCACGGCGCATCGACCCACGAGGTGGCCGTACGGCCAGTTGAAGGGTCGCGTCCCCGAGTCACGCCACTCGCACCCGAGCGCTTTCGTGTCCAGTTCACGATGCGCCAGGAGATGTTGACCAAACTTCGCTACGCGCAATCTTTGCTCGGCCATCAGGTCTCTTCCGGCGACCTGCCGGAGGTGCTCGAGCGGGCGCTTGATGCGCTCATCAACAAGCTCGAAAAGACGAAGTTCGCGGCCACCGACCGGCCTCGCCCCGCACGACCGCGCTCTTCCTCGAACCCGCGCTACATTCCCGCGCATGTGAAGCGTGCCGTCACCGAACGCGACGGCGGACAGTGCACGTTCGTGAGCGACACCGGCGCCCGCTGTCCTGAGCGCTCGTCCCTCGAATTCGATCACATCGTCGAAGTTGCGCGCGGCGGCGAAGCCACGATCGACAACCTGCGGCTACGGTGTCGCGCGCACAACCAGTACGAGGCCGAGCAGACGTTCGGCGCGGGGTTCATGGCGCGCAAGCGCGAGGAAGCGCGGCGCGCGGCCGCTGAGCGAAAGCTGGCAACAGCGCAGGCAAATGACGTGCGACCCCTCCCCGCAGTGCAGGCCGTGCAGGCGCCAGCGCCAGAGGGCTGCAGGGTGCCAAATCCTCCGGCACAATCTCCACGCGAATCCACGTCCGAACAGAAGGATGTCGATCAGGATCTGCTGCACTGCCTCAAAGGACTGGGGGTCCGTGCGGATCAGGCGCGCCAAGCCGTGGAGCACTGTCGTGGCACCGCCGAGGCATCGATCGAGGAGCGCCTGCACGCAGCCCTGAGGTTCATCGGTCAGCGGGGACGTACGCACTCATTGCAACTGTCGGCAATGAAACGCGCGGGATAGTGCTCGCGCGTAGAGCCGCTATTGAATCTTCACGACACGCTTCGACCGGACGCCCGACTCTGAGTGCACTTCGATGAAGTAGACGCCAGGACGGGCGGGAGATCCGCCTTCGTCGTCGCCGCGCCATCGAATCGTATTCGGACCCGCATGTTGGATATCAGGGTGCTTCAACGTCGCGACGCGCCGCCCCATGACGTCGCGAACGGCGACGCTGAGGCGCTCGGCTCGTGGGAGATCGATGACGAACTCGAGCCTCGATTCGAACGGATTGGGCCAGGGAGTGGACATGCGGATCGAGGGACGCCCTGTCTCGGTCAGGCGGGGGCCGTACACGGCATCGCCACGGATGTGTTGGAGGCCACCCACAAAGTTGTACGTGAATGACCATCCGACCAGTGCACCACCAGTTCCGTCGGGAATTACGATTAGATCGAACGCAACTGTTGGCGAGGCAATCGACATCCCACCGGCCGACCATCCGGTCACCAGAGTGCCATCAGCCGCCAGCCGAACGGCGAACGGCTCGATGCTTCCACCTCCGTCGCCATTCCCATAGTGCCGCCAATCCTGCCACGCGATGAGAACTCCGCCCGCACCGTCAGGAACGCAAACGGCTTCGTCTTGATTGCCTTCGCCGCGACTCACCAGATTGCCGCATCGCGCCCACCCGGGGGCGACGCTGCCGTCGCCATTCAGGTGCAGTGCATGCACGTCGTTGTAGTCGAGATTCTGAGCCCAAGCGAGGAAAATCCCGCCGGAGGAGTCGGAGCAAAGAGACACCTCGGGAAGGTCAACGCGGCCGGCACAAGAGATCCTTAGACCGGAATCCGGCCAGCCCGCAACAGTCTCGCCGCCGATCGCGAGATGCGTGACCTGCACGGCGGGTTCGGGAGTAACCCACGCGATGAAAGTGCCTCCCGTCCCATCGGGATGAGTTCGAATTCCTGACAGCTGGTCGGACGACGCATCCCACGACCACAATCGCGACCCTGTTGAGTCGAACCGCTGTGCGAGCACCCTGTGGATGTCCGTGCCCCAAGTTGAGAACCCGACAACTACTCCACCAGAGCCGTCCCTCTCGAAGGACCACGCGTCGAAACCGTGGCCATCTACGACCAAATCCTCACTCGGCCAGTCCACCGGGCGAAGCCCCTCACTATTGATGCGCATGAGTCGCAAGACAGACTCGTCGTAGTTGTAGTACGTGCCTACGTATACGTCGCCGCCCTGTCCCGCGACGATGCCCAGGAGGTGTTCATTGCCTGCCTGCATCGCAGACACAGGCATCGTCCAGATCTGCTCCCCCAGGTCTGAATACCGTGACAGGTTGACGCGGCCGTTTGACTCCACGTCGGCCCGCCACGCCAGAAAGAAGCCGCCAGAGCCGTCCGAATCGATTGCCCACTGTGGAGACGTTGGGACCCGCAATATTTCGACGTGGCTGCCATCTTCCGCGAAGCGTTCGACTATGACCTCACTGAAGTCCGAAGTCGCAACAAATGCCCCGCCGCTGCCATCAGGCAGTACCGCTCGGACGCCTCCAACGAACTTGTGGCCCGCCTGTGGCCAAGCCCCCCACGCCAATGGGGCATGCAGGAGCAGGGCAAGGGCCCCGGCGACAACGCATCGCAAGAAGAGCATCGCCAAACACTAGGCGTTCCGCGAGCCATTGGCCATGAGCCGCGCGAACCGGGGTTCATGGTCGTCCGTGCTCCAAGGAACGCCTGACCGCCACTTCGCGCAACGCCCCCCCGTGCCCTATCTTCCGCGATCTATGCGCCAAACCCAGGGCTCCATGATCTGTCCGCACTGCGGCAAGCTCATCAGTGTCACCGAGCCCGAGTGCCCGTTCTGTGGCGCGAAGAATCCCGGGCTCTACGGCTACGCGCCGGTGATCCAGCGTTTCATCGGGCGGCATCTCGACTTCGTGACGCTGATCGTCGTCGCGTGCGTCGTGCTCTACATCGCGTCGCTCGCCCTGCAGCCGGAGGCGATCCTCGCTCCGGGTGGCGGCGGGCCGCTCGGCATGCTGTTCAATCTGCTGTCGCCGGGGACTCGCGCGCTCTACCAGCTCGGCATGACGGGTGGTGCGGCGTGGAGCCAGGGCTGGTGGTGGACGCTCTTCACGGCGGTGTACCTGCACGGGAGCCTGCTGCACATCTTCTTCAACGTGATGTGGATCCGAAATCTCGGGCCTACGGTCGACGAGGTCTATGGCCCGGCGCGCGGGTTCGTGATCTTCAGCGTGTCCGGTGCCGCGGGGTTTCTGGTTTCCAACCTGGCGACGGCGACGCCGACGATCGGCGCGTCCGGCAGCATCTTCGGGTTGCTCGCGGCGTTGATCGTCTATGGCCGCCGCACCGGCTCCTCGATGCTGACGCAGCAGCTGTGGCAGTACGCGATCATGATGTTCGTGATGGGCTTCGTGATGAGTTCGGTCAACAACTGGGCGCATGCGGGCGGGTTTGCGGGCGGATGGGTCGCGGGCGAGGCGATGCGGTTCGGACACGAGAAGCGCGAGAGCCTGGCGGTCCAGTTGGTGGCGCTCGGCCTGCTGGGCCTCACGGTGGTGGGATTCGTGCTGTCGTTCGTGCGCGTGACGATGATTCTGATGAAGGGCTGACGCCGCTATTCGCCGGTTGGGGCTTCAATTGGTTCAGAACACCCAACTCGCTGCCGAAAACCTCAGGGGCACGGCACGCAGGCTCGAGTTCGAAGGGGCGGGATGTCCGGATCATTCCTCGAAAATCATCTGGCGCATTCGCGCGATGAATTCACGGTGCTTCCCCCGGAGCAGCGCGGGCCGGTCGTGCGCACCGCGATCACGGACCTCCACTACTTTTTCGACGAGGGCCGGGAGTTCGCCGAGCGCGAAGCGCCGGCTCGCAGCCGCGCGTTCGCGGCCGAGCTGTATCGCGCGATGGAGTCCGTGGGCAGCCCGGATGCGGTGACGCGCACGCTGCGCGAGCGCATCGTCACCGATGCGCTGCTGCGTACCGAAGCCGACCGCGATCAGAACGTCTATCTGGGTCCGTTCTTCACCCGCTCGCTCACGCGCGCGGTTCCCGACGTCATCTTCCAACCGGCGACGAGCGCCGAGGTCGCGCGCGCGCTGCGCTGGGCGCGCGAACGCGGAGTGCCGGTCACGTTGCGCGGCGCGGCATCGACCGCGATGGGTGGCGCGGTGCCGAACGACGCAGGCCTGGCGCTCGATCTGTCGCGGCTCGATTCGATCGAGGTCGACGCCGCGGCCGGCGTGTGTGTCGTCGGCGCGGGCGCGCGCATGCGCACGATCCACACCGCACTCGCCGCGCGCGGGCTCGCACTACTCGCGTATCCGTCCAATCTCGGCGGCACGTTTGCGGGTTGGTTCGCGACCGGCGGAATCGGCATGAATGCGTACGGCGCGGGGCGCGCGCTCGACATGGTGCGCGCGGCCGAGGTGTTGCTGCCTTCGGGCGAGCACGTGCGATTCCACGACGATGGCCGCGTCGATCTGCCCGAGAACCAGGCGCATCGCACGCTCACCGCCGCCGAGGCGGCGAGCTGGTTCCATTCACGCGGCTACCAGGCGTTCGGCCTCGCGGATCTCGCGGGCAGCGAAGGCACGCTCGGTGCCTTGCTGCAGTTGACGCTGCGCGTCGAGCCGCGGCCCGAGGTCGGGGCGTTCCTCCTGTCGTTCGCGCGCGAATCGGACGCAGCGGACGCGGTGTTGTGGCTCGGGCGCCTCGAGTTGTCTGCCAAGCCGGCGAACGTGAAGCTGCTTTCGGGATCGCATATGCACCACACGCGCCGCGTGTGGGAAGACGAGGACGCGCGCGAGTGGCACGATCATCCGGGTGCCCTCACCGACGGCTCGCAGCTTCCGTGGCGGCGCATCGCCGGTCCGCGCGAGCTGGGTGCGGCGTGCGCCGAAGATGTGCACGATGCGGCGGCGTACCTGTTCGTCGACTTCTTCGATCTCGGGGCTGCGCGATCCTTTGCGCGCGCCGCGATCACGTGTCCCGGCGCTCCGCGCGTGCTCGATGCCGAGAGCGCGCGATTCGCGGCCGAACGCTTCAAGCCACAGCAGACCAAGCGGCTCGGACCGGGCATGCTGGCGGCCGAAATCCTGTTGCCGGCGGGCGAGGTGAAGCGCTTCCTTCCGCGCGCCGCGGCACTCGCGCGCAACGCGGGCAATGCGCTGGATGCGGAAGTCTACTTCCTCGCGGACGGCTCGGCGCTCGTGATCGCGGGTTATCTCACCGATCATCGCACCGGCGCGTTCGCGGTCGATCTGATGATCGCCCCGGCGCTGCTCGATCTCGCGATGCACGATCATCAGGGCCGGCCCTATGTGCTCGGGCGCTGGCAGTCGGCGTGGTTCGTGAACAAGTTCGGGCCCGCGGCGGCCGAGCGCCTGCGCGAGATCCGGCGCGGGCTCGACTCGAACGCGATCGTGAACCGCGGCGTGTTCACCGGCCTCGAATTGCGCGGTGTGCTCGGCTCGATCGTTGCCGCGACGTTCGCGCCCGGCGTCACGCTGATCCGCACGATCTATCAGGTGCAAGCACTCGCATGGATGGCGCGCGCGGCGCGCGGGTTCCTGCGCGGAATGTCGGGCCCCGCGCACGGACGCGGCGCGCCGCTTCCGCACGCGACGGCGAAGGCAGGGGCGGTGGAACTCGCTCCCGAAGACCGCGCGCTGCACTGCGTGAATTGCGGCGAGTGCAATTCAGTGTGCCCGGTGTTCCACGAATCGAAGATCCGTTTGCCGCAGATGCTCGTCCACATCGGCGAGTCGATGCGCGGCAAGGAGCCGATCACTCCTGCCGGCGGCACGCTGCTCGACCTGTGCATGCGCTGCGGCAACTGCGAGCAGGTGTGCCAGGCCGGCATCACCCATCTGCCGCTCTACGAGAGCATGCAGCGCACGGCTGACGCGGCGCGCCCGCGCGATGAGGACCGCCACGCGGCGATCGTGGCCTCGGTGCGCGGATCGAACCGCTATCTGCGCGAGTTTCTGCACGTGCGCCCGGGCGGCTACCATAAGCGCACGCCGGTCGCACTGCCCGGCGTCGCGCGTTTCATCGTGTTGCGCGCGGAGAACGATGCGGGTCCGGCGAGCACGTGCATTCATTGTGGCGCGTGCGTGGCCGTATGCCCGACGCACGCCAACCGCGAATTCGAAGGACTGGACGCGCGCTTGATCACCACGCTGCAAGAGCGCTGCATCGGCTGCGGCTCGTGTGTCGAGGTGTGTCCGAACAACCATTTGAACGGCGGCCAGACGTTGCGTGTCATGGAAGCGCCGACGCCCGACTGGTTCGCCGCAATCCGCGATTTCGAGAAGACCCAACGAGGCTCACCACCGGCAGAAGATCCGACTCACACCATTCGAACTTGAAGCACTCACCGGGCTTCGCGCGGGTACGCTCGCTCGAGGTCCACAGTACCACGCGATCCCACGGGGCCGGCAACGGCTCCGCGTGGTCGAGAGAGGAGAACATCCCGTGACGCCATCCACTCCGCGTTCGGAGCGTCTCGCCGTCCATCAGCGCCAGCCTCGTTCCTTCGACGCCCCGCGTCTGCCCGACGGACACCGCCAGCCGGTCAGCGCCTACTACGGCCGGCACGTCCTCGATCTCATCAAGTTGAAAGAGCGCCTGCCGCGCGAGACGTATCAGGCGCTGCTCGCCACTCTGCGCCACGCAGCACCGCTCACGCGCGAGTCTGCCGAATCGATCGCGTCGGTCGCCCGCGAATGGGCGACGTCGCACGGCGCCACCCACTTCACGCACTGGTTTCAGCCGATGACGGGCTTGACCGCCGAGAAGCACGACAGCTTCATCGACCTCAACGTCACGATGTCGGGCGAAGCCAAGGTGCTCGAGCGCTTCTCGGGCGCGCAGCTCATGCAGAGCGAGCCCGACGCGAGCTCGTTCCCATCGGGCGGCATGCGCAGCACGTTCGAGGCGCGCGGCTACACGGCGTGGGATCCCAGCTCGCCGATGTTCCTCGTCGAAAGCGTGAACGGCCGCACGCTGTGCGTGCCTTCGGTGTTCGTGAGCTATCACGGTGAGAGCCTCGATCACAAGACTCCGTTGCTGCGCTCGCTCGAGGCGCTCAACCGCCACGCGGTGCCGTTCTTGAAACTGATCGGCGACGTCGACGTGCATGCGGTCGGCGCCACGCTCGGCTGCGAGCAGGAGTACTTCCTCGTCGATCGCGACCATCACGCACTGCGTCCGGATCTGGTGCTGTGCGACCGCACGTTGCTGGGCGCGGCTTCCGCGCGCGGGCAGCAGTTCGAGGACCACTACTTCGGCTCGATTCCGCCGCGCGTGCTGGCGTTCATGGAAGAGCTGGAGTTCGAGCTGCACCGCCTCGGTATCCCGGTGAAGACACGTCACAACGAAGTGGCGCCGATGCAGTTCGAGATGGCGCCGATCTTCGAGGACGCCAATCTCGCGAACGACCACAACGCGCTGTCGATGGACATCGCGCGCAAGGTGGCGTTGCGCCACGACTTCGTGTGTGTGTTCCACGAGAAGCCGTTCGCGCGGCTGAACGGCAGCGGCAAGCACTGCAACTGGAGTCTCGTCACCGATCGCGGCGAGAATCTGCTGGATCCGGGCCGCACACCGCACCAGAACCTCCGGTTCCTCGCGTTCATGGCCGTGTGCCTGAAGGCGGTGCACGATCACTCGGACGCGATCCGCTTCTCGGTGGCGGCGGCGAGCAACGATCTGCGCCTGGGTGCCAACGAAGCGCCGCCCGCGATCATCAGCGTGTTCGTCGGCGATCTGCTGACGCGCATCATCGACCGCATCGCCGCGGGCGTGACGGGCGAGGATCCGGAGCACTTCGTGATGGAGATCGGCGTCGGCCGTCTGCCGCAGCTGGCGCGCGACAACACCGACCGCAACCGCACATCGCCGTTCGCCTTCACCGGGAATAAGTTCGAGTTCCGCGCGGTCGGAAGCTCCGCGAACTGCGCCGGACCCATGACGATGCTGCTCGCCGCGGTCGCCGATGCGCTCAAGGTGATGACGCCGCGGCTCGAGGCGAAGATCAAAGCCGGAACCGCGCGCGACCAGGCGGTGCTCGATCTGCTGCGCGAGGTGTTCACCGAGACGGCCGCGGTGCGCTTCGAAGGCAACGGCTACAGCGACGAGTGGAAGCGCGAAGCCCAGCGCCGCGGGCTGCCCGATCTCAAGGACACGCCGTCCTCGATCGCGTCACTCGCCAAGCCCGAACGCACGGCGTTCCTGCGCGAGCTGGGCATTTTCTCGGATCGCGAGCTGGCGAGCCGGTTCAGTGTGGCGCTCGAACGTTATCTCAAGACCGTGACGCTCGAAGCCGAAACGCTGGTGGAGATGCTGTCGACGCATGTGATCCCGGCGGGTGAGAAGCAGCTCACCGCGTCGTCGCTCGCGTTGCGCGGCGCTCCTGACGGTGTCGCGGGGCTCGATCGCCGCGTGAAGGCGGTGGCGGCAGCGCTCACCGAGGCGGTCGCGGGATGTGACCGGCTCAAGGAGTTGCTCGACGGCTCGGCGAACATGCACGACGAGGCGAAGCTCGCGACCCATCTCGCGGACGTGATGCGGCCCGCGATGGACGCCGCGCGCGACGCCGCGGACCGGCTCGAGCATCTCGTGGATCACGAGCTGTGGAGCCTGCCCAAGTATCGCGAGATGTTGTTCGTTCGCTGAGAGGAGCACCGTGAGTTCCGTTCACGACCGACCTGCTGACCCAGAGCTCCCGGCCTTCGGGCCGGGAGCGGGGGAGACGCTGCCCTCGCACGCTGCGCTGTGGGAGGACCTGCTCGCGCTGGTCGTCGATCCCGAACACCCGCATGTCGAGGATCGTGAGCGCAAGCGCCGCGTGCTGTCGTTTCTGCTCGAGCGCGCGGGCATCGATGAAGGCGCGTTCTGGAAGCTCGGGCGCGGTCAGCGCGGGAGAAGGTTTCTCGCGCGCTGGTCGCGTGCTTCGCGTGAGATCCCGCAGCTCGAGATCACATCGTTCGATCTCGACAAGGTGCTCAAGGAGCGCTTCCGCGACGATCCGCTGACGGTCGGCGCGGCATGGCATCACGGATACTGGCGCTCGTACTTCTCGCACGCGGCTATCACGCACCCCGCTAACGAGGGTATACGCGTGGTGTTCTCGACCGCCTGGTAAATCGTGCGCAAACACCCGGGGGTGCTGTTCCGCACCGCCGACGGCCAGACCCAGCTTCCCATCCGCTCCGTGCGTCTCGATCTGCCGATGATCGTCGGTCCGCTACCTTACTCGGACGGCGTCACGATGGAGCGGGCCTACATGGCGGCCGCGGCGCACATGGCGACGCTCGTTGTTCTCCACGCGCGCGACTTCGCCGCGAATCGCGAAGCGCTGCGTCCCTACGCAGCGCAGATGATGGTGCGTTTCGATCACGCTCACATCGCAGGTCTGCGCGGGGATGGCGTGGCCGCTGAAGCGCTGCGCGAACTCCTCCCGCACAGTGCGATCGCCGAGATCGAGTGGAGCCCGTCGCTCGCGGCCGACATTCGCGAGTTGCGCGCGTTCTCACCAGAGCTTCTGGTCTCGGTGTTCATGAAGATGAGCGACGGCGAAATGCTCGAGGTTGCGGGCCGCGAGAAAACCGACTTCTGGAGCGCGCTCGAAGAGGCCGTCCGTCTCGAAAACGTCGCGGTGATCCACTACCACGCGGGGCCCCAGAAGTCGTACCGGCTCACGCCGCGGATCGATGCCTTCTTGAAAGCGCGCTTCCTGCGCGCGCGCGTCCAGCTTGTCTCCGCCGGCGGAACCACCGACACGAACGCTTCGGCGGCGACGGTCTACGAAGCCGTCCTGCTCGGCGCCAACGGCGGTGCGATGACCGACGTGGCCGGCATCGCACTGCGTCCGGAATTGATCGACGTCTATCACGGCGCCGACCCGGCACCCGTGATCGAGGGCCTCGCTGCCCTCGACCCCGAGGAACTGCGCGAGCTCGCCGAGAACACGCTCGCGTGCTGGCAGCACAGCATTCTCGACTTCCTCTCGTGCATGGGCATCGACGACATCCAGAAGACCTCGGGCAACACGATGGCGATCACGCTGACCGAGGACTGGATTCGCGAGGTCGATGCGCTCGCCACGCCCGAGTTCGGCAACGTGAATGCGGCCCTCAACCGGCGTCGCGTCGAAGCCGAGCCGGTGCCGGGCGCGGTGCGCGAGAAGTATCGCGCGTCGGCGCTGCTCCAAGAGCGCGTGCCGGATCTGCCGCAGGTTGCCGCCGCAAGAGTGCTCGCGCACGACAACGCGAACTTCCATCTCGAGAATACGAACCGCAATCTGAGCGCCGACTTCCTCGAAGTCATCTATCGCATGGCGGCGGGCGACCTGCCGCGCGTCGACGATTTCCTGATGGAGAGCGACATGGGTCCGATGTCGCTCGATGCGATCGGACTCAAGGTGTCGCGGGAGTCGATCGCGTGGTCGCTCGAACGTCTTGCGCGGGATCCGCGTCTCCTGGACTACGTCTCGCTCGCGGTGCCGCGTGGCTTCGTCCGGCATGGCGCGGTCGCGCCACGCGCGGCCGTCGAGATCCGCGCGACCGAAGCGGGTCCGGCGCTCGCCGCGTTCACCGCGGATGCGCGCGGCGGATTCGAGATCGCGCACGGCGCGGACCATCCGCTCGGGGCCGCGATCGAGGGCGACGCGTCCTTGTGGCTCGTCGCGCGCGATGCCGAAGGTGCCCTGCGAAGCCTGGAGCTGACGGCCTCGGCGCACGGAGGACACGGGCTCTCGGTGGCGCGCGCATCGCAGGATGGAGCGGTCACGCTGCGCCGCCATGCGCGCGGCGGCGTCACCGTCGCGGGCTTCGGGTTCCGTGAGCCGATCTGGCACGGCCCCGTCGCGCACGCGAGCATCTCACTCGGTGCCGCGTCCGAGGATCTGCTGGTCGCGCGCATCGAAGGCAACGCGGGCCTCGCCATGACTTCGTCGGGTGAAGGCGGCCCGATCCGGTTCAGCGGCGACGAGATGGCGTGGGAGAGTCTGCAGGCCGCGAGCGGACACTTCGGCATTCACGCCGCCGACCTCCGTCGCGTGCGCGACGTCGAGATCAAGATCAATCAGGGTGCCAAGCCCGGCAAGGGCGGTCGCCTGTCGGGTGCCAAGGTCACGAGCACCGTGAGCAAGGCCCGCAACATTCCGGTCGGCACCGACGCGCTGTCGCCCGATCCCAAGCACGACATCTATTCGATCGAGGACATGCCGGCCGAAGTGTGGCTGTGGCTGCTCTATCACAACCACTGCGGCATCAAGATCACGGGTTCCAACTACACGCGCTTCGTTGCCGCCGGCATGTGGTCGAACTTCGTCGTCGATTATCTGCTGGTCGATGCCGGTCTCGGTGGCTCGGGCAACTATCACGCGGACAGCTCGCACGTCGGCTGGCCCGACATCTTCCGCACGATCCTGCACACGCATCACGCGCTGGTGTCGGAGAAGGTCGATCTCGACCGCAAAGGCTCGCTCGAGTCGATCCGCGATCTCAACGGTGCCCCGTTCGGCGCCGGCGGCGGCACGCGGCTGCTCGCCTCGGGCGGCCTGCGCGGCGAACTCGACATGCTGAAGGTGATGATCGCGGGCGCCGACGCGCTGGTCGAGGCCAGCATCGGCAAGGCGGTGGCGTTCGGCTGCAACCAGTGTGGCAACTGCCACCTCGATTGTCCGCGCGGCGGCATCACCACCAAGCCCGAACTGACGATCCAGAACGATCGCGGCCTCATGAAGCAGCGGTTTCGCAACTGGACCGTGATCAACATGGTGAAGCTCGCCGTGATGATCGATGCGATCAACCGCGAGAGCGGCGCCCTGGCCGCGGATGGCAGCGTCGCGCATGCCGGCCGCATGATCGACGACATCCGTCTGCTGCGCGGGCGCACCGATCTGCTCGTGATGCCCCGGCACGAACTTCCTGCGGGCTCGCTGCGCGGCCCGGTGACCGCCGAGATCGCGGTCGCGCACCCGCCTTCCGCGCACGCGCGTGACACCCGCGCGGCCGATGCCGCGGGGGCTCCGGCAATGGCCGGCGGCGGAGCCAACGGCAGCACGACGCGATTCGAACCCGAACGCGACTCGTGCCGCGTCGGCTCGCTCGCGGTATCGGAGCCGGTGACGGTCGATGCGATCTGGGAGTCGGCGCGTCTCTCGTACAACGGCGGCAACAATCGCGGCGGTGGCATCGACTTCGCGGGCTTCGCACCGGCCGCGGTGGGCGAGAAGACCTGCATCATCGTGAACACGATCGGGCCCGACCGCGCCGACACGATGCGCGAGATGCTCGGCCACTTCGGCGGCTGCCGGTTCTTCGACGCCGCGGGCGCCGAACTCACGCTCGAAGCCGCGCGCGCGCGCATGGCGGAGTTCCGCGTCCCCGTCCGCGACACCTACGACTCCGAAGACGGCTGGCGCCGCGCCGACCTGCGCGAGAACCCCGGCGACTTCTATACGTGGTTCGTCGAACTGCGGCCCGAAGTCCTCGAGCGCTACGGGCTGCTGCTGGTGGCGAGCGAGCACTGGCTCCAGCGCCACACGCGCTATGGCGACATCCCCGACGCCACGCTGGCGTGGGCCCTTGCGCATCCCTTAGAGCAGCTCGCGGATGCGGGCGACGTCACGCGCGACCGGCTCGCGGAGTTCGTCGCGGACGTGCGCGAGGAGTACTTCACCGCCTTCGCGCACATGCTCGACTCGCGCTTCTACCGCACGCACGCGCCCGCCGGATCCGCGCCGCCCGCGAACAAGTACGCCGCCAAGCGCCGCGGCTTCGTCGTGTCGATGGGCGAGGATCTCGGCGCGATCAAGATCTCGGGCTGGACGCACACGATCCCCGAGTACTTCGACTTCGACCGGTTCTGGGCCGGTTATCCCGGCGCGCGCGAAAGCGGCGGCATCGAGATGACGATCAAAGGCTCAACCGCACGCACGACCGCGCTCCACGCGCATGTGTGGGGCATGCACCACCGTTATCCGACCAACTCGCCCGCGATCGATGCCGAGGGTCGCGGCAATCCGGCCGGCGCTCATCCGTTCAAGGCGTACAACGTGTTGCTGATGCACAACGGCGAGCAGGTCGCGGTCGATTCGACGTCACCGTTCCTGATGGAATATGGCTTCGTCCATGCCGACCCCTCGATGGGAGATGGACACGCGGACTATCACGGCGACTCGGTCTACGAGCGCAAGGCGCTCACCGACACCGAATACGCGGCCTACCTGGTCGACTTCACGCGGCGCGTGCTGGGGCTCACGACCGAGGAGGCGAGTCAGATCATCTCGCCGATCACGGGCTTCGATCTCGCGAGCATGGACGACGATCGCCGCCGCAAGTTCGAGCTGCTGATGCGTAACTACGTCCAGCTCACGCCGACCGGTCCCTACAAGTTCACGATCGTGGAGTCGCGCCGCCGCCGCGCGGCGACCGCATCTGGATCGGAACGCGGGCCGCTCGCGCGCGTCGTCGGCTTCCGCGAGAACATGGACATCAAATTCCTGCGCCCGCACGAGATCGTCGTGAGCGTCGACACCGCGCGCGGCGGTGTCCATGTGGTCGCGAACGGCAGCGAAGCGAAGATCGCCGACAGCATGCTGCGCACGCTGCACGCGCAGGGCGTGCTCGCCGAAGCCGGGCACGATCTGCGATTCAACATGCGTCCGGGCGGCGCCCCGCAGCGTCACGACTACGGCGGCGTGTTCGAGGTGTTCACGGTGCCCGGCAGCGGGACGCTCGACCTGCGCAACCGATTCGGTGAGCCGGTCGAGGTCGAGCGTCGCGGTACGAAGGCGGATCTCGCGCGTCCGATCACCACGCTCGCCGACAAGGCCAACGCCGAATGGCGCCACCACGCCGAAACGCGGCTCGCGCAACTCGCGGCCGTGGTCGACGAAGACGCGCCTGGCCGCGCGCGATATGGGCCCGATGACGAACTGCCCGCTCCCGCGAACGAACTGATCGAAGCCACGCTCGAACGCGCCCGCGCGATGACGTTCGAGGACTATCGCTGGTTCACCGAGCTCGCGTTGCCGGAGTGGGCGCGCGGCCCGCGCACGCCGTCTGAAACCGCAGATGCGCGCACCGCGGTCGCTTTGCGCATGCTCGCGCACCTGCGCACGCGGCTCTCGCTCTGCGATCTGGGGGGCAAGGCGCTGTCGAGCATGAACTACCTGACCGACGGCGGCCGTGCGGGCAACGGCACCGCCGAAGGCGGTGTGTACCGATTGCTCGACCGTGTTCCCGCGCTCCATCACGCGCTCGGCGCCACGACCGAGCTCGCACGCTGGGGCCGGCTCACGCTCGAAACACGCGATGACCTCGCGGCTCCCGTCGATCCGGCCGGCGACGTGCTGGTGATCGACTTCGCGGGATTCGAGAGCGAGTCGTTCAAGCTGGACTCCGCCTCGCGCACGGTGAGCGAAGCGGTGCGGATGGGTTGGCGGAATTTCGTGTGCTACGGATTCATCGGCGGCCCGCGCTATGTCGGCACCAATCTCGCGAGCCCGGACGGGATCGCGGCCGCCGGTGTGACGATCGAGATGTACGGCCGCGAGTTCGGCGACTTCATCGGCGCACTGTTGGAAGGCGCGCGCATCCACGTGTTCGGACAGGGGCAGAGCCATCTCGGCATGAAGGCCGATTCGGGATATCTGTTCGTGCTGCAGGACATCCTGAACACGGGCATGTACGCCGCGCACGGCGCGACCGTCAGCGTATGGGACTCGGGCTCGCGCTTCGCGGTCGCGGGGCAGAACAAAGTGTGGCTCGCCGACGGCAAGACCCCCGCACCCGGATTCCGCTCGATCCACTTCGGATCGCCGAACGAGTACGCGTTCGAGTATCTGATGTCGGGCGGCGACAACTCCTTCCATGTCGTGATGGGGTTGCGAAAGCCGGACGCGCGCGGCGAGTTGTCGCTCAGGCCGCGGCCCTACTCGGGCAAGTTCTTCATGTCCGGTGCCGCCGCGGGTCGCGTGTTCGTGTTCGATCCGCTGGTGCGCCTCGATCCGGCGCAGTATGGCGGCAACGTGCTGTCGTCGATCACGCCGGAAGAGTGGACGCAGGAGCTGGGTCCGATGATCGCAAGCGAAGCGAAGCGCCGCGGTCTGCCGATCCGCATCGAGGGTGACTCGCTCACCATCAAGCTCGAAGGCGAGTGGCGCCGGTGGCGCTACGACGAGGCGTTCGCGAAATTGATACCGGTCAAGATCGCGCGCGCGTCACAGCAGCAGGGTGTGGTACCGCCCGCGCTGGTGCAGATCGTCGGGGAATAGGCGACCACGCGAATGCCCGCCGTGCAGCGTCCCGAACTCAGCGCACGATGACCGCGCCCGAGATCCTCGAACACACGATCACCACGCCGAACGGCAAGGTGCCCGCGCTGTGGATGCGCCCGCCGGCCGCACGCGCGGCGCTGGTGCTCGCGCACGGCGCAGGGGCGGGCATGCGGCATTCGTTCATGGAGGCCATCGCCGCGCGCTGCGCGGCCAACGGTCTCGCGACGCTGCGCTACGAGTTTCCGTACACCGCGGCCGGATCGCGAAGACCCGATCCGCAGCCGGTGCTGCTCGAAACGGTTCGGGCTGCCGTCGCCGTGGCGCGCGGGCTCGGCGGCGATCTGCCGCTGATCGCGGGCGGGAAGTCGATGGGTGGGCGCATGACCACGCTCGCCGCGGCCGAGGAGCCGCTCAATGGCGTGCGCGGGATCGTGCTCGTGGGATTTCCGCTGCACGGCGCCGGCCAGATGCCGAACAGCGCGCGCGCCGCGCACCTCGACCAGGTCCAGGTGCCGATGCTGTTCCTCCAGGGCACGCGCGACGCGCTCGCCGATCTCGACCTGATGCGCGGGGTTTGCGGCCGGCTCGGCTCCCGCGTCACACTGCATGTCGTCGAGGGCGCCGACCACAGCTTTCACGTTCCGAAACGCTCCGGCCGCGACGACGCGATGGTGCTGGATGAACTCGCCGTTTCGACCGTGGTATGGATCGAAACGCTTCAGCTCATCGCCCGCCGCCGCCAGACCCGGGAGGACAAGGCCGAATGAAGTTCCACATCGGGACCAGCGGTTACTCGTACGCCGAGTGGAAGGGCAAGTTCTACCCGGAAAAGATCAAGCCCGCCGACATGCTGCCTTACTACGCGACCCAATTCGGCGCGGTCGAGATCAACTACACGTTCTATCGCATGCCGAAGCCCGAAATGGTCCAGAGCTGGACCGCCCGCGTTCCGCCCGGGTTCCAGTTCGTGCTCAAGGCGCCGCGGCGTGTGACGCACGACCGGCGACTGGCCGATGTCGGCGAAGTCCTCGGATATTTTCTCAACGCGGCGATGACGCTCGGAGACCATCGCGGACCGCTGCTGTTCCAGCTTCCGCCCAATTTCAAGCGTGATGACGCGCGCCTCGCGGACTTCCTGGTACAACTGCCGGCCACAGTCCGTGCCGCGTTCGAGTTTCGCAACGCCTCATGGTTCGACGATACGGTGTTCACGCTGCTGAAGACCCACCAGGCCGCGCTCTGCATCGCGGACACCGAGGACGGACTCGACACGCCGTTCGTCGCGACCGCGCGGTGGGGATACTTCCGGCTGCGCGATGTCGACTACGCCGACGGCGAGCTGGAGGCGTGGATCGCCCGCGCGCGTGAACCGGAGTGGAGCGAGGCGTTCGTGTTCTTCAAGCACGAGGACGAAGCGCGCGGTCCGGAGTTCGCGCGGCGCTTCTCGGAACTCGCGGTCTGATCCAGGGCGCTCGGCCCGGATGCTCCGCATCGCCTATACTGCCCGACCACTAGACCCCAAGAGCCACGACCGACCTGGGAGCTGACATGACGAACCGAGTACTCCCGCGACACGTGGCGGGACTGGCCGCCGGAATCGTTCTGATGTGCGGTACGGCGATGGTGCTGATCGCGCCGCGCGCGCGCGCTCAGGATCCGGAGTTCCGCAGCAACGTGTCGATCGCCGGAGGTCCGATCTTTCCTGTCGGCGCCCGGCCTCCGTTCGACGAACTCGGCAGCACCTATATGGCCGCGATCTCGGTGGGCGACGATTTCTCGACCGTCGGCTTTGCGCTCGGCTATTCGGTGTTCGGCGCAAGCCCGCTCGCGGACCGCGGGACGAGCGTCTCGCAGTTCGAGCTGCGCGCCGACTGCGTGCCGTTCTCTCCCGACACATGGTCACCGTATCTGCGCCTGGGCGCCGGCGCGTACAACGTCGACCTCGACCGGTCGATCAAGGACAGCACCTCGCGCCGGGTCGGAATCGCGACCGGGGTCGGTGTGCGGTGGGCGCCGCGGTGGCACACGGCGATGACGCTGGTCGCCTCGTATCACAACGTGCCGTCGCGCGGAACCTCGACGCGGCAGTGGATCGGCCTCACCCTCGAGCTGCTGCGCTGGATGGACTGAAGCCGGTCCTCACGCAGGACCGAGCACCGCCCTGACTTTGTGCGTGGCACCGTCGTCCGTGAGCCGGATGCCCGCTTTGGGATCGAGCGCTGTTCCATCCAGCTCGAGGCTCACGATGCCCGTGGTTGCATGGTTCGGGTTCTCGATCTGCACTTCGTAGGTCGCCGAGTGATGCCGCAGGCGGATCGAGTAACCCGGCCAGTTGCGCGGGATCGCCGGATCCAGATGCAGGACGCCGTCGCGCACGCGCACACCGAGAATCCACTCCAGCCCCGCGCGATGGAGCCAGCCGGCGGCCCCGGTGTACCACGTCCAGCCACCGCGGCCGGTGTGCGGGGGCTCGGCGTAGACGTCGGCCGCGACGACGTACGGCTCGGCGCCGTAGCGCTGCATGTCCTCACGGTTCGTGGCGTGCATGATCGGATTCAACATCTGGAAGATCGCGGCCGCGCGATCGCCGTCGCCGAGCTCGGCGAACGCGATCGCGGTCCACACCGCCGCGTGTGTGTACTGCCCGCCGTTTTCGCGGATGCCGGGCACATAGCCCTTGATGTAGCCCGGCTCGAGCGGCGTGCGATCGAACGGGGGCGTGAACAGCAGTACCAGGCCCGATGCGGGGCGGATGAGATCGCTCTCGACCGCCGCCATCGCGCGCACCGCGCGTTCGGGATCGGCCGCACCGCTCAGTACCGCCCACGACTGCGCGATCGAATCGATCCGGCACTCGTCGCCCGAGTCGGTTCCGAGCGGAGTTCCGTCGTCGAAGTACGCGCGCCGGTACCAGCCGCCGTCCCACCCGTGGCGTTCCAATGCCGCGGCCATTTCGGTCATGTGCGTGCGCCACGCGAGCGCGCGCGCGGGTTCGCCGCGCGCTTCCGCAATCGGGGCGAACGCGCGCAGGTTGGCGTACAGGAACCAGCCGAGCCACACGCTCTCGCCCTTGCCGCCTTCGCCGACCCGGTTCATCCCGTCGTTCCAGTCGCCGGTCCCCATCAACGGCAGCCCGTGACTTCCGACCGCGAGGCTGCGATCGAGCGTGCGCGCGCAATGCTCGTACAACGAGGCGCGCTCGTTCGAAATCCGCGGCTCGAAGTACGACTCGTGCTGATCTTCGTTCAGCGTCTCGCCGTCGAGGAACGGCACGATCTCACCGAGCACGGCGTGATCGCCGCTCGCCGCGATGTACTGGGTCACCGCGTACGGCAGCCACAGCAGGTCGTCCGAGATGCGCGTGCGCACACCACGGCCCGACGGCGGATGCCACCAGTGCTGGACGTCGCCCGCGACGAACTGGCGCGCGGCGGCGCGCAACAGATGCGCGCGGGTGAGGTCGGGCCGCACGTTGCTCAAGGCCATCATGTCCTGGAGCTGGTCGCGGAATCCGTAGGCGCCGCCCGCCTGATAGAACCCGGCGCGCGCCCAGATGCGCGAGCTGAGCGCCTGGTACAGGAGCCAGCGGTTCACGAGCAGATCCATCGCGGGCTCCGGGGTGGAAATCTGAACCGCCCCCAGCACCTCGTCCCAGCGCCGCGTCACCTCGCGCAGCAGTTCGTCGATGTTCGCCTTGCGATAGCGCCCGATCAGCTCCCGCGCGCGGTCGCGGTCGGCGGTCTCGCCCAATAGAAATACGATGTCCGCGCGCGCGCCGGGCCTTATCTCGATCACGGTGCGCAACGCGGCGCACGGGTCGAGACCCGCTCCGACCTTGCCCGACAGCGGATCTTGAATCCGAAGCGCGCGCGGCAGCGCGGTCGAGCCGTTGCGTCCGAGGAACTCGGTGCGGTCTGCGGTCCATGACGTCTGCTTGCCGGCGAGATCGGCAAACGCGATACGCCCGCCGAACTCGCCGCTCCATGCGCTGCGCGCGAACACCGCGTTCGTCATCCCGTCGATCTCGGTGATGACGTGCGGAGGCCGCCCGCCGCGCGATTCGCCGAGCACCCACTCGACGTACGCGACGATCGAGATGCGGCGCGTGCGGCCCGAGAGATTCTTCAACGAGATGCGCGTGATCTTGACCGGATCCTCGGGCGGAACGAACTGCAGCATTTCGCTCGAGATGCCGCGCGCCGTGTGACGGAAGCGGCTGTAGCCCTGGCCGTGATGAGCGGCATGGAACGCGGTTGCACTGCGTACCGGCAGCGCAGTGGGGCACCACACTTCGCCCGAGGCTTCGTCGCGGAAATAGAACACCTCACCCGACGAATCGGAGAC
>JANLWX010000006.1:0-19120 GCA_031364845.1 Candidatus Eiseniibacteriota bacterium
AGCCGGCTGCTCGAGACGGGGGCGCCGCTGGCGGGGGAGATGTCGGGCCACATGTTCTTCACCGAGGGCTACTTCGGCTTCGATGACGCGCTGTTCGCGGCCGGCCGGCTGTTGCGCTACGTGGCGGCGAGCGGGCGGACGCTCGACCAACTGGTCGAGAGCCTGCCGCAGTACTTCTCCACGCCCGAGACCCGGCTGCCGTGCCCCGAAGAGCGCAAGTTCCAGGTGCCAGAGATCCTCAAGGCGGAATTCGCCGGCAAGTTCAGGATCATCGACATCGATGGTATTCGCGTCGAGTTCGGGGACGGCTGGGGACTGGTGCGCGCTTCCAACACGCAGCCCGTGCTCGTGGTGCGCTTCGAGGCGAAGTCGCCCGAGCGTCTCGAAGAGATCCGCAATCTGATCATGGAGCCGCTCAAGCGGCTGGGCGTGGGTGAGGCGACCGTCGGCCACTGAGCCGATCGCCCGCAAGCGGGGAAGGGGCGCGGTCGTCGTGAAAGACGCGCGCGCCCGGACGGCGCACGCATCGCTTTGCGCGGAGTCACCGGACTTCGGCGCACCGCTGCCGCGCGCGTTCTACGCGCGGCACGTCGTGCAGGTCGCGCGCGGTCTGCTCGGGCGATTGCTGGTGCACGAGACGCCCAACGGCGTGATCGCCGGACACATCGTCGAGGTTGAGGCGTATCGCGGCGCCGGCGATCCCGCGAGCCACGCGTGGCGCGGAACCACGCCGCGCAACCGCGTGATGTTCGGCGAGCCGGGCCATGCGTATGTCTACTTCACGTACGGCATGCATCATTGCGTGAACGTGGTAGCCGAGCCCGCCGGTCGCGCCGCCGCCGTGCTGGTGCGCGCGCTCGCGCCGGTGGCCGGCATCGAGTTGATGGTGCGCGCCCGTGGCCCGTTGAAGCGCGAACAACTGGCGCGCGGCCCCGGATGCGTGACACGCGCGCTCGGACTCACGCGCGCCCACGACGGGCTCGACCTCACGCGCGGTCCGTTGTGGATCTCCGATCGCTCGCCTCAGCGCGCGGGACATCGCGTGACCGCGAGTGCGCGCATCGGAATCCGGTTCGCGCGCGAGCGGGAGTGGCGATTCTTCCTCGCGGGATCGCCGTTCGTCTCGGCTCGGCCGCGGTGATCCGGCGTCCCGGAACGAGATCGAACGCGTCGCCGGGTACGCTGCATCCATTAACGGAATCGTCATTTAGGTTGACACTGTTGTAACCCATTCCTAGTATGCGCCGTCCGTGCAAGCATGACGCCCTTCGTTGACCGCGCATGCCGATGCCGTGGCATCGGCGTTTCTCTCCGCGTCGGTCCGCATGATTCGGCCGACACGTTGGAAAGGAGAATGCATGAGCCCTTCGCGCGGGGGTCGATGGAGCGCGCTGCTCGCGATTGCCGTGGTGACCTCGTTGCCGGCCACGCCGGCGCGGTCCCAGTCCGTGTTCGACGACCCGAGCCCGTTTCTCGAGGGCCCGGTGGACGCGATCGCCCGCAGTCCGCGACTGCTGGGAATGGGGCGTCTGAGCTTCGTGCTCGAAGACGCGCACAATCGCATCAATATGTGGGACCTCGGCCGCAACCCGATCGGCGTGCTCGATGCCGACTCCGGTTCGACCGCGGAACTCGCACCCACGACGGGAGCGACCTCGACCTCCACCGAGCGCCTCGGAGTGATTCCGTCCTTCGAGCGCCAGACCGGCGCGTCCCGTGAAGTGCGGACGTTCTACGAAGCCTGGCGGCGCACCGAAGGCTCCACCTATGGCGCGGTCGGCGATTGGAGTTCGTTCCGTTCCGACCAGCCGTTCACCGAAGACGTCGAGCGGCGCACCGGGCTTTCGCGGCCGAACGTCATGCCGATCATCGCCGGACGCATTCCGCTGATCGGAAGCGACCGGGTGGTCGGCGCGATCCGGATGCTGCTCGCTTCGGGCAAGCACAACGAGTCCTACCGGCTGTTCGTGCGCAACGCCTCGGGCGAGTTCATCGATCACAACGGTCCCGAGGTCGGTCCGCCGGACTTCTTCGTGCCGGACGAGACCGAAGTCCGCTCGACCGGAATCGGCACGCACCTCGGTCTGCGCCTGTCGCGCGCGCTGAACGTCGCGGTCGGAGTCGATCTGGTGAACCACCAGCTGAACGGTCAGAACGTCGGCTTCCGCAACTCCGCCGAAGTGCGTGAGGAGCGGCCGTACAACGTGGGTCAGGCGACGATCACCGGCAAGCTCGGCGGCGGCTTCGAGTACGGCGTGGACGCTCAGGGCTGGCGCTCGAAGTCCGACCAGACGTGGGTGTTCTCGACTTCGGCCGGCACCGCGTCCGATCCCCTTAACGGTCGCGGCAAGTTGCTCGATCGCGAGGAGGAGGGCTCGGCGCTCAAAGGCCGCATGCGGTGGTTCTCGAATGCGTTCGAAGCCGGCGTCGGCGTTTCGACCAGCTACCGGCAGGTCAAGATCGCCCCGCCCGACGTGAACGACGTGAGCAGCTTCAATCACTTCCTGAATCTGCTGGTGGCTGAGGTCAGCACGGACACGCTGGTGGTGCCCGACAGCATCGTCCACAACATCGTCGAAGACCGGTCGTACGAGGCTGGCGGCGGGCTCGCATGGAAGATGGCTCGCGGAGCGCTCGGCGTCGAAGGTCGTGTGTTCCAGGCGCTGCGGGGTCAGGATCTGACCGGAGCGGGTCCCAAGCACATCGGCTGGGACTTGCGCGCGGGCCTCGAGCGGCAGCTTCTGACGCCGCTCGCGCTGCGCGCCGGCTACGTTTACCGCTGGGAAGACCTGGACGACTTCACGGTCCAGAACGAGTACAAGACGCACTCGGCGACCGTGGGCTTCGGCTTCCATCCGATCCGCTCGATCTGGACCGTGGACGCGGGCTACGCCTACGAGTGGACGCTGGCCGACTACGACGATCCCGCCGATCCGCGCACCAGCCGGCAGCGGCTGGCGACGAGGCTGCGATGGGTTTTCTGATCGCGCCCGCAGTGAGGGTCAAGAAAGAACTTGACGCGGGAGGGACATCTGACGATAGTTCCATACGACTGGGCGTCGGGCACCGATTCCACGGGTGCCATGCGATGAGTACCCCCTGCGACCCCACTTCTCACCGAAGCGCTCCGGATGCGCCGCACTCGAACGCGACGACTGGTCACCCGATGTTTGCTGATGCGATCTCGGAATTCGGTGAAACGTTCGAGTTGAACCCGACTCCCCTCATGACTTTGCGCAGTAACTCACTTCACGGAAACGACTTGAGGTGGAAATCCCGTTGACATGTCGAACGCGCGTAGGCACCTTCGACGCGAATTCACCGCAGCCTTGGCTCTTCGCATGAGGTCTCACGTTATGCACTTCAATCCCAGGCGCTTGTTCACTCTTGTCGTGACACTGGCGACGGGTCTGAGTCTCGCGGTCCCGGCCTTCGCTCAGACGCGGGCTCCTGCGTGGCCGAGGACCACGACTGCTCCGGGTCCGGGAGTTCTTGCCGGGACGATCTCGGGCAAGGTCACCGACCGCAGCAAGGATGGGATCGCGTTCGCCAACGTGATCGTGCTCGGCACCAAGCAGGGCACGATGACGGATGACAACGGCAACTTCGTGATCCGCGGAGTCCCGGTCGGCACCCAGCAGATCCGGGTGCTCGCGACCGGCTACGACCCGATCCTCGAAACCGTTCAGGTGAACGCGGGGGCCACGGCGACGCTGTCGCTGACGGTCGGTGCGAGCAAGATCACGAAGACGATCGAGGAGATCGAGGTCAAGGCGGAGCGCCGGATCGACACCAAGTCGTCGACCACCAAGCAGAACCTCTCGGGTGAGAAGCTCAAGGAGCTGCCGGTCGACAACCTCAGCCAGGCGATCGGCACCAAGGCCGGGGTCGTGGCGCGCGGCGGTGACCTGCATTTCCGCGGCGGACGCAGTGGCGAGGTCAAGATCCAGATCGACGGCGCCGAAGCTTCCGATCCGCTGTTCGGCCGCAACGCGAACGTCGCGAATCTCGCGATCGCGGGCGCCGAGGTGCTGTCGGGCGGATTCGATGCCGAGTACGGCGGCGCGCTGTCGGGCGTGGTCAGCGTCAGCACCAAGGAAGGAACCGACCGGCTCGGCGGCGACGTGCGCTGGGACACCGACCGTTTCGGCGATCCGACCAAGACCTTCAACAACTACGACCGGTTCACGTTCGGCTTCGGCGGACCGACCCCGATCAAGAACCTCACGTACTTCGCCACCTACGAAGGCACGTTCAACGACACCCACCTGCGCAGCACGCTGACCAAGCCCAAGCGCACGCTGTTCGACTTCATCACGCTCGGCAACCGCCAGTCGAACCAGATCAACACGAACCTGAAGCTGGCCTATCGCGCGAACCCGCAGCACAAGGTCACCTTCGAGGTCATCAACAACCGCACCATCAACACGCCTTACAACCATATGTGGAGCCGCAAGGGGTTCGTGAAGATCGCTCTCGACACGACCCGCACTCCCGGCCAGCCGGACCGCTACCGTCCGCGCTACGGAACCTGGTCGGCGACGCAGGAGGACAGTTCGTACCTGCCGGTCAATCTGCCGGACCACATTCCTACGGTCGACGACAAGTACCGCTCGTTCACCGGTGTGTGGACCAATCAGCTCTCCAACAAGTCGGTCATGACGACGCGCCTGTCGAGCCTGCAGTTCAAGACCCTGAACTCGGTGGGACGCAAGGAGCCGTGGGAGTACTGGATCCAGAGCCCGTTCTTCTGGAGCGGCAACATCGGAACCGGGACCGAGAACAATCCCTACTTCGCGACCCACGGAGACTTCCCGCAGTACTTCCGCCGCGACGCGGGAACCTTCGCGGTCAAGAGCGACATCTCGACCCGGCGCTGGAAGCAGCACACGGTCAAGACGGGTATCGAGGCGAAGTACAACCGCGTCGAGAACCTGACGCTCACGCTTCCGAACATCGAGACCAACGGGCTGCCGGGCGGCAACCGGTCGGATTACGTGAACTACAATCCCGAAGGCGCCGCGTACGTCCAGGACCGCTGGGAGTTCGAGGGTCTGGTGCTCAACGCCGGCGTGCGCTACGACCTGTTCTCGCCGGGCGATCAGATCTCGGACCTGGACCTCGCGAGCGGCAAGCGCTTCAAGCAGCAGTTCAGCCCGCGACTCGGCATCGCGTATCCGATCTCCGACAAGGACGTGCTGAGCTTCCACTACGGGTGGACGTATCAGACGCCCGCGCGCCGGTTCATCTTCGAGAACCGCGGCGCCGGCACCAGCGTCGTTACGCGCGGCAATCCCGACCTCGAACCCGAAACCAACATCGCCTACCAGGCCGGCATGCAGCATCTGTTCTCGCGCGATGTGTCGGGGCAGTTCTCGGTGTTCTTCAAGGACATCTACGGACTGATCACGACCCGCCAGGAGCGCGACGACTTCGGCAACCTGGTCAACGTGTTCTACAACGGCGACTACGCCAGTTCGCGCGGGTTCGAAGCCAGCATCATCAAGAGCTTCAGCCACAAGTTCTCGGCCGAGGTGAACTACACCTACTCGCTCGCGACCGGTGTCGCCTCGGATCCGAATCAGGCGCTCCAGTTCTTCAACGGCGGCCGGCTCTACCTGCCGATCGCCGAGCAGTCGCTGGACTGGGATCAGCGCAACACGCTGAGCTTCGCCTCGACCGTGCGCGATCCGGGCAAGTGGGGCTTCCGCATCCTGTGGGTCTACGGATCGGGCTTCCCCTTCACGCCGGCCTATCCGAACGACCGGCGTCCGGATCCCAAGCTCACGAACTCGCGGCGGTTGCCTTCGAATTCCAATCTCACGATCGACGGTGACAAGTTCTACAAGATCTGGGGTCAGAACGTGACGCTGTTCTTCGATGCCCGCAATGTTCTGAACGCGAGAAACATCGAGAACCTGACAATCGGATCATTCCCGAATCCGAACGTTTTCTTCGCAGGCGACGACTACACGATCTACTACACGCAGACGGGCCGCGCCGGTGGTGCCTACTTGCAGGACGTGAACGGTGACAACCAGGCAGATTGGGTGCCGGTGCGTGATCCTCGCGTCTTCGAAGAAGGCCGCGCCGTGCGTATGGGCATGAACATCACCTTCTGACCGACCGGGCGGGAAGGCGAACGATGACGCGAATCAGATTCGAGATTCACAGGTGGATCGCGGGGCTGGCGCTTGCCGCCACGGTGGCGGTGCCGCATGCCGCTCATGCGCTGCCGCCGGGGAAGATCGACCCCGATGGAATGACCATGGAGGCATGGCGCCAGGCCATGCCGGAGTACTTCCATCCGCGTGGCAGCAATCCGCGCGTGAGTCCCACGGACATTCCGGACGTGTTCGGACCGGGCGCGGTGCTGCGGGTCGGCAACGTTCACATGAAGATCACGAACTGGGGCCACAACGGCAATCTGTTCACGAACGTGTCGAACGACCCGGCCGGGCAGTGGCCGGGGGCGTCCGCAGTGTCGTATCTCAGCTCGATCCGCCTCTCGGTCGGAGCCGTGAACCCCGGAGCGACCGATCCCAACGCGGTCCGCCGCGTCAGCTACCTTCAGGAGTGGCGGCCGGAGACGCTCGAGCCCGAGGACAAGATCTACCGTTCGTACGACGGCATCATCAACGGGCAGCGCTACGTGAACGACGACGGCGACTTCGACAGCTCGAATCCCTACGGCTGCTTGAATCCGCCGTGCGCCAAGATCGACGAAGACTTCAACGACGGTCGTGACAACGACGCCGATGGCCAGATCGACGAAGACTTCGGCGCGCTCGGCCAGGAGATGTACTCCCTGGTGATGTGGGACAACACGATCCAGGCGGTCAACACGGTGTTCAGCGAGAAGCACGTGCCGCTCGGCCTCGAGTGCAAGCAGAAGGCGTGGGCGTACTCGGTGATCGGATTCCAGGACTTCAACGTCATGGAGTACGAGATCATCAACCGCTCGGGCCATGTCCTCGACAGCCTCTGCATCGGCTGGCTGGTCGACATCGATTCCGGCCCGGAAGAGGTCGCCAACTTCTTCAACGACGACTTCGACGTGCCTATGTTCCCCCAGGGCGAGTATCTGGTGCAGGTCGGCTCGACGCCAGGTCAGTTGATCGATCCGCTGCGCCGCCAGCAGCCGCACGATACCCAGGAGATCGCGCGCTCGGCCTATCCGCCGGATTCCGCGCTGTGCCCGGTGGACACGATCCGGGTCAACGGCTTCTCGGTGATCGACGACGACGGGGATGTCGGACGCACGCAAGGCGTCGGCTCGTTCCTGCTGATCGACCACACGGTGGACCCGCTCGGCGAGACCGGGCCCAAGAGGGTCGGCTTCCTGGCCTATCGTTCGTTCACCGGCGGAACGCCGTTCGCCCAGGGTGGCAACCCGGTGATCGACCAGCAGCGCTTCGAATTCCTGAGCGGGCAGGCCGGCACCAACATCGGCGAGGATGGATTCATCAATGCCATTCCCGGCGACCAGAAGGGCGACTACATCTCATGGGCGTCGGTCGGTCCGTGGCTCAACGTTGCCGACGGTCAGAGCATCTCGGTGACCGTGGCGTTCGCGGTTCAGATAGGCAACTACCAGTCGATGATTCAGTGGCCTCCAAGGCTCGATCGCTACAAGAACGCTCCTGCCGGCCAGAAGGACGACATCGCGAGCGAGCTGTTCGGGCAGTATCCCGCGCTCTTCAACGCCTTCAGCGCGCAGCTCGCGTTCACGGGCGTTCACGAGAAGCGCGAAGGGTTCGCCACGCCGGACTTCCACGGTCGCGAGACGCCGCGCCAGCTCGGCATCGGCGAGCCGCCGATCTACCTTCAGGACTGCCGGGACATCGAGCAGGGCCAGCTGCGCCCGGTCACCGAGCGCGAGCCGACCTGGTTCGACTTCGACTGCAGCTACTGCACGGGCGTGTGGGACTTCACCGACGGCAACGGCAATCCGCAGGCGGGTGGCCTGTTCCACAAGACCTGGAACGCCGAGGCGCCGCCGCCGAATCCGGCGCTCAACGTCGCATCGCGCTACAACTTCACGGACAACCCCAATCGCAAGGTGGTGGCCGCGGGTGACAACGCGATCACGCTGTCATGGGACAACCTGTCGGAAGTCACCCAGGATCCGAAGTCGCAGTGGTTCGACTTTCGTGGCTACAAGATCTGGAAGGTGTCCGACTGGCAGCGCCCGGTCGGATCCGCAGGACCGAGCGAAGCCGACTGGACGCTGCTCGGCGAATACCGGCAGTTCCGCTACGACTCGGCCGGTGTGCGACTGCGGTCCAATCGCTACTACGATCCGGATTCGGGGCGCATCGTGTGTCCCAAGGTCTTCATTCCGAACTACCGCGACCCGGTGAACGGAACGGTCGGTCCGAAGGTCGTGCCGATCTGTCTCGACTTCGGCGACCTGTGGGACCGCCAGAACGGTCACATCATCAAGCCGGATACGACGTTTGGCGTGACGACGCCGGGTGGCCCCGGGTGCGTGAAGGACAGCTCCGGACACTGTCAGGTCGTGAATGGTTGCACGGTTCATCGCGGACCCTGCGAGACGCCGTCCAATCGCGAGGACCGTCCGCGGTACCCGATCGGCACCTACACGTACGTCGATCGTGAAGTGAAGAACGGATTCACTTACTTCTACTCGGTGACCGCATTCGACTCGACGACCACGCTCGGACGGACGACCGAACTCGGCGGCCGGCGCTCGGCGGTCGAGGCCGAAGGTGTGGTGCCGCAAACCACGGTCGGCACCGGCAAGGGTGTGTGGGTCGTTCCGAATCCGTATCGCGGCTACGCCCGCATCGTGGATCGTCCTTCGGCGTGGGATCTCACGCCCAACGCGTCCGATCCCACCGGCACCCACATCGACTTCCTGGGTCTGCCGCGTGGGAAGTGGACGATCCGCGTGTACACGGTTTCCGGTGATCTGGTCGCGGAGATCCGGTCCGAGGACGCCACCAACGAGTCCGTTCGTCCGGCCATCAGCGATGGCCGCGTCACCCTGCCCGGCTACAATCGCCAGCAGGACAACGACAATGACGGACAGGCTCGCTGGAATCTGATTTCGCGTAACGGCCAGGATATCGTGAGCGGGATCTACCTGTTTACGGTCGACTCGAGTGAAGGCACCCAGCGCGGTCGGTTCGTGGTGATCCGCTAGCGTTCGGTCTCGAAGGAGGGATTCAGAGTGAAAAGAACCGCATGGGCGCTGGGACTCGCAGGGCTATTGCTGCCCGGGGTTTCGTTTGCGGCCAACATCTTCGAAAAGGTCGGGACGTTCGACGGCCAGTTCCTGAAGATCGGCGTCGGTGCCCGCGCCGCGGCCATGGGTGGCGCATTCGTGGGCGTGGCCGACGACGGATCGTCGCTGTTCTGGAATGCCGCCGGCATCGCGCGCATCGATCCGGACAAGTCCGAGTTGTCGCTGAACCACGCGAACTGGCCGGCCGAGCTGTCGTTCGACCAGGTGGGCTACGTGTTCCACGTCAAGCGCATTCCGGGAGCGTTCGGCATTCACGCGCGCGCGCTGTCGATGGCGCCGATGATCGAGACCACCGCCTACCAGCCGGATCCGACACTAGGAACGGGTGAGGAGTTCGACGCCGGCATGATGACCATGGGCGTCACTTACGCCCGGTCGTTCACCGACAAGTTCAGCGCCGGTGTGACCGGCAACTTCATCCACGAGGGGCTGGCCGATCTGTCGCAGCAGACGTTCGCGTTCGACATCGGCACGCTGTACGACGTCGGCGCGCTCGGCATGAAGATCGGCATGGCGATCTCGAACATCGGCTCGCAGATCAAGTTCATCGATCGCGAGGCGCGTATCCCGGCTATCTTCCGCGTCGGCACCTCGGTCTCGCTGCTTTCGACTGCCGACCAGAAGCTGATGGGATCGTTCGAGTTCTCGCATCCGCCGGACAACTCGGAGCGCATCAACGTCGGCGCCGAGTACGGATTCCGCCGCTATCTGTTCCTGCGCGGCGGCTACAACATCAACTACGACGCCGAGGGCATCGCGGGCGGCATGGGATTCCTGTTCCCGGTGTCGGTCGCGGGCAAGGCGAATCTCGACTACGCCTACACCGACATGAAGGATCTCGGCGCGGCGCACCGGTTCTCGCTCAAGTTCCTGTTCTGAGGCCGCGACGCCACCCCCGATCGCAGTGACTTCGCAACGGACGCGCTCCCCGAGGGGAGCGCGTTGCCGTTTGAGCCGGATCGCTACGCCGGTCATGGCGCTGATCGCTTTGATCGGTGCCACCGCACCCGCCGCCGCGCGCTTAGATGAGACGCTCGGGCCCTTGCCGTGGCGCATCGGCGGGCGCGTCGGATTCACCGTCGATGCCGCCGCGTTCCCCGATTCGACCGGCCACATGCTCGACGTCTACGTGCGCATTCCGCCGGTCACGATCGAGGCGTTGACGCTCGATTCGCTCGCGACCGGACGCCTGCGCCTCACCACGCGCCTGCGCAGCGGCTTCGCCGGCAAGACCTCCACGCAGACGCAGGAAGTCGCGATCGCCTCCGCGGACTCCTCGCGCGGATTCGGCCGCGTCGTGCTGTTGCGGTTCCCGCTGATGCCGGGACCGCAACGGCTCGCGGTCAAGCTCGAAGATGTGCGCTCGCGCAAGCGCGGTATCGCCTACATGGGACGCAAAGTTTCAGAGAGTGCGGAGGTCGAAGGCGAGTTCTCGGTGGTCGTGCCCAAGACCGGCGTGGATCTGTCGGACCTCGAGTTCGTGTGGGCCGAGACCGAAGGCCGCGAAGGCAGCGCGTTCCTGCGCGGCGGGCGTGACGTGCTGCCGAACCCCGAACGCCTCTACGGACTCCACGCCACCGAGCTGCGCGCGTTCTTCGTGGCGCGCGCCGACAGCGCCCAGGGCCGTCCGTGGAAGTGGAAGACCCGCGTGCTCGATGGCGCTTCGAATGTGATCGCGGAGCGCGAGAGCAGCGGAACTGCTTCGGCGCGGCTGGACGCGGAGACTCAGTTCGATCTCGCGCGTGAGCCCGCGGGAGCGTATCTATTGGAAGTGCAGGTGTGGCGCGAGGGCGATCGTGCGAAGGCCGTGCGTCAGGCGAAATTCAGCGTCGCGTGGCATCCCGAATCGTGGTTTCGCAATCCGCGCGATGTCGAGGACGCGGTGCATTTGCTGCTGCCGCCCGACGACGAGGAGAACTTCGCCCGCATGCAGCCCGGCGAGCAGGAGCGGTTGCTCGACGAGTTCTGGCGCGTGCGCGATCCGTCACCGGGTACGGCGATCAACGAAGCGCTGGCCGGATTCGAGCAGCGCGTCGTGATCGCGAACCGCAACTACGCGCGGCTCGGACAAGGCCCCGGCATGCTGTCCGACATGGGACGCGTGTTCATCCGCTACGGCGAACCGTCGGAAGTGCTGCGGCAGGTGATTCCCTCCGGCGACAACACGCTGCTCCAGGCGTTGCGCGAGATCCGCGTCAGCGAAGATCGCGCGCTCGGCGACGTGGAGCAGAAGGGACCGGGCGGCGACATGCGGCCGTTCGAAGTGTGGATCTACGAAGGCGACATCCCGCCGCCGGTCGATGCCGATCCGCGCGAGAAGCGCGTGAACCGCAAGCGACTCGTGTTCCTGTTCGTCGACGAAATGGGGCTGGGGCAGTACACGCAGCGCTATTCCACCGAATAGGCGGTCCCAGCGGTTGACCGTCTTAAACAGCTGCGGCATAGTCGCCCGGTTCGTCACTAAAACGCCCGCTCTCGCCGCCACCTGGCCGCCCCCTGCGCGGGCGGTCGCGCCGCTTCCCGCCGCGTCCCTCGCGCCTCAGAAGGAGATACGTCATGGCCCTCCGCGTAGCGATCAATGGTTTCGGCCGTATCGGGCGCCTCGTCGTCCGCGCCTCGAAGCAGCGCAAGGTTCCGATCGATTTCGTCGCGGTCAACGATCTGACCGACGCGACCACGCTGCAGCACCTGCTGCGCTACGACAGCGTGCACCGCGTGTGGCAGGAGTGCCCGAGCAAGCCGGCCGCCGATGGCAGCCTGTTCATCGAAGGCGACTCCGTGAAGGTCTTTGCCGAGAAGGATCCTTCGAAGCTCCCGTGGAAGGACCTCGGCGTCGACATCGTGATCGAGTCGACCGGTCACTTCACCGATCGCGACGGTGCCACCAAGCACCTCACCGCGGGTGCGCGCAAGGTGCTGATCTCGGCGCCGGCCAAGAACCCGGATCTCACGTTCGTGTTCGGCGTGAACGATCACCTGCTCAAGCCCGAGCACACGATCGTGAGCATCGGCTCGTGCACCACCAACTGCCTCGCGCCGGTCGTCAAAGTGCTGAACGACACATTCGGCATCGAGCACGGCCTCATGACGACGATCCATGCGTATACGAACGATCAGAACATCCTCGATCTCCCGCACAAGGATCTGCGTCGCGCGCGCGCGGCCGGGCTCAGCATGATCCCGACCTCGACCGGTGCCGCGAAGGCGATCGGAGAGGTGCTGCCCGAGGTCAAGGGCAAGCTCGATGGCACCGCGGTGCGCGTGCCCGTGATGGACGGTTCGCTCGTCGATCTGGTCGCGACCCTCAAGAAGCCGGTCGACAAGGCCACCGTGAACGCGGCGATGAAGGCCGCGGCGGACGGTCCGATGAAGGGCCTGCTCCAATACTGCGAAGATCCGATCGTCTCGATCGACGTGGTCGGCAACCCGCACAGCAGCGTGTTCGATTCGCTGTCGACGCTCGTCATGGCCGGGTCCACCGTCAAGGTGTTCTCGTGGTACGACAACGAGTGGGGCTTCTCGAACCGCATGGTCGACGCCCTGCTGAAGCTGGCGTAGTCCGGCGATGGCGCCCGAATCGCGCAGTTTCGCCAAGCAGACGATTCAACACCTCGAGTGCGCGGGGAAACGCGTGCTGGTGCGCGTCGACTTCAATGTGCCTTTGGAGAACGGTGCCGTCGCCGATGCCACGCGCATCGAAGCCGCACTCCCGACGATCCGCCATCTGATCCAGCAGCGCGCGCGTGTGATTCTCATGTCGCATCTCGGGCGCCCCAAAGGCGGACCCGATCCGAAGTACACCATGAAGCCGGTGCAGGAACACCTCGCAAAGCTGCTCGGCCAGCCGGTTGCATGGGCCTCGGACTGCATCGGCCCCGAAGCCGAGGCGGCGGTGAAGGCGCTCGGCGACGGCCAGGTGCTGCTGCTCGAGAACCTGCGTTTCTACGCCGAGGAAGAGAAGAACGATCCCGCCTTCGCGCAGAAGCTCGCCGCACTCGGCGAGGTCTACGTCAACGACGCGTTCGGCACCGCGCACCGCGCACATGCGTCGACCGAAGGCGTGGCGCATCTGCTGCATCCGGCGGTCGCGGGGTTCCTGATGCAGAAGGAACTCGACTATCTCGGCAAGGCACTCGCCGATCCCGCGCGGCCGTTCGTCGCGATCCTCGGCGGTGCGAAGATCTCGGGCAAGATCGACGTCATCACCGCACTGCTCGGCAAGGTCGACCGGCTGCTGATCGGCGGTGCCATGATGTTCACGTTCTACCGCGCGCAGGGACGCTCGGTCGGCAAGTCGCTCGTCGAAGAAGATCGCGTCGAGATGGCAAAGGACGTGCTCGCCGCCGCAGCGAAGCGCGGGGTGGAACTCGTGCTGCCGGTGGATTGCATCGCCTCGACCGCGCACGACGGTAGCGCACCCGCGCGCGCGTGCCGCATCGAGGAACTGCGCGATGACGAGATGGGTGTGGACATCGGGCCGGAGTCGGTGCGGACATTCGCCGCGAAGCTCGCCGATGCGAAGACCGTGCTGTGGAACGGACCGATGGGCATCTTCGAAGTCGACGCCTTCGCCGTCGGGACGCTGAAGGTCGCAGGCGCGTGCGCCGAAGCCACCGGACGCGGTGCCGTGACCGTGGTGGGCGGGGGCGACTCGGTCGCCGCGATCCAGCAGGCCGGACTCGCCGATAAGTTCTCGCACCTGTCGACCGGCGGCGGTGCGTCGCTCGAGTTCCTCGAAGGCAAACTGCTGCCCGGTGTCGAAGCGCTCGACGATGCGGGGTCTGAATGACCGCTTTGCCGCGCCGCCCGCGACTCGTCGCCGGCAACTGGAAGATGCACAAGACCGCGCGCGAAGGCGTGGTGCTCGCGCGCGAGATGCTGGAGCTGCTGCGCGCGCGGCCGCACACCGAGATCGCCGTGTGTCCGCCGTTCACCGCGCTCGAAAGTGTGAGCGGAGTTTTGCGTGAAAGCGGAATCCATCTCGGCGCCCAGAACCTGCACGCCGAAACCCATGGCGCCTTCACCGGTGAAGTCTCGGGCGCGATGCTCGCCGATGCCGGATGCAAGTTTGTGATCGTCGGCCACTCCGAGCGCCGCCACGTGATGGGCGAGGACGACGCGACCGTCGCGCGCAAGCTGCGCGCCGCACAGCGCGACGGCCTCACGCCGATCGTGTGCGTGGGCGAGCTGCTCGACGAGCGCGAAGCCGGACGCACCGCCGAAGTCCTGGTGCGCCAGATCCGCGCCGCCTATGAAGGACTCGACGCCGCCGCGACCGCGCGCACCGTGACCGCGTACGAGCCCGTGTGGGCGATCGGCACCGGCAAAGTCGCGACCCCCGAGCAGGCGCGCGACGCCCATCGCGTGATCCGAGCGACCTTGGACCAGGTGGTGGCCGCCGGGACCGGCGAGCGCCAAGCGATTCTCTACGGCGGCAGCGTCAACGCCGCCAACGCCGCGAGCCTGTTCGCCGAGCAGGACATCGACGGGGCGCTGGTGGGAGGGGCTTCGCTCGATGCTGCGGGGTTCTGGAAGATCGTGGTGGCGGCGGCTGCCGGGGCGTGAGCCGGGGCTGTTATGAAGCGCGGATTCGGCCGCTGGAGCTGCGGGTTCTCACGAGCCTGGGCCGCTGCGAAAATCGCGGCCCGGATCAAATTGACGCCATATGATGCCGATTGTTAAGGTAGCCGGCCGCTTCCGGTGCGCGGAGGTTCCGCGCGGGACGGCACCGCAGTTTCCCGAGGACATCTCATGTACACGTTCCTGTTGATTCTCCATCTTGTGATCTGCCTCTCGCTGATCGGCGTGGTCCTCGTTCAGTCCGGCAAGGGCGGCGGGCTCGCCGGCGGCGCATTCGGCGGCTCGGCCCAGACCGTGTTTGGCGGCCGCGGCGCGACCGACTTCTTCACCAAGGCCACGATGGGCCTCGGCGGAGCGTTCTTCCTCACGTCGCTGGTGCTCGCACTCATGTCGTCCGGCAACATCGGCGGCGGGCAACGCAGCCTGATCCAGACCGAAGCGCAGCGCGGTGCGGCAACCACGCCCGCACCCGGAGCTGCGCCGCAGACCGGCCAGCAGCCGTCCGCACCCGCAACGGGCACGACGCCCGCGACCGGCACCGGCGCCCCTCCGCCGACCCCGGCACCCGCAGGGGGCCGCTAAGGCTATTCGATCGCGACAAGGATTTCGTGCCCGGGTGGTGGAATTGGTAGACACGCACGTTTGAGGGGCGTGTGGGGAAACCCGTGCGAGTTCGAGTCTCGCCCCGGGCACCACTGGAGACCCGCGTTCGAGGAGTTTCGGACGCGGGTCTTTTGTTTGCCTGAGTAGCTGTCCGAGTGGGATCTTCGGACCTGACATGTCTCAGCGCACATTGCGGCGGCGCAGCGCGCTCGAGTTCCTGCTCGCGTTTGACGCTGCGGTCGAGCCTGCGGGTCATCAGGTGGAGCGCGTGGTGCGGCTGCGCTGACTTCAGAGACCCGACCGCTTCCGCACACTGTCCTCGCGAACAGTTCGCCTAACAATTCCCTTGCATCTGCCCTTCTCCCTGAATACCCTCCCCACATCTTGATTGCGATTCCCCTCGCGGCCCTGAAGTAAACCCGCTTGGGTGACCAGGGTCGTGGCCGCTTCACGTCGCCCGACGACGACTCTGCCGAAGCCGCTTCGCGACGAGAGTGCCGCCCATGATCGATCACTTCAGCTGATCCGACGGTCCTGCGCGGACCCTGCCGCTTGTTCACGCCCCACGATTCTCCACGCGTTGTAGCCGTCCACCTTCGAGGGAATCCGCCATGAAGCTCCCGTTCCGGATCTCAAGCTCCCGACGAACACGCCGTTCCATGATTGCGATCGCGTCGGCGGCAGTGCTCGTCCTCGCCACATCCGCGGTCACTTTCGCGGCTTCGCAGCACGACTCGCGCGTTGCGCCGCCCGGAACGAATCTCTCCGGCTCGGCCGCGCAGGTGGTGGGAACGGCGGTCGTCAACTTCGAAGCGCTCGCAAAGCTCGATGCCGAGCATCTGGCGGTCCAGCCGCCTTACATCCCGCGCATCATGCCCAAGGCGCACGAGCCGGCGGAGCCGGACGTTGTGATCGGGCTCGCCGAGATCCCGCCGGCGCGCGTGTCTCCGGCGGTCGCGTCGCCTTCGCCGTCCACGAGCTTCGAGGGTCTCGATGACATCCCGATCGGAGGCACGGGCTTCATCACAATTCCCCCCGATGTCGATGGCGCGGTCGGCCGCACGCGGGTGATGACGGGGCTGAACAACAATTACCGGATCTTCGACAAGTCGACGGGTGCCGTACTCAGCACGACCTCTACCAACACGTTTTGGGCAGGATCGGGCGGCACCATCAACACGCACTTCGATCCCAAGACGATTTACGATCCGATCAACGACCGCTGGATCGTCGTGATGATGTGCGATGGCGGAACCGCGAACTCATCAGTCCAGGTCGGCGTGTCCCAGACCAGCGATCCCGCGGGCGCCTACTACATCTTCCGCGTCGACACCGATGCCGGCAACACGTTGTGGGCGGACTTCCCCTCGATCGGGTTCAACAAGAACTGGGTTGCGATCGGCATGAACATGTTCACGATCAGCGCGGGCGCGTTCTCGACCGGCAAGATGCTGGTGATCGACTACCCGTCGTTGCGCGCGGGCGCGTTCGTCGCGACGATGTTCACGGGCACCGGGTTCTGCTCGTCGCCGGCCGCGACGTACTCATCGACCGAAAACACGCTCTACACGCCGACCCATTTGAGCAGCGGGGGCGGAACCTTCCGCGTCGATCTCATCACGGGCACGCCGGCGGCACCGGTTTACACGATCGGCGCCACCAAGAGCCGCGGCCTCACGTGGACACAGACGGGCGGCAACATCCTTCCGCAGGCGGCGCCGCTGGCGGGAGCGAGTGCGTGCGGTGCGACGCCGTGCAAGATCGACTGCATCGATTCGCAGATCCGCTCGACGCCGGTGTTCCGCAATGGCTCGATCTACTACACGCAGACGGTGGGAGCGACGAGCCTCACGCGCACGATGCTGCAGTGGACCAAGATCGACGCGGTGACGGGCGTGGTTCAGGACGGCGGCCGCATCGAGGATCCGACGGCGACCGCGACCAACGGCGGCAAGTGGTACGCGTATGGGCACATCGCGGTGAACGCTGCGGGCGACATCATCGTCGGGTACTCGCAATTCGCGTCCAACCAGTACGGGGCGTCGGCCTATTCGATGCATCTGGCGGCGGACGCTCCGGGAACGATGCGCGATCCGTACATTTTCCGCGCGGGCGACGACTACTATCACAAGACCTTCAACCTCACGACGAGCCGCAACCGCTGGGGTGATTACAGCAAGGCCCAGGTCGATCCTGCGGACGACCAGTCGCTGTGGGTGGTCGACGAGTGGGCGAAGCTGCGAACCGGCACCGACGACGGCAACACCGGCAGCAACTCGAGCAAGTGGGGCACGTGGTGGGCGAATGTCGCGGGTCCGGCACCAACCGTCACGATCGCTCCGGGGCCTTCCAACCCTGAAGGCAATGCGGGAACCACGGCGTTCGACTTCACGGTCAACCTGTCGACCGGCTACAGCCTTCCGGTCACGGTGAACTATCAGACTTCGGACGGTACCGCGACGACCGGCAACAACGACTACGCTTCTGTGAGCGGCTCGATCGTGATCCCCGCGGGATTCACGAGTGGCACGATCACCGTGAACGGGAACGGCGACGCGACGCTCGAAGGCGACGAAACGTTCAGCGTGTCATTGACGGGCGCGACCAATGCCACGGTCGGGTTGCCTTCGTCTTCGACCGGCACGATTCAGAACGACGACGGCCAGCCGACGATCGACATCGAGATGGCGGCGCTGTCGCTCGAAGGCAACGCGGGGCCGGCGACGGTGAATCTCGCGGTGACGCTCTCGAATGCCAGCGATCAGCCGGTGACGGTCGACTGGCAGACCAACGATGGCTCGGCGACGCTCGCCAACAACGACTACGTGCAGGATTCGGGCACGCTGACGTTCCCGGCGAAGACCACCGGCCCGCAGACGGTGACGGTCACGATCAACGGCGATGCGACGCAGGAGTCGGACGAGACGTTCACCGTGACGCTGTCGAACCCGGTGGGGGGCACGATCGGAAACGGCACGGGTACGGTGACGATTCAGAACGACGACGGCACGCCGACGGTCGACATCGAGATGGTGGAGTTGTCGCTCGAAGGCAATGCGGGGCCGTCGGTGGTGAGCCTCGATGTGACCCTGTCGCACGCGAGCGATCAGCCGGTGACGGTCGATTGGCAGACCAACGACGGCACGGCGACGCTCGCGAACAACGACTACGACCAGGGTTCGGGCACGCTGACGTTCCCGCCGAAGACCACCGGCCCGCAGACGATCACGGTGACCGTGAACGGCGACGGAACGCTGGAGTCGGATGAGACGCTGACGGTGACGCTGTCGAACGCGTCGGGCGCGACGATCGGCAACGGCACGGGCACCGTGACGATTCAGAACGACGACGGCACGCCGACGGTCGGCATCGAGATGGCGGAGTTGTCGCTCGAAGGCAACGCGGGTCCGACGCTCGTGAATCTCGACGTAACCCTTTCGCATGCAAGCGATCAGCCGGTGACGGTGGACTGGCAGACCAACGACGGCTCGGCGACGCTCGCGAACAACGACTACCAGCAGGGTTCGGGCACGCTGACGTTCCCGCCGAAGACCACCGGCCCGCAGACGGTCACGGTGACCGTGAACGGCGACGGAACGCTGGAGTCGGATGAGACGCTGACGGTGACGCTATCGAACGCGTCGGGGGCGACGATCGGCAATGGCA
>JANLWX010000019.1:0-70205 GCA_031364845.1 Candidatus Eiseniibacteriota bacterium
CACACGATGTTGCGCACGGTGCCGCCGACCCACTCCTCACTGCCATTGGGCGAGCTGACGTTGAGCGACTGGACCGCCGACGCGGTGAACGGATACGTGGTCTGGAGCTTCCAGTACGCCGCCGACTGCTGGAAGATGATGACGTCGCGGTCGCGCGCGAGCAGACCGTTGCTGCTGCCGAAGTTCAGAACGCTGACCGGAGTCCACGTCGCCCCGCCGTCGTACGAGAAGTACGCGGCGTTGCCACTGTAGAGCGCGAACACCGGAACATTGGGATCGTCGCGCACGATGTCGGCGCCCCATGCCTGCTGCGCACCGCTCGTGGTCGGCCACGTGGTTCCGTAGTCGAGGCTGCGCTGGACGCCGCCCGCACTCCAGTTGGTCCCCAAGATCGTGCTGTTGCGCTGGCGGCTGCACGCCATGCCGGGGACTTCGGAGGCGCCGACGATTCCCGTGCGGCTGTGCTTCAACTCGAACGTCAGCCCGCCGTCGGTCGACTTGTAGTACTGGGCCGGCGGATTGGTCGCGCCGGTGACGCCGTCGCCCACCAGAATGATGTTCGAGCTGTCGGGCACCACGACGATGTCGCACGGGCTGCGGAACACGCTGTCCGATCCCAGCTCGCCCCACGTCGCGCCGAAGTCGGTCGAGCGCCACAGCCGCGAGAAGTCGCCGCCGAAGTAGAGCGTGTCCGGCTTGTCGGGATGCATCTCGAGCGGGATGCCGTATTCGCCGAAGTCCCGGATCAGCACCGTGTCCCACTTTGCGCCGGCATTGGTGGTGCGCAGCAGACGGTCGGACACCGAACTGCCGCCCACCGCCGCGATCCACAGATTGGTGTCTTTGGGCGAGATCAGGAACGCGTTGCACTTGTTGTAGCTGATCGCCGGAGCATTGGGCATCGGAAACGTCGCGATGTTCTGCCAGGTCTCGCCTTCGTCGCGTGAGCGATGGATGTAGTTGTTCACCGCGCCGTAGAACGTGTTCTCGTCGACCGGGCTCTGCACGATCGTGCTGCCGCGCGCGTTGCCCGCGTGCGCGAACTTGTTGACGAAGGTCTGGCTCATGCTCGCGAGCGTGGGCATCAGCCACGTGGCACCGCCGTTGGCGGTGCGGAACACGGTGCGATGCTTGCTGCTGCAGAAGTGCGCGCGATTGCCGACCACCGAGAGCCCCGAGAGCGCACCGTGCATCTTGTGCTGCATGAAGGTCCAGGTGGCGCCGCCGTCGTTCGAGCGCCGCACGAAGCCGCCCCCGCCCGCGACCCAGATCGTGTCCGGCGTCACGACGCGCACCGCGCGCACGGCGGAGCGCGAGTCGAGCTTGAGGTTCACGTGCTGCCAGTTCGCTCCGCCATCGGTGCTGTGCATGCATGTGCCGCGCTCGCCGACGATCCAGATCGTGCTGCCGCTGATGTCGATCGCCTTGAGCCGATTGGGCGAAGGTACCGCGACCGGCAGCCAGTTCAAGCCGCCGTCGACCGTGTGGCGCACGACGCCACCGTCACCGACCGCCCAGCCCGTCTGGTCGTCGGTGAATCGCACCGCGCGCAACGCCGCGGAGGTCGAGGAGAACTGCTGCGTCCACGCAACGCCGCCGTCGGTGCTCTTCCAGATCGCGCCGCCCGCGCCGACGACATAGGCCGTCGCCGGCGACGGGAACGCGACTCCGTACAGATGCGGACTTCCCGCAAGCGTCTGCGAGGTCCACGCGCCGCCGCTGTTCACGCTTCTCCACACCAGCCCGTTGTCGGCGGTGACGAGCGCGACCAGCCCCTGTGTGGCGACGCTCCGCAGCGGTCCGCTACCGGCCGAAGTGCTGAAGTAATCCGCGCCGGTGTTGGTGCTGCGGTAGATCACGCCTCCGTCGCCGACCGCCCAGATGTCGATGCCGTCCGGGGAATGAACGGCATGGAACCCCTGCGCGTGAACGATCGATGGCGCGACGATGACACCCGCGATGCCGAAGGCGATGCCCAGAGCGAGCGATGCGATTGCGAGGCGCCGATTCATGGAACTCCGGACCGGGCCCGGTCGCGCCGGCCGCGGCAATTATGGGGACCATCCACTGTCGAAAACGAGGCTCAGCGTCGCATCAGTCTTCGGCCATCCTTGCCACGGTCGCGATCTCGGCGATCGCGACACGTTCGCGGCCGAGCACCTTCCCCGTGCTGCGCACGGAACGGAACTCGACGGCATCCGCGCGCACACCGCCGCACGACACCCAGGTTCCCCGCGTCGAAATCTCGGAACGCACGAGCTGTTGCCCGACTGCACGCCCGTTCAGGAACAGGTCGAGGCGGCACTCGCGCACCCGCAAATCGGTTCCGCTTGGGGGGTGGGCGGGTAAAGCGTAGAGAATCAGCGAGTCCACTTCAATGGGCGAACTCCATTCCAGCCTCAAACTCTCGCCGGAAAGCCCCTCCGACACCCACGCGACCGCCCCGGGCAGGCCTTTCGTGCGCCGGTCGACGGCGCCGCGGGGTCCAACTGTGCCCTCGGCCGAGCTGCTGGCGGTGGCCCGCGCTGAGGGTCCGGCGTTGAATCGCTTTCCCAGGAATGCGCTCTGCGGGACCGGAATCACCGAGTGCCCGGCGTGGCACCCGACGCACTTGGTGCCGCTGCCGAAGCGCGCGGCATTCAGCCCCGGCACGTGCGCGGGACCGGCGGTCGAGCGCAGCACGTGGCCGTGCGCGTCGATCAACTGCTCGAACATCGGAGTGTCCGACGGCATCACGTCCTCATGCACCGCTCCCCCGGGCAGGATCGGCGACTCCTTCACGAGCACCGCCGTGTCGCCGCCCGCAGCCAGGGGACGCGCGAGCACCGCAAAGAACCGGATGCGCGCACCGGGCTGGAACGGCGGCGCGTCGGGAATCGGCGCGTCGACCGGCGCGTTGGCGAACACGTTGAGACAGTCGAAGCGGAACGTCTCGCCCTCGCTCAGGAACGTTTGGACATCGCGCGGCGGAGCATCGTTCGGCAGTGGCGATGCCGTCTCCGGGAACACGAACGGCCGGCGGCGCGGTGCCAACATCGCTGCGTCCAGCTCGTGCGTGCCCGGAAGGTCGACGAGCTTGGCGGGCGACCCGCCATCGAGGCTCGCGATCCACAGACCCAGATCGCCGGCCGCGCGGATGTCGGTCGACATCACGATGCGGCGCCCTCCGATCGATGCCGGCGCGCACGCCGTGACGATGCGCGCGCTCGTGAGATCGGTGGCGACCGGCCGCGGCGCTTCGAAGCTGTGCGGGAACGCGTGCAGCGTGAGGTGGCCCGCTTGCGGGAACATGCCCGGATGCTCCGCCGTCACCCCGACCAGCGTGCCGTCGTCGAGCACCAGCGGCTGATAGGCCATCGAGCGCTTGCGGTCGGGCGCGAAGCCGCCGGCGAGGCGCGGGAAGTCTCCATCGGACGAGATCGCGATCGCCTGCCACAGGTCGACCGGGTCCGCTTCGACCGCGCGCGCGCGATCGGTCGTGATGCCGCTTTCGGTCTGTTCGCTCGCGAGGAACCGGCTCGTCCACCAGCGCGCGTACACGATCAGCCCGCTGCGCGGATCGACCGTCGGCTCCTCCGCTCCGTTGCGCTCGGAGGTGATGCGCAGCAGCCGCGTGCCGTCGGCGCGTACGACGAACAAGTTGCTCGCCGGCATGCCGGCTTCGGCGATCTGCGGATAGCGCGTGCTCGCGAACACGATGCGATCGTCGGGGAGCCACACTGGATCGAAGTCGTCGTAACGCTCGAAGTGCCGCGCATCGGCGCCGAAGCGCGCGACATCGAGCGCGCGATCGGTGCGGGTCACGGGCGTGAGGCCGCGTCCGTCGGCGCCGACGATCCAGATGCGCCACGCGCTATCGCGCGCCGCGGTAGCGGCGAACGCAATGCGCCGTCCGTCGTAGGACACCGCCGGATCCGAGACGTCGAAGAACCTGCCGCGCGGCAGCAGCGCCGTGATCCGGCCGCTGATGCTGCGCACCATGAGCCGCCCGCCGACGATGGCGGTGCGATGGAGCGGCCCCACGCCGGGCACCGCACCCGGCGCATCCGCGATCGGCGAGCGCGAGACGAACACGATCGGCGGTGCCGCCGTCACGCGCCCGATGCGAAGCGGTGCGAGCGCGGAACCGACCGTCCCCGCGATCAGCACCGCGAGCGCGAATCTCGCGATCATTTCACGAGCGGCACGCGGTGCTCGAAGGTCCGGCCGTCCACGACCAGGCGCGCGAAATAGATCCCCGACCCCACGGCGCGTCCTCCCTGATCGAGTCCGTTCCACGACGCGCGGTAGCGTCCCGCGTTGTCCTGGCGCGCCGTCACGAGCGCTCGCACCATCCGCCCGCGCACATCGTGGATCACGAGCGAGACGTGCGACCGCGCGGCCAGCGACCAGCTGAACTCGACGCGTCCGCTCGAAGGCGACGGATACGGTTTCGCAAACGACACCGAGGGCACGGGCGTTTCGACCGAAACCGACTCGCCGCCCATGATCCGGCGGATCTCACCGGGCCCCGAAAACGGCGTCGCGAACTGGCGGCAGTAGTAGAGCGCTCCATCCTTGCCGAGCGCGTAGTCCGAGACCGCGACGAAGTTCGAGCCCCAGAACTCGGCCGACGGCTGGCCCGCGACCGGTGCGGCGATGGTCCACGTCGATCCGTCGCGCTCAAGCCGGCGCATGAATCCGTCGTAGTAGTCGCTCGCGAACGCGTCACCCTCATAGGCCACCGGGAACGCGAACGCCGCGCCCGCAAGCCGCCGGTAGATGCCGGCGCTCATCACCGACGCCGCACCCGTCTCCGAATGGCTCATCACGTGGATCGGACCCGTCAGCGGCCCGACGATCGGGGCACCCGCGTTGTTGACCGCGTTGCCTTCCATGCGCGGCCAGCCAAAATTGCGCCCGCCGCTCGAGGTCTCGTCCACCTCTTCCCACGTGGTCTCGCCGACGTCCGCGATCAGCACGCGACCGGTCGGCGGATCGATCTGGAACCGGAACGGATTGCGCAGGCCCCACGCCCAGACCAGCTTCGCATTCGGACTGCCGGTCGCAGAGAACGGATTGCCGGCGGCCGCGATCTGCGCGCGCGTCGCGGTGCCGGCGCCCGGCGGAAGCTGCGAGACATCGAGGCGCAGGATCACGCCGCGCAACGAGGTCGTGTCCTGAGCGGCAGCGCTGTTCGCATCGTCGCCGAGGCTCACATAGAGCATGCCGTCGGGACCGAAGCGCACCGTGCCACCATTGTGATTGATCGCGTTGTCCGGAATGTCGGTGATCAGATCATGGCGGCTGAGCGTGTCGAGGAAGATCTTCCCGGCGGGATCCGACAACGCCCCGGTCGCGGTGAAGCGCGAGATGCGGATCTTATTCCCGGTGTGCGTCGAGTGCGTGTAGAGGTAAGGACGTGCCGGCCAGTCCGGATCGACCGCGATGCCGAGCAACCCGCGCTCGAAGGCGGCCGAATTGACCGAGGGCACGGTTCCCACGGTGTCGACCGCAACCGGCGGTCCCATACGGATCGACTTGATGCGCGCGGAGCGCTGCTCGATCACGAGCAGGCGGCCATCGGGCAAGAACGCGATCCCGACCGGCTGCGAGAGGCCGGCAGCGACCAGTTGGTCGGTGAATCCGGTGGGGACCGTGGCCTGAGCCGCGGCGCACACGGGCAGGACGCAGACAAAGCCGAAAACGCTGAGCAGGCGGGCGAACGCGTGGGGGGCGCGGGTCATAGCACGAATATTCATCGGATCTCCCGGCGCAGGATGGTTGCGGTTCGGCCTGTGCACAAGGGTACGACAGACCATAGGGTTGCGTCACCGTCGCCGGTCCCGGAGCCTTCGAAATCGTCTGGTTTCGGACCGATCCATCCACTGCCGGAGCGGACTTCGAGCATCATCACTAAACTCGAAATCCTCCCGCTCCTGGCATCAGTCATCCGATGTCCGTCCTTCTCCGTAGGGGAATCGACAGCGCAACCGGGACATCGGTTCCGGTTCCGTTGTCCGATCCGCCCCCGGCCTGCTGATGCCGGCCGGGCCCCTCTCGGAACTGGTCGCAGCAGTCGCGATCGCAGGAAAGGAACCACCATCATGACACCGAGGAATCTGTTCTCCTCAACGCTTGCGGCACTGTTCGTGGCCGGCGCGCTCGGCGCGTCGCTCGCGACGGCTTCGAGTCACCGCGAAGCCCCGGCGATCTCCAAGGATCCGACCGCGGACAACACCGACGTCTACGCCTTCCGCAGCCCCGACAAGCCGAATACCGTGACGATGATCAGCAACTGGCTCCCGCTGCTCGAGCCGGCCGGCGGACCGAACTTCTTCTCGTTCGACGACAAGGCCGTCTACACCATCATCGTCGACAACGCCGGTGATGCGCAGGATCACATCGTCTACGAATTCCGCTTCAAGACCCACGTGCGCAACGGCAACACGTTCCTCTACAACACCGGCGCCGTGACCTCGCCGTCCGATCCCGATCTGAATGTCTATCAGACGTACTCGGTCAAGAAGATCGTCAACGGAAGCAGCACCACGATCGGCTCCGATCTGCTGACGCAGCCGAACCGCGTCGGACCCAAGTCGACGCCGAACATCAACGAGCTCGGCGAAGACGCCGTGCATAAGCTGTCGGACGGTTCGTATGTGTTCGCCGGCGAGCGCGACGATCCGTTCTTCGTGGATCTCGGCGGCGTGTTCGACCTGCTCACGATCCGCAAGCTTCCGGGCGATCTCGGACAGGGCGTCGACGGTCTGCGCGGATTCAACACGCTGTCGATCGCGATCCAGGTGCCGATCGAGAAGCTCACGAAGGACGCCAAGAGCGCGAGCGCGACGGGCTTTCCGATCCTCGGCATCTATTCAACCACCGAGCGCGACGGCAAGCGCGTGTCGCGGCTCGGCGCCCCGCTCGTGAACGAGGTTGTGATTCCGCTCAAGGACAAGGACAAGTGGAACGCGAGCGATCCTGCCGATGACGGCCAGTTCCTGAGCTACGTCACGAACCCGGAACTCGCGGGCCTGCTGAATGCGCTGTACGGCATCAGCGTTCCCCCGGCTCCCCGCAATGACCTGGTCGCGGTGTTCCTGACCGGTGTCGCCGGCCTGACCCAGCCTGCGGGCGGCACGCCGAACGAGATGCTGCGGCTCAACGTCTCGATTCCTCCGAGCAGCAACCCCAGCCGTCTCGGTGTGCTGGGCGGCGACCTCGCCGGATTCCCCAACGGCCGCCGGCTCGCGGACGACGTGACCGACATCGAGCTGCGCGCGGTCGCGGGTGTGCTCGTCAGCGGATACAACATCGCCCCGAACAATCGTCTTGGTGACGGTGTCGACTTCAACGATCGCGCGTTCCTGAGGGAGTTCCCCTACGTCGCGCGTCCGTTCGATCCGGTGGCGCACAATCACCATCGCACCGAGCCCGCAAGCGGACCCGGCCCGGCGGCCGAGCGTCTCGACTCAGGACGTGCCGACGGCGAGAACACGATCATGGTCGAGTCCGAAGACTTCGTGGAAGGCGCCGATGAGGACTCGCCGCTCCAGATCCGCAGCTCGCAGCCGGCGAAGCGCGCGCTGCTGCGCTACACGCTGGCCCGTGAAGCGGCCGTGACACTGCGCATCTTCGACGTCCAGGGTCGCAACGTGAAGACGCTGGTCGACGAGCGCAATCAGCCGGGCGCGATCGACGTCCAGTGGGACGGCTCCGATGACTTCGGCTCGTTCGCCGGCAACGGAGTCTTCTTTGCCCGTTACTCGGTCGACGGCAAGCTCGTGAACACGAAGAAGCTCGTGGTTCGCTGATAACGTTCATATATTTGAAGTCCTGCGACGGCCCGGTCGGAAACTCGACCGGGCCGTTCGCGTTTCTCTTCACGAAAAAAATAGTCGGCCAAATCCAGAGAATCTAGCTTCGAGAACCTTCCCGAGGCACGCGCAGTGCTTGTGTGAAATGACGACGTGCATTCGTCGCGAGCATTCCGTGCTGATCGCCAATGAATCTCAACATTCGGCGAACCCAGCGAGCTTCCAGATCGAGTACTCGCTACAAAAGAATGGCCGTTTTGACGAAGCAACGGGCCCGATGGTTCTCCCTCCAGCGCCGAGCCTCACGGATTTCAACAGCACGCATTTTGGTTCCGCTCCTCGCCGTTTGCGTGCACCAAACACAGCAGGGGCACCCCTCAGTCGCATCGCGAACCGATCGCGGCAGAAAAGGACACAGTGATCATGGCTGGGAAGAAGAACATGCTGCTCTCCTCGTTGCTCCTGACAGGACTGTTCGGAGCGTCGTTCGCATTCGCCTCGAGCCACCGCGAGGCTCCCGGAATCGCGAAGGATCCGACCGCCGACAACACCGATGTCTACGCGTTTCGCAGCCCGGACAAGCCGAGCACGGCGACCCTGATCGCCAACTGGCTGCCGATCGCCGAGCCGGCAGGCGGTCCGAACTTCTTCCAGTTCGACGACAAGGCGGTCTATCAGATCCACGTCGACAATGAAGTCAACGGACGCCACATCGTCTACGAATTCTATTTCAAGACCGGCATCCGCAACCCAAAGACGTTCCTCTACAACACGGGCGCGGTCACGTCTCCTACCGACTCCGACCTCAATCTCTACCAGACGTACTCCGTCAAGAAGGTCGTTGACGGTAACAACGGCGAATGGATCGGCCGTGACCTGCGCACCCAGCCCAACCGGGTCGGGCCCAAGTCGACTCCGAGCATCAACGACCTCGCCACCAAGTCCATCTACGACCTCTCCGACGGCAGCAAGGTGTTCGCAGGCGAGCGTGACGATCCGTTCTTCGTCGATACGGGTGCCTTGTTCGACCTGCTCACGATCCGCAAGCTGCCGGGTGACCAGGGTGAAGGTGTGGACGGACTGCGCGGCTTCAATGTGCTGACGATCGCGCTTCAGGTTCCGATCAAGGATCTGGCGATGAGCAGCAGCGGCGACGGCGATGACGACGACGATGGCAACATCAAGGTCGGGGCGGACAGTCACATCGACGCCAACTATCCGATCATCGGCGTCTATGCCAGCACCGAGCGCGCCGGCAAGCGCGTTTCACGTCTCGGCAGCCCGCTGGTCAACGAAGTCGTAATCCCGCTCGGCGACAAGGACAAGTGGAACATGAGCGATCCGAAGGACGACGCGCAGTTCCTCAAGTACGTCACGGATCCCGAGCCGGCGCGCCTGCTCAAGGCGCTCTACAACATCAACGTCCCGCCGACGCCGCGCAACGATCTGGTTGCGGTGTTCCTCACGGGCGTCAAGGATCTGAACCAGCCGAAGAATGGAACCCCGAGCGAAATGCTGCGGCTCAATCTCAAGATCGAGCCGAGCAGCAATCCGAGCCGTCTTGGTGTGCTGGCCGGTGACCTCGCCGGTTTCCCGAACGGCCGCCGGCTCGCGGATGACGTGACGGACATCGAGCTGCGCGCGCTGGCGGGCGTGCTCGTGCCGGGTTACAACGTCGCCCCGAACAATCGTCTGGGTGACGGCGTCGATTTCAACGAGCGCGCGTTCCTGACCAAGTTCCCGTATGTCGCGTTCCCGCACGACGGGTTTGCGCACAATCACCATCGCACCGAGCCCGCGAGCAGCGCGGGGCCGGCTGCAGCGCGCATGGGATCAGGGGAAGCCGCGGAGGAACTCTCGATCGTCGTCGAAGAAGACGACTTCGTGGCGGGCATGGAAGTCGAGCCGCTGCAGGTTCGCGGCGAAATGCCGGCCAAGCGGGCGCTGCTGCGCTACGCCCTGCCGCGTGACGCGAACGTGACGCTGCGCATCTTCGATGTGCAGGGTCGCAACGTTAAGACGCTGGTCGACGAACACAGCAAGGCCGGAGCGGTCGACGTTCAGTGGGACGGATCCGATGACTTCGGAGCCACCGCCGGCAAGGGCGTGTTCTTCGCCCGCTACTCGGTGGACGGCAAGCTCGTCAACACGAAGAAGCTCGTCATTCGGTAGTCTCGAACCACAAATTGAAAGCGGCCCGGTCGATGGATGACCGGGCCGCTCTTTTGTGAGCATTGCGGCCTGCCTCGCGGTTGCGCGTGCCGGCGCGCGGGACCTGGATTGGTTGCGCCTGCGTTCACTCACACCGATACTCCGCCGCCATGCACAGTGGACTCTCGGTCCGGATGATCATCGGACTGGTCGCGGGCGTGGTGTTGGGCGTCGCGGCGCATGTCGCCTTCGGCGGCGCGCCCGCGCTCGAGGCGTTCATCCGCTACGTGACCGAGCCCGTGGGCAAGATCTTCCTGCGCCTGCTGTTCGTGCTCGTGATCCCGCTGATCGTCTCGGCACTTGGACTCGGCGTCGCGGGGCTCGGCGACATCCGCCGCCTCGGCCGCATCGGCGCGAAGACGCTCGCCTACACGGTCGTCGTCTCGGCGATCGCGGTGCTGATCGGCGTGGTGCTCGTGAACACGATTCGTCCGGGTGCGGGAATCTCGCCCGAGTTGAAGCAGCAGCTCCAATTGCGCGCTTCGGCCGCGCCCGCCGCCGCTCCGTCCGCGGGTGCTACCGGGATCGACTTCGTGGTGGGCCTCGTCCCGCAGAATGCGATCAAGGCGATGGCCGACGGCGACATGCTCGCGGTGATGGTGTTCGCGCTCCTGATCGGCATCGGCCTGGCCCTCACGCGCACCGAGCCCGCGCGGCGGTTCGAAGAGGCGCTGCAGGGACTCTACGACGTCGTGATGCGCCTGCTCGGGCTGGTCCTGCTCGCCGCACCGTTCGCGGTCGCGTGCCTGCTGTTCACGCTCACGGCGCGGCTCGGCTACCTAGTGCTGCTCCAGCTCGGCGCGTACGTTTTTGTCGTGCTGCTGGCGCTCGCGATCCAGCAGTTCGTCGTCTACTCGATCTCGGTGGCGTGGCTCGGGCGCATGAACCCGCTCGTGTTCTTCAAGGCGATCCGCGAAGCGATGCTGACCGCGTTCTCGACCGCCTCGAGCAATGCGACACTTCCGACCTCTCTGTGGGTCGCCGAAGAGCACTTGAAGCTGCCGCGCCACGTGAGCCGCTTCGTGCTCACGATCGGATCGACCGCCAACCAGAACGGGACCGCGCTGTTCGAAGGCGTCACCGTGCTGTTCCTCGCCCAGTTCTACGGGATCGAGCTGCAGTTCTCACAGCAGCTCACCGTGGTCTTCATCTGCATCCTCGGCGGCATCGGCACCGCGGGCGTTCCGGCCGGATCGATCCCGGTCGTCGTGATGATCCTGGGGCTGGTCGGTATTCCGGCCGAAGGCATCGGCATGATCTTGGGCGTCGACCGCTTCCTCGACATGTGCCGGACCACACTCAACGTCACGGGCGATCTCGCCGCGGCGGTCGTGGTCTCGCGCGGCGAAGGGGAATTCGTGGAGATGGAAGGGATGTAACCGGCTTCGCCTTCGGCCACGTCGCCGCAGCGCAAAGGGCGAGATCGTGTTTCGCTCCTCCTGTTCCTACAATAATCTTCTGCAGTTACGGCGATCTAGACACGCACTCGACCGGTCCAACCCTTCCGCCAGCCTGCTATCTCCTATGTGGCGCCGCGCTTGTAAGAATCATCGGCGAACTCACATCTCGGGCATGGTCTCTGCTGGATGGGATGACGGTGCCGCCCCGTAACTCTTCCGAGAGGACCCCCATGAACTTCATCAGACTCAGTTCCGTCGCCGCGAGCATTCTGGCTGCCGCATTCCTGGCCGGCTGTACGGCGGCAGATCGAGACAAAGCAGGCCCACGGCCGGCTTCGGCGTCGACTACTGAAGACCAGGGCACGGTCGAAAAGATCATCGCAAACTGGCCCGAGCGCCCACGACTTGGGGCGGTACAGATGATCGCCAAGTATGGAGCGCCCCAGGAGATCACCGCGGAACGGTTGATCTGGAACAATCCTGGCCCCTTCAAGAGAATCATGGTGATGAACCTCGAGACACCGCACGACTTCCCCCTGCCGCACGTCGACTACATGGAACACACGATCAACTACAACGTGCCGCAGAACAAAGTCGGCGACCTGATCGCGTTCGATGCGAGCAGCACGATCAATCGCACCGTGGGCGAGCTCTCGGCGCGCTGTGATCTCGAAGGCCACAATGTGCTGACGCTCAATCTCGATCACGACATCGTCACTGGCAAGAAGACCGTGGCAGAGGCTCGCAAGGCATTTGGTGAGATTGTGGGGCAGGACGTAACGGGCAAACATCCGGCGTACGTCGAAGGGCTTCAATTCAAGACCATGACCGCGACCGCTTTTGCAGACAAGCCGGTGATTCCGGGCTCGCCCTTACGCGCCGGCGATCCTGCCGCGAATGGGGACGGAGGTGACGCCGAGATTCTGGCGAGCGTTTTCGCCATCGACCTCAATGAAGTCAACGCCGCCGCAGAAGCTCAGAGGAAGAAGATGAGCCAACCCGTCCTCGACTTCGCGAAAATGCTTCACGAAGCGCACGGCACGAACATGACCAAGACCATGGAGCTCGGTCAGCAGATGGGTTCGAGCCCGGCCATCACGGCAACCGTGGAAGGCATGCAGAAGAAGGGCGCGGGTGAACTCGCAGCGTTGGTTATGTTGGACGGCGAGGAATTCGAGCGCGCCTACCTGACCGCGATGGTCAAGGGTCATGAAGAGGCCTTGAGCATGATCGACGGCCAGCTCTTGAAGACGGTGAAGAACGGCAAGCTCCGGGAGCATCTAACCGCGACCCGTGCACATGTCGCCCACCACCTAGAGAAGGCCAAGGAACTTCAAGGCGGCCGAAGCTAAACGGTCCCGGGCGAATGCCTTGATCCTTAATTACACAGCATCTAACGCAGGTCCGGGGCTCGCTCTGGGCCTGCGTTGTTTTATGTAGTCCCCGTGCGGCTCCCGTTGCCGTAGCGCCCCACCGCCAGTTCGACGATCTCGCCGATGAGATCCGAGTACGAGCGCCCCGACTTTTCCGCCGCCATCGAGAACTCGGCAGACGGCAGCAGATAAGGATTCGGATTCACCTCGAGCACGTGCACCGTGCCGTCGGTCGCGACCCGGAAGTCGATGCGCCCGTAGTCGCGCAGCTCGAGTGACTGGAATGCTTGAATCGCCGTGTCCTTGAGCTTGGCAGTCAGTTCCTCGCTCAGGTTCTTGGGCAGGAACGCGTGCGTCTGCTCGTACGCAGCGGTGCCTTCTTCCCACTTCACTTCGGTGCCGGCGATCTTGGGCGTGCCCTTGGGCAGCTTCGACAGATCCAGCTCGACGACCGGGAGCGCTTCGGGGCGCTCGTTGCCCATCACGCCGACGTAGAACTCGCGTCCCTCGATGTACTCCTCGATCAGCGCCGGCGTGTCGAACTGCTGATGGATGTAATCGATGCGCTCCATCAGCTCCTTGATCGATCCGCACACCGCGCCGAAATGGATTCCGATCGAGCCATCTTCGCGCGCGGGCTTCACGATCACCGGAAATTGGATGTCGTGCGAGTGCTCGGTGCGTCCGCGCCACACGGTCGCGAAGTACGGCGTGTGAATGCCGTGGAAGGCGAAGATCTTCTTCGCGAGCGCCTTGTCCTGGGCGAGATAGAGGCCGTGCGCGCCGGTGCCGGTGTAGCGGCGGTTGAGCAACTCCATGTAGGCGGCGACGTTGGTGTCGTAACTGTCGTTGCCGCCGAACGACTCGACCAGATTGAAGATCAGGTCGGTCTCGGAGTTCGCGAGCTCGATCAGACTCTCCGCGGTGCCGTCGAGACGCACGAACACCGGGTTGTGCCCGTTCTTCTTGAGTGCCTCGTAGACTTCCTGGACGTCCTCGTCGGGCGACTGGCGCTTCGGCCGTGCCTTCTCGCCGTTGCGATCCTCGTCCTCGTTCCACCAGTAGTCGTAGAGCACGCCGATGCGGAGCTTGGCCATTCCGCTTCCCTCCCCTGGGAACTCGCGGGCCCCTTCCGTGGGCCCCGGGTCAGCTCAGGACGAACCTGCCGCGTGTCAGATAGTTCATCGCCAGCGTGGTGCCGTACGCGGTCAACTCCACGAGGTACGTGCCTTCCTTGCCTACTTCCGCCTGCAGATTCAGATCCCGGCACGTGCGGATGATGCGCTCGACCAGTGACCGCACCACCGGACGCTTCACACCGGTCCAATAGGTGATCTTGTCCGTCATCACGGCACGATGTTCTTCGAGCACATCCGCGGCCGGCCGGATGTTCTTTCGCCGCCTGCCGGGCAGCAGGAACAGATCGGTCAGATCGGTTTCGAGCGCCACGTTCACGCCCGCGCCGTTCTGGCGGATCATCCGCTTGTAGAATTGTTCGACCGTCACCTTCATGTCTTCGACGGTGATGTCGAAGTCGCCGGTCGAAACGACGGGATCCTGATCACGCACCTTGCGCACGACGGCGTCAACATAACGCAGCTTACGCAGTGCTGGCCAGAGCTTGTATTTGTGACGCCAGTTCGATCGCGGCGTCATCCACACCGCGAACGTCTCGGCGAAGTCCTCGTCGGGATGCTTCTGCGCGTACCAACCCGCCATGTGCCGCACGTACTTGCGGCTGAACGGCAGCGGCCGGTAGTGATCGCGGTAGCGGCGATTGTAGGGGCCGAACAGCTTGCGCCATTCGGGAGTCGCGTACAGCCGATAGGCATAGTTGAACGCGTGTCCCGCTTCGTGACGCAGGTACATCATGATCTCGCGCTCGTCCTCGAGATCGTTCATCTCGCGTTCGAGTCGCGCGAGTTTCGGATCGCCGAGATAGAACGGAATGCCGATCACCGGCTGCCCGTCGGGACATCCCCATTCATCCGACAGGTAGCACACCGGATGAAAGCGTCTCAGTCCTTTGCGGTCGAGTTCGCGATACAACTGATGCACGTAGCGCTCGACGGGCGAGCCTTCGAGCCGCAGCCCGAGCTGACTGATGCGCTTGCCGAGCAGCTCCTTGAAGTCGGGCTGGTTCTTTTCGAAGTCGAACATGGACATGGTCGGGAGACGTCCTGCGAGTGGAAGAAGAGTGGGCTGAGGATGCTACGGGGCCGCTGCCGCGGGCACAAGCCCGGCGTGTGAATTCAGTGTGCGGGGCGCGGTTTGTCGGCCGGTGGCGCGACCGGTAACCTCCGGCAATGACCTCCCGCCCGCTGCTCGCCCTGATCCTCGCCCTCGCGGCGGGCTTTGCGCTGCCTCCTCGGGGGGCGAGCGCCCGCGTGATGCTCGACTCCCTCCCACCCGACTCGGTCCGGGCCGCGGCGCCCGATTCCGCGGCGGACCCGCCGGCCGCAACACCCCGGGTCCGGCCGCGCTCGATGACGCCGACCTGAAGCGGCTGACCCGGCGAAGGCGCGCCGCTCCGTGGGGGCGGCCTCGACACTCCGCGCACGCTGTCGTTGCGCTGGATCGACACCGACCTCGAGCGCCCGCGCTGGCGGGCAACGGCGAGCGTGCGGGTGGTTCCCACGCTCCAGCTGGGTGTGGAGTGGAACCCGGTGGCCGAGGAGGTGGGCCCGATCGCGACCTGGTTCCTCTCGACCGAGACCGACCGGCGACCGGCCGTGTTCGTCGGGACCAGTTCCGACCGGATCGGCTCCCCGCCGCACACGCAGTCCTATTACCTGACGGTTGCCAAGAGCTTCGTCACGGTTCCGGTCGCGCCCTACGCCACGCTCAACTGGTCCGAATGGGACGACGCCATCAACGTTCCGTTCGGCATGCACGTCAGGCTTGGCTCAAACTTGTCACTGCAACCGATGTACGACGGCCACCGCTCGCATATCCTTGGTACTTGGTCGAACAGCCGCGTGAGCGCGACGGTGATCTGGGCATGGTTCGAGACCATCGGATTCGCGGGTTCTGTCGGATTCTGAGCGAGGAGACACGATGAAGCGGTGGCTCGTGATGGCAGTGGCATTGGGCACTCTGGGGTTGGCGCCGGCCACGGTTCACGCCGGGAGCCCCGGGCTCACGGTGACCGTGGACGACGCGCCCAAGCGCGCGGTGTGCCTCGTGTGCCGCGTGAAAGAAGGCTCGACGCACGAAGAGCCTGTAAAGGCCGTCCGCATCCGCGACGGAAAGACCTATGCCTTCTGCCAGCAGGCCTGCGCCGAGGCGTTCGACGCCGATCCCGCCGCCTACCTGCCGCCCTCGCTTCCGCGCCCCGCGCCCGCCGTCAAAGCCGCGGACCTCAAAGGCACCGCGCTCGATTGGGAGCAGTACCGCGGGAAGATCGTCCTCATCGACTTCTGGGCGACCTGGTGCGCGCCGTGCCGCAAGTCGATGCCCGAGCTTCAGAAGCTGCACGACCAGTATTCGAGGGAAGGCTTCACGGTGCTCGGCCTGTCGATCGACGAAGGCGGCCCGGCCAAGGTGAAGAAGTTCATGGCGGCAAAAAAGTACACCTATCCCATTGCGCTCGACTCCGAGAAGACCCCGACCTGGGAAGCCTACGGAGTGAAGGGCATCCCTTCGGCGTACCTCGTGAATCGCGACGGGAAGGTCGTCGCCGAGTGGCGCGGTGCCGTCGATCCGGCGCAGATCGAAGCCGAGTTGAAGAAGCTGCTGGCCGAGGTGAACTGACCCAGCCGGTCAAGTTGTCGCAAAGAACCGCTCCCCGAATGAACTTGCGTGGTATAACACACATCTACATCCACGCAGCGCTTGGAGAGGCTGCAAACCCGTCGGGACTCCCCTCCCGCCGCCGATTTCATGACCGGCTCGCAGATGCGGACCGGCGTTCTACTCAGCCAAGGAGCGTTCGCCCATGATTCGCACGATTCGCGCGTCGGTACTCACGATTTCGGCCATCGCACTTGCCGCCGCTGCGGCGACCGCGGCGCCGGTCGCCTATAAGATCGACAAGTCCCACTCCGATGTCGGCTTCAAGGTTCGTCACTTCTTCTCGAAGACCCCGGGACGCTTCAGCGACTTCTCGGGCATGATCAATCTCGACGAGAAGAACCCGTCGGCCTCGTCGGTCGATGTGACGATCCAGACCGCCAGCATCCAGACCAACAACGAACGCCGCGACAATCACCTGCGCAGCGACGACTTCTTCAACGCCGAGAAGTTTCCGACGATCACGTTCAAGAGCACGAAGATCACCCCCGTCGAGGGCAACAAGTTCAAGGTCGACGGCGATCTCACGATCCGTGACGTCACGAAGCCGGTGACGCTCGACGCGGAACTGGTCGGCATGGGCGCTGTGGGACAGTCGGGCACGCGCGCGGGATTCCAGGCGACCACCTCGGTCAATCGCAAGGACTACGGCGTGCTGTGGAACAAGACGCTCGACAACGGCGGCACGATGCTCGACGACATCGTCTACATCAATCTCGACGTCGAAGCGGTGAAGGACGAGCCGAAGAAGGATGCGCCTCCGGCAGCTCCGAAGGACGAGAAGACGACGGACAAGAAGTAACCGTCGGACCCAGGGCGGCATTCGCCGCCGGATACACGAACGCCCTGCCGATCTCGGACGATCGGCAGGGCGATTCTGTTTTGGCGTGCAGCGTTTGCTTCAGGGTTTCGAAGCGGCCGAATCCGCGGCCGCGGGCACCGCGGTTGCGCCCGCTTCGGTCGCCGCCGCCGGCACCGGCGTCTCGGCCGGATTCGCTGCGCGCCAGGTTTCGATCGCGGCCAGCAGCTCCGCCGCTTCGCCGGTCGCCTTCAGCCGCTCGAGAATCGCGTGCTGCTCGAGTGCCTTGTCGAGCTGCTTCATCTCGAGATAGGTCTCGCCGAGATACTCACGCGCCGGAGCGTAGTCGAAGCGCAGCCCCAGGCACTTCTTATAGGCCGCGACCGCATCGTCGTGCTTGCCGAGCCGGCGTGAGGCGTAGCCGACGAGGTTCCACGCCTCGTGATAGGACGAATCCGTCTCGACCGCTCGCTCCGCACGTTCGAGCGCCTTGCGATAGCGCTTCTCGGCGTTCTTGTCCTTCTTCTCGGCCGCGTCCTTCTTGGCCCGGGCGATCTCGTTGTAGGCGTCGCCATAGTCGCGTTCGGCCAGCTGGCGAGGCGTCATCGTCGCGGCGGAGGTGGCCGCCGAACCCGTCGGCTGTTTCGGCTCGGGCGAAGTGGAGCCTCCCATGTTCGCGAGCGCGGGAGCCGCGAGAACGAGTGTGGCCACCACGGCAACAACTTGCTTCGATCGCATGTCGAACCTCTCGAATGATGATGGCGTTTCCAGGTCGGATTTCGGCCGGGGCGGCCGCCCGGTCTTTCGCGGAGCGGACCTGCGAACCCGCGCACGATCCGCGAGATCAGGTGCCCAGTGCCATGCGGCATGATAGCCTATCTGCCGCATGAATCCTCTCCGCATCGCATCGTCGGTCCTGCTCGGAGCGCTGCTCCTCGGCTCTGCGTCGTGTTCGCAAAGGTCCCCGTTGTCGCCGCCTGTTCAGGCCGCGCGGGCCACGTCAGCCGCCACGGTGGGTGTCACGTTTTACGTCGCGGCTCCCTCAAACACCCCGGCCGGAGACTCGGTCTTCATCGCCGGCGACTTCCAGGGATGGAACCCGCGCAACCCCGCCTACGCGCTGACGAAGCAGCTCAACGGGCGCTGGACCATCACGCTCCCGTTGCCCGCCGGATCTCCGATCCAGTTCAAGTTCACGCGCGGCGGCTGGGACCGGGTGGAAAAAGGTCCGAACGGAGAAGAGATCTCGAACCGCACCCTCACGCCCGACGGTGTGAGCACCTACGACTTCACGGTCGCGCGCTGGGCCGACACCGGAAGCCCGGGAACCATCGTGGGTCACGTCGAGTCGTTCACCTACGTCGCGTTCCTCGGCGGCCGGAGGATCTGGGTCTACCTGCCGCCCGATTATGCGAGCAGCACCAAGCACTACCCGGTGCTCTACATGCACGACGGCCAGAACCTGTTCGACGTGCGCACCAGTTTCTCCGGCGAATGGCAGGTCGACGAAGCGTGCGAGCAGCTGATCGCTTCGGGCGAGATCAATCCGGTGATCGTGATCGGCATCGAGAACGGCGGCGCCAACCGGATCAACGAATACACGCCGTGGCCCTCGGCCGGATACGGAGGTGGCGGGGGCAACGCGTATCTCACCGCGATCCGCGACCTGCTCAAGCCCGAAGTCGATCGCCGCTATCGCACGCTGGTCGGCGAGAGCAACACGTTCATGGCGGGCTCGTCGCTCGGCGGACTGATCAGCGCCTACGCCGGCTACCAGTACTCCGGAACGTTCCGCCGTGTGGCGTGTGTATCGCCGTCGCTGTGGTGGGACAACCGCCACATGATCGCCGACGCTGCAGCGCAGGGCCGCCCTGACATCGCGCGCTGGTATCAGGACATGGGCACGCTCGAAAGCGGCACGATGCAGGATTCAAATGGCAACGGCGTCGATGATTCGATCGACGAACTGCGCGCGATGCGTGACGTGCTGATCGGGCAGGGACTCGAAGTGAACGTCGATCTCAAGTCGCTCGAAGCCGCGGGCCACCGCCACAACGAGAGCTACTGGGCGCAGCGCGTGCCCGCGATGCTGAGGTTCCTGGTCGGAAGATCGATTACCGCCAGCGTCCCTTAGTTTTGCCTCACAGCCCGTCGTACTTGGAGTACCCGCGTTCGTTCCAGTAATCGCGCGGTTCGCTCGCCGTGTACTCGATGTGCGTCAGCGCCTTGATGTTCTTGAGGCCAAGCTTGACCGGCGCCAGCAGCCGCAGCGGCGCGCCGTGTGCGAGCGTCAACGGATGTCCGCCCTGATGCGTGGCGAGCAGCGTCTGCGGATGGCGCGCGGTCTCGAGATCGATCGAGACGAAGTACTCCTCGGGCCGTCCCCTTCCATCGAGACTGACCGCCGAGCGCATCGACGCCCATCGCGCGCCGGCCGCGGGCGGATACGCGTGGAGGAAGTCGGCGAAGCGGATCCCACCCCACCACGCGATCGCGCTCCATCCTTCGACGCACACGAGCCGCGTGACCTGGCCATGCAGCGGGAAGCGCTGGAGCAGATCGTCCACCGAGAATTGCATCGCGGTACCGGTCGCGAGCCCCGACACGTTCAACGACCACGCGGCGAGCATCTCGGGGCCGGGCGTGCGTCCGTGGTAGTTGTTCGGGAGCTTCGTGACTTCGGAGCGATCGTAGGTGCGCACGCGGCGATTCTTGGAGTACAGCGCCTCGGAGACGTCGTCGTCGAACGTGAGCGCGCGATCGAGCACCGCCTCGCGGCGCCCAGCCGTCAGCCCGACCCGCGCCGCCAGCGTGTCGAGGCGCCCGCGCAGCATGCCCGGCACGAAGCGCGCCTTGTGGCGATCGGGCAACAGCCACCACGCGGCGGTGGCGCTCGCGACCGTGCCGAGTGCCAGCAGCAGGAAGTCGCGCCGCGACTGCGCGACAAGTTTTCGACGCGGGACTTCGACTATCGGAGACTCGCGATCGTCATTCATGCGGATCTCCTTTCACACGCCTCGACCATCCGACCACCATCGAGCGGAACGTGTCCCAGCCATCGGCGATCACGAGGATCACGTGGGGCACGACGAACGACGCGAGCACGAGCATGCACACGAAGTGAACGACGCGCGCGCCGTCGTAGTTCACGAACAAACGCTCGAGCCATCCGAGCTGGACGGGCTTGTGCATCGCCCACCCCGACAGCACCGCGAGTGCCCCGGCGAGCGGAATCGAGAAGTACGCGGCGCGCTGGAGTGCGTTGTACTTGCCGTGCACGGGCGGATGGGGCCATGGTCGCCTCGAGATCGCCATCGGAATCACACCCGCGTAGAAGCGCAGCATCGCCATGGCGCCGGCGACGTCGGATGGCCGCGGCATCAGCGCGCGCCAGCCGCCACCGACCACGAGCCCCGCGACATAGACCAGCCCGTTCAGCATGAACAGATAGGCGAGCGCCCAGTGAAGCCGCAGCGCATTCGCGAGACGGCCGCCGCCGATGCCGAAGTGGTCGTAGATCCACATGCGCGGATCGCCATCGCTGCGGAGAGCGCCCGCGATCGCGCGGCCCAGGTCGACGAGATAATCGCGGCTCCCGGTCACGGGATCGCGGGCGTGAGTGAATACCGGAGCTGCCCAGTAGATCGACAGGCCGGTCGCGATCAGGCCGAACAGCAGCGGCAGGTTGATCCAGTGGGACAGGCGAACGAGCGCGTGGTGCTTGCGCACGACACGGACGCGATCACGGGCATGGACAGCGGCGGCGGCACGAACGGCCATTCGTCGGTCTCCGGATGGATGAGCAACGCGGGCGGAACAATGCTCCTACGCGAACGGGTGCGCAAAGTGACCCGCACGAGCGTTGAAATCGCCGGGACCGCGATCCGCCGCGCTCGTGGCCGCTTGACCGTTACCTGAAACGATCCCGACCGCTCAGGTGGTCTGATCGGTCACGACGGTAGCGGCGGGTGCGAACGGCGGCGCAACCTTCGAAGCATCCACGCGTATCAAGACCATCCGCGAAGGCCGAAGAAAGGAACCCGAACGATGACGTGGAAAGAGCAGAACGACACGGTGATCCTCACCCCGCACGGCAATCTGCACGAAGGTGAGGAGTGCGATGCCCTCGAACGCGGTCTCGAGAGTCTCCTCGAACGCGGAGCGCACGAAGTGGTCGTCGATCTGGCGGAAACCGGGCATCTGTCCGCGCACTCGATCGGAATCCTTGCGCGCGCACAGAGCCTGATGCGCTCGCGCGGTCATCATCTCGCGCTGCGGGGTGTTCATGACGACCAGCGGTGGGTGCTCCAGGTCACGCGGACCGGCGAAGTGCTCGGTATTTGACGTCCGCGAGTTCACCCCCCGCGAGCGCGGTATGCCAGATAGACGCACGCGACGATCAGAATCAAGAGAGCCAGCCGGGCCATGCCCATCATGCGCGTGCGCGCGAGGTGCTGGGTACCTTTGGGTTTGATTCCCGTAACCGCTGCCAGCGCGGTGATCACCACCGCGATTCCGAGCCACATGAGCCACGTCATCTCGATCCCTCCGACCCTGCCGTGCGCAGGTCTTCTGGTAGCCGCGGCGAAGCGAGCAGTGTGCGGTACAACTCCCAGCGCCGCGCGGAATGTGCGGCGTCGCCACCATTCTTCTCCAGCCAGTCGAGCACCATCGATCGTCCGAGCCGGTAGTTGATCACGTAGCTCCCATAGCGTTCGGCGAAGCGGAGATCCTTGTCGGCGCGCTCGGGCGTTCGAACGGCGTACTCCATGAGCCACTGCTGCGCCTGGTCGCGAGTCATCGTCCCGTCGATCCAGCGGCGCGCGCCTTCGACGCCGGTCATGGATAGTCTCTGCATGGCGTCGGAAATCTTCGCGAAGCGATCGTAGGCGCTGGTGTCGATTCCCGCCAGCGGGCACAGGACGTTCTTCGTGAAGCGATCGAGCTCGGCGCCCGGAAATGCGACATCAGTGCCTATCACAGCGGTGCCCTCGGCGATCAGCGACTGAGGCGCCATGAGCGGGTAGATCGTGAACTCCTTCCATCCGCGCTCGCGCACGAGCGCCTGTTCCAGCAGCACGCCGTAGACGTGATGACCTGGGTAGCCTTCGTGGCACGCGAGGTCCAGCGCCCGATCGATGTAGCTCGGGAAGTCGATGTTCACCTGAATCAGGCTGCGGTATCCGCCCTGATACCAGTTGTAGCCGCCCCACGGCTGGCCCTTCACGAACTCGACGACGAACGATTCGGAATCCGGCAGCGTGATGTGTTCGATCGTGCGGCGGCGCGCTTCCGCGATCGCGACCGCGAAGACCGTGTCGAGCTTCGCCGCGGGAATCTTGAACGCTTCACGATAGAGCTCCCAGCGCTCGACGAGCGGACCGCTGCCCGGCAGCAGTGAGTCGAGCGTGGCGAGCGCGGGCCGGAACACCGAGTCGACGAGCGACGGCGCGACCGCGTCGTAGAGCGCCTGCGACTCCTGATCGAACGAGAACTTCTCACCGTTCAGCATGCGCGCGCGGAACGCGAGCGCCTGGAGTTGCCGGCGCAGGAAACGTTGGCGCAGCACGGTGAGCTCGTCAGCGCCGCGCGCCGCCGGAGTCTCGAGGCGCGCGACGAGCGAATGGGTCGTGGAGATGATTCGCGGGAGCGGTATCGAGTCGCGATCCGCCGCGGCTTTCCATTCCGGCGGACCATAGAACGCGTCGACGTAATCAGGGTCGTGCTTCGCCATGGCGAGCACCATGCGAGCGTAGCGTTCGCCCAAAGCATCCAGTTCCGCAGGCGTCAGCGCGGCCGGTCGTGAAGCACAGGAGGCAACGACAGCGGCAACGAACATCAGGCTCAGCAATCGCAATACACGGTGAAACACGAATCCTCCGGTCATGCTCCGCGCAAGGCCGCGATTCGCGGGTCGCGGCTTCCGGGACTGTCGAGGCTGAACGACCGTGCATCGCCGAGGTCGTCGCGAACGAGTCGTCGCCGAACACTTCGCGCTCGAGATCGCGCGCATCGAGCAGGCTGCGATGATCTTGGCGCAGCAGCACCATCGCATCGATCCCACTCACGAGCGCGATCTGATACCTCTACGTAGGTGCAACCGCGCGCCGCGGGCAGTTCATGGATCTGGAGCGACGCGGCCGCGGCATCCGCCTGGGCGCGGCCGATGCCCGCGCGGGCAAACAGCGTGAGATAGGGACCGACGCCGCCCACCGAGCGCGACCAGCCGCTGCGCTCGAGAACTTCCGCGGCGGACCGGCTCATGAGCGATCCGTCCAGTTCTGGCGATGCCACCACCAGGCCCGCAGCTTCTCCGCCAACGCCGGTTTCATGGTTCGCGATCTCCCGTGATGGCGAAAAGTGCCTTGCAGTCGCAGACGCCGAGACTATAACTTGCTCGTACTTCGCTGGCATCCGGGCGTTTTCCACCGGGCCGGCAACGACTCCAGCGCGTTCGAATTGCATCTTGCCTCCGGTCATCCGGAGATCAGCCGAAAGGATCGAACATGCGTGGCCTGCCCCCGCTTGTTGCCCCACTGCTCGTCGCATTCTCACTGATCATCGGGTCCGGCGTCGCGTCGAATCCAAAGACGGCGGGCGATCCGTTTCGAGCCGGATCTCCGATCACCGTGCGAAAACCGGTTCGCATTCAGCGGCTCGCGAAGCATCCGGAGAAGTTCCAGGGCAAGGTGCTGAGGCTGGAAGGCACGGTCAAGGATGTCTGCCAGGGCCGCGGTTGCTGGGTCGACATCGAGGATGCGAACGGCGTGACCTTCATGGCGAAGAGCCTCGACGAATCTGTGTTGCTGCCCAAGGATTGCGCGGGGCGCAAGGTGATCGTCCAGGGTATCGTCACCGCACTTCCGCACGCGCACGACGAGGCGACCGAGGAAGGCCACTCCTGTCCCGCCCCGCGTTTCGTGCTGGCGACGCAGGGCGTGGAGTTGATCGCGGAACGGAGATAGCCGCGCGCGAAACCCGCGACTCGGCGGCGCGATCATCATCGAGACGGTGATCGCGCCGCGTTCGCGAAGGCCGTGTTTCGAACCCGGTTTCTATCTCTTCGAGAATCGATCCGTCGCCGCCAACAGCGCGCGTGAGTTGGGCGGCTCGAAGGCACTGTGGCCGCTGTCCGGCGTCATGATGAAGTCCGCCTCGGGCGACGCGCGGTGCAGATCCCATGCGCTGGTCGGCGGGCACAGGACATCGTAGCGGATCGAAGAACCGCCGAGTGGAACATCCTCTTTGGTTCCGTCAGGACGAGACGGCGAGCCGTCGTGGGCGGGGCGAGTGGTTTCACGGTCGTTCCGTAGATCGGGTCCCGCCTTCCTCAGTAGCTGCGCGAGGTCGAACCCTAAGGAAAATGCTCCAACCGCCGGGATTCTTTCCGTAGACGCCTCTCAACTTTGTCGCCAGGGCGGAGCGGCTGTTCGGGCTATAATCGCGTGACAAAACCCGTCCGGAAGGAGTCCTTCATGCTGAGATCCTCCACCCGCTGGTCCGTCCTGATGGCGGCAGTACTCCTCTTCGCCCCGGATCGAGCTGTTTTCGGCCAGACCCCTGCGCAGGATGGCCAATGGTCACCGCTCTTCAACCTGCCCCTCATCGCGATCCATTCGAGCCTCCTCCCGACAGGCCACATCCTGCTGTTCTCGGCCGAACACGGGGTTCCGGGCATACACGCATGGGTCCTCGATCCCCAAACGTTGGCACTCACCAACGTGCCGCCTCCGGCTGGATGGAACCTCGATTGTGCAGGGCACAGTTTCCTTCCAGATGGACGTTTGCTCGTCGCGGGAGGCACGCTTCAGTTCAACCCGCTCCTGGGCTCGAAGCGCGCTGCCATTTTCGACCCGTATACATTGGCATGGATCCCGGTCGCGGACATGGCCGACGGCCGCTGGTATCCGACCAATGTCACGCTCCCCGACGGCCGCATCGTGACCATGTCCGGAGTCGACGGCACCTCGGGCGCGCTCAACACGGACATCGAGCGTTGGGATCCCAACGGTAGCTCGAACTGGGAGCTGATCGGGCAGAGACTGATGCCCGACTACCCGAACTTGCACGTGATGCCGAGCGGGGTGGTTTTCCGCTCGGGGCCTGACTCGCAAACGGAGACTTACAATCCCGCCACACTCGTGTGGACGCCGGTGGCCACGACCAACGCGCCAGCACGCTACGAAGCGCCCTCGGTTCTGCTTCCACCGACGTTGAATCGAGTGATGCTCATGGGTGGCTATGTCGAGACCAGCGGTACGCCGACCAATTCGGTCGAAACGATCGATCTGTCCGCCCCGACGCCGACATGGGTCATCGGCCCGCACATGCTGACTCGTCGCATCCAGCACAACGCGGTACTGCTTCCGGACACCAAAGTGCTGGTCGTAGGAGGCAGAAGGAACACCGCTGGCGGAGTCGGTGATTCGGTGATGGCCCCGGAGATCTTCGATCCGGCCACGTCCGTGTGGGATGCCGTCGCGTCCCACCGCGTCGCGCGAATGTACCACTCCACGGCGCTCCTGCTTCCCGACGGGCGTGTCTTGTCGGCCGGTGGCGATTACCACCCTTCAGGCGAGATCTACTCACCGCCTTACTTATTTGCCGGGCCGCGCCCGGTCATCAACTCCGCCCCGGCGGCCATCGCCTACGGCGACACGTTCCCAGTCACCTTCGCCAGCGGAACAGGACCGTTCACGATTTCGTTGATCGCGCCTTCGGCCGTGACGCATTCGAACAACATGAGCCAGAGATATGTACGCCTCATCCAAGTCGCGGAGGAGGGGACCGTCGATGTTCCGGCACCCGCCAACGCGAACCTGGCGCCGCCGGGTTTCTACATGCTCTTCGTCACTGACGCGACCGGCGTTCCCTCGGTGTCGCGCATGGTCAGGATTCTCATCCGCTTCGGCGACTTCAACCAGGACAACGACGTCGATCCCGCGGACCTCGACTCCTTCGAGATCTGCTTCACCGGTCCGAACGCAGGACCTCCCGGCCGCAACTGCGAGTCCGGCGACTTCGATGCGGATGGCGACATCGACTGCGCCGATTGGAGTCTCTTTGTCGAGGCGTGGACCGCTCCGGGCGAACCTGCGCCGCCGGCAGAGTGCCGGTCGACCGGAGTTGGATCGCAGGGATTCAGTGGCCTGGTTCAACTTCGTGCACCTTGGCCGAATCCTTCTCGCGACTTCGTCGACATCGGGTGCTCGTTACCTTCGGAATCGACGATGCGGCTCACCGTGCACGACGTGACCGGCAGGTTGCTCGCTGTGCTGGTGAACGGACGCCGGGCAGCGGGTGAGGTCACGCAGCGCTGGAAGCCGACAGATCGAAGCGGCCGACCGTTGCCCGCCGGGGTGTACTTCGCGCGCTTGGCGGCATCAGGGAAAGCCGTGTCCCGGTTGTTCGTCGTAACCGAATAGGATGGGTCGCGTGAGGATATTGCCGATGCTCAAGACCATCGCTGCCCATGGTCTCGTCTTCTTCCTGGCGGCTTCTGCCACGCAGGCGGCCACCGTCCGCGGCACGGTCGCGGGATGGGACAGCCCGATGCTCGCCGGCGCCAGGGTCACTCTCATCAACCCCGACACCTCGACCGTGCTCGAAAACCGCAGCACGATCGACGGCACCTACCGATTCGAAAACGTGTCCGCAGGCACGTGGCTCATTGGCGCCTCGCGGCTGGGCTATGCCTACCGAGAATCTCTGCGCGTCGTCGGTGTCGCCGAGGTCGTCACTGACTTCCTGCTCGGGCGGGACGACCATCCCGGTCGCTGGACCACGATCGGGAATACGGACCCCGAGAATCTCTATGCCACGAACTCCGCCAGCCTGCTCCCGGACGGCCGCATCTTCTTCTGTCACGACACGAGAGATCCCGTACTCTTCGACCCGGTCACGCGCGTGAAGTCCTTTCCGCCCGGCTCATCGTCGATTCAGGGCTGCCACATTCCTTCGCTCTTGCCGGACGGCCGGCTGATCTTCATCGGCGGTCAAGACACCGGCGATTTCCGCGACGCGACGCGCATGGTCAAGGCGTTCGATCCAGCGAACAGCACCTGGGAGGTGCTGCCGCTCCTCAACGAGCAGCGCTGGTACCCCGGCATGGCTCGCCTCGGCGATGGGCGCTTCTTGGTCATGGGCGGAGGACAGCGCCCCAACGCGCAACGCACCGAGACTTGCGAAATCTACGATCCTCGTAATCGGACGTGGACCGTCGCAGCCTCCATGTCCAATTCGGCGGAGTACACGCCAGCGGTGCTCTTACGCAATGGGAAGGTCCTGCGGACATGGTGGCCACCGCAGCTCTACGACTCCGCCCTCAACCGGTGGGACGATACCAGCCCCATGGTCCAGACGAATCGTTTCTGGCCCGGGCACTCCGACCACTCGCTCTTCCGGCTGGCCGATGGTCGAGCCTGTGCGGTGGGAATCTATCGAGGCACCCTCATGTCGCCGAGCATGATCGAGTTCTATGATCCGGCGGCGGGAACTTGGTCACTCGGTGCGAATGCCAGCGTGACTCGTTCTCAACCTGAGGCGGTGCTCCTGCCGACGGGTCAGATCCTCGTTGCCGGCGGAAAACTCGAGGACACAGCCCACGGCATTCCGACCAACTCCTATGGCCAAACGAAACTGACCGATCTGTTCGACGCCGCAACCAATAGCTGGCGTCGCTGCGCCGACACGGCTTGGTTCCGAGAATATCACGCGACCACATTGCTCATTCCGGACGGTCGCGTAATTACCTCTGCTGGAACCGGCGGCCCGGCAAATCCAGGCGTGAGCAACGACATCGAGGCATTCGAGCCGCCTTATCTGTTTCGAGGAGTTCGTCCCCTGATCGGTGCGCTCTCCACCACCAGCCTCCCCCATGGCGGCAGCTTCAATCTGACCGTGAGCCGCACCGATGGCGTGACCGGCGTCGTTCTCGTGGGCATGGGAGCGGTGACCCATTATGTCGATGGGGGTCTGCCACTCATTGTGCCCCTCTCGTTCACGCAGCAGGGCAGTTCCGTCACTGCCGCGGTTCCTGCGGACTTGTATGCGGCTCCGACGGGGCATTACATGCTCTTCGCCCTGGTCGACGACATCCCTTCAAAGGGTCGGGTAGTGACGATCACCGATTCCACCACGGTAGGCGTCTCACCTCAGGTGCCTGACGGGCAACTCACGGCCAGCGTCCAGCCGAACCCTTTCCGCACGTCGGTTCAGTTTCGCTGGTTTCAGCCCCAGCCGGGATATGCAACCGTGCAGATCCAGGATGTTGCTGGCCGGACGATTTTAGTGAGGACTGTAGATAGAAGCGCCGGTTGGCAAGCCCTCGACTGGGACGGCCGGAGCAAAGGCAACGCCCCGTCAACAGCCGGCGTCTACTTTGTGCGCGTCGATGCTGGAAGTCTCAGTTGGAGTAATCGTTTCGTCCGTATCGACTACTAGCCGGGTCTATTCATGAGGAAGGCCATTCCTGTCCCGCACCGCGTTTCGTGCTCGCGACGCAGGGCGTCGAGTTGATCGCGGAGCGGAAGTAGCCCCGCGCATCGCCGGCGGCTCGGGTCGCGTGGATTGCCACGCGTCGCATCCGCGATTGCGCAGAGCCCCGGCCCCTATCTTCCCGAGAATCGATCCGTCGCCGCCACCAGCGCGCGTGAGTTGGGCGGCTCGAAGGCACTGTGGCCGCTGTCCGGCGTCATGATGAAGTCCGCCTCGGGCCACGCGCGGTGCAGATCCCATGCGCTGGTCGGCGGGCACACGACATCGTAGCGGCCCTGCACGATGACCGCGGGATTGTGACGGATGCGCTCCACATCGCGCAGCAGTTGGTCTTCGGTTTCGAGAAAGCCTTTGTTCACGAAGTAGTGCGCCTCGATGCGCGCCATGGCGAGCGCCGTCGAATCCTCCTCCATGTTCGCGACCAGCGATGAATCCGGGATCAGCTTGGACGTGGCACCCTCCCATGAACTCCACCGGCGCGCCGCCTCGATCTGGACGGCCCGATCCGGACTGATCAGACGCCGGTGATACGCCGTCATGAGATCGCCGCGCTCTGCCGGCGGGATGTGCTCGACGAATCGTTCCCACAGATCGGGATAGATGAACGACGTGCCGCCGCGTTCGTAGAACCACTTCAGTTCGTGCGGACGCACGAGGAAGATCCCACGCAGCACGATCTCGGTGACGCGATCGGGATGGCGCTGCGAATAGGCGAGCGCCAGCGTCGAACCCCAACTCCCGCCGAACACCAACCAGCGGTCGATGCCGAGCGTTTCGCGCAGGCGCTCGATGTCCGCGACCAGATCCCAGGTCGTGTTCGCTTCGAGGCTCGCGTGCGGCGTGCTCTTGCCGCAACCACGCTGATCGAACAGCACGATGCGATAGGCCTCGGGATCGAAGAACCGCCGATGCATCGAGTTGGTCGCGCCACCCGGGCCGCCGTGCAGGAACACCGCCGGCTTTCCATCGGGATTGCCGCTTTCTTCGTAATAGAGATCGTGGCCGCCGGATACCGGCAGCCGTCCGGTTCGATTCGGCTCGATCGGCGGGTAGAGCCAGGTCAACGGATCTTTGATCGGACGCGGCATGCGGCGCTCCTCGTAAATGGGCGTGCGAACTACGGGCCGATGGGACTTCGCGCGGCCGATTCCTCGAATTTCGCACGGTGTTCGTATGCGCCAGCATCCCACGTCAGCCCCCACGCGGCGAGCGCGGTGGCACGGTGACGCAGGACGAACGCGCGATCGTTCGCCGTTGGCGCCAGAACTTCGGCGCGATCGAATCGCCCTGAGGCCTCGGTCACGAACGCCACGCGCTCCGGTGTCGAACGAACACTGGGAATCAGCATCCCGCGGCGAGGCATGGTCGCGACCGCGGCGTTCATCAGCGCGGCAGCATAGTCGGCGTGGATCTGCCACAGGTCGGGACGCTGCGCGAGTGCCGCGCGAAAGTAGGGCAGCGCGTCATGCGGGCGATCGCTCCTCACCAACTCGACACCCTCGAGATAGGACGCTTTCGCATCGATCGTCGCGACCGGATCCGACGTGTGAATGCGATCGGGCGACGGCTGCGACCCGCACGACGTCACGATCACGGCCGACCCTGCCGCCAGCGCGAGCCGTGCAGCCCGGTTCATACTCCGAACGCTTCAGCCACCCATTCCAGGCCGAGTTCGCTCGGCGGTCCCATGTATCCGAGCAGCGCACTCGCCGCGACCACCGCGGGGCTCGCGAGATAACCCTCGCCGCCCACGCCCATGCGGTTCGTCCAGTTGCGATTGAAGCTCGTGATCGCACGCTGGCCGGCGGTCAGCGCATCCGGGCCCTGACCGAAACACGGGCCGCACCACGACTCGCGGATCAGCCCGCCTACGCTGCGGAAGACGCTCGCGATCGATTCGCCGTCGAGTCGCGGATCCGGCGTTTCGATCTGGCGCTTCACGCCGCCCGAACCCGGAAAGATGATGAACGGACGCGCGGCCTTCGTGATCCCGCGCGCGCGCGCCGCGTGCAGCACAAGTGCCGCGCTCAGGAGATCGTCGTAACCACCGTTGGTGCACGATCCGATCATCGCCTTGTCGAACGTGAGACGTTCGCGCGCGACTTCATCGGCGCCGAACGCATTGCCGGGGCTGAAGGGCTTGGCGATCATCGGCGCGACTTCGGCCAGCTCGAAGGTCTCGTCGATCTCGTAGTGCGCATCGGCGCCGGGCGCGATCCGCGGATACGGAAGCGCGGTCATGCCCTTGGCGCGGAACCACGCTTCGGTGATCTCGTCGGCGGCGAAGATCCCGTTCATCGCCTCGGCCTCGGCCATCATGTTGCACATCGTGTTGCGGAACGAGATCGGAAGCTGCTTCGCGGCGTCGACGAATTCCACCGACATGCCCTGCGATTGTTTCGCACCCCAGCGGCGCAGCAGCGCGAGCACGATGTCCTTCCCCGTCACCCACGGCTGCAATTCGCCACGGAAGATCACGCGTCGCTGCTTGGGTACGGTGAAGTAGATGTAGCCGGTCGACCACCCGAATCCGAGCGTGGTGGATCCGACGCCGATGCCGACCGCGCCGTAGGCGCCGTACGCGCGCGAATGCGAGTCGGCGCCGGGGATGAACTGTCCCGGCATCACGAGTCCCTGCTCGGGAAAATAGAAGTGAAAGATGCCGTCGCCCGGCGTCGCGTAGTACGGGCGCTGAATGTCGTGGAGTTCTGCGAACGCGCGACCGATCGAAGTCTGCTTGTCGTCGGCGTCGACGCCGGTGAACACGAAATGATCGTTCGCGATTGCGAGCTGGCGCGGAAGGATCGCGGCACCGCCGGTGATCTGATTGAACGTGTGGATCGAGAACGGCGCGGTGCCGTCCGAAGCGGGCAGCAGGTCGGCGTAGACGCGCACCGTGGCGCCGGGTTCGATCCGCGCCTGCTTGTCGACGCGATGCGCCCACAGGATCTGCTCCGTGGTCGTCAGCTTGCGCGCGGTCGCGGCATCCGGCCACACGATCTCGGGAACGCGGGCGACCGACTCGCGGAACTCGCGGCGTCCGATCGCGAAGATGCCGCCGCTCTGGCGGATCTCGTCCTCCTTGGGCGTCAGCGGAATCGGCGTGTAGGTGCGCTGCCGCGTTTCGTTCGTGAGCGTGCGCGATGCCGGATCGAACGCGAAGCGATCCCCTTCCTGGGCGTCCGCAACCGCCTCGGGACTCTGCACGACATGCAGCCCGAGATTGAACGCGTTGCGCCGGAAGATGTCGCCCATGTTGTTTCCGGCGACGACCACCATCTCGAGCCCCGCTTCGTCGCCGACGCCTTTGAGTCCGGCCGGCGTCATCTCGCGCGAGCTGCCGATCGCGAACCGGTCGCCCGCGATCACGAACGTCTCGCCACGGTGCACACGCGCGCGGAAGTCGGGCATCAGGTAGCGGAATGAACCGGCCTTCCAGCGCACATCGAGCGTTTCGAGACTTTCGGAAACGCAGTCGGCGGCAGGCGTGATCTGATCGGTGTCGATCGCGTCCAGCTTCTTCCCGGGCACCTTCGGATCCCAGAAGATCAGCGCCGATCCGCGAATGACCCGCGCTTCAGCGGCGCCGGAAGTGTCGGCCGCGCGCGGGCCGGGCAGAGTTTCGAGGGTCACGCCGGGCTTGAGGCGCGCAGGTTTGAGCGTATGCATGGGGGCTCCTCGCAGGTGGAGTTCGCCCTGATGCTACTGCCCCCGCATCAGACGTCGCAACTTCCCGGCGGCCTAGTATTCGCGGGTGGAGATCGCCTTAGGTGACGCCGCGTGCACGCGTGTTTCTCGAATGCAGGCCTTGTTCACGATCGCCACACCGAGCCGTGTGCGCAGCGGGAAGAAATCGTCCGGACAGTTGAGGAAGTCGGAGGCGCGATTCATGCCCTCGGGAAGTTCCATCTGGATCATGCCGTCGATCGCGCGTCCGTCGTTGAACGTGACCTCGACCGATTCCTCGCGGCTCACGACATAGCTGCGCGGGCACACGAGATCCGCTTCCACGTCGGCAGCGGCCAGCACCCACTCGATGTTGAGGCGCGTGATGAGCAATACCGTGTGGGGCAGTTCGAACGGGATCACGCGCTGGGGTGAGTTGAGCAGTTCGAGAATCGTCTCCGTCCCCTGTCGCGTGCGCGAATGGGGGCTGAGCGCGACCCGCCCGTCGAGCGGATCCTGTCCGGGAAGGCATATCCGGACGGATGCCCGGTATTTGGCGACGTATTCCGGCATCGATGCTCCTCGAGAAGGCTACCGGTGTTATCGGACGCCGGGCGCGTCCGGTTGAGCGGGAACACGTGCCGGCAACGGCCGCTCAACGGCGCACAACCTGCGTTACCTCAATGCCCGCGGCCCGGCGGCCCACGCTGCCGAGACCCTTGATTGTCCGGCCCCCGCGGCCGATAACATTCATGATCTCCCACGCCTTCCTCCGGAGCGGCCCCGGAGTCCTCACCTGCTGCGGCCGCAACGTCTTGTTCGTTCCCGGAGAACCCCGCACATGGCACGCATCGACGCCATCCTCAATCTGGTGAAAGAGCAGGGGGCTTCCGACCTGCACATGAGCGCGGGATCCCCGCCCATCGTGCGCATCAACGGCGAGATGATGTCGATTCCCTACGAGCGACTCACGCCCGAGATCAGCGAGCTGCTGCTGTTCGAGATCATGGATCCGCAGACGCGCGCGCGCTACGACATCGCGAAGGACGTCGACTTCTCCTACGAGATCCCGGGCGTGGTGCGTGTGCGCTGCAACATCTACGAGCAGAGCCGCGGAGTGGCCGGCGCGTTCCGCATCCTTCCGAACGAAGTTCCGACGTTCGAACAACTCGGACTTCCGGAGTCGGTGACGCGGCTCGCCGAGTTGCAGCGTGGCCTGGTGGTCGTCACCGGTCCTCCGGGCACCGGCAAGTCGAGCACACTCGCGGCGCTCATCAACCACATCAACCGCACCCAGAAGAAGCACATCCTCACGCTCGAGGATCCGATCGAATACCGCCACGAGAATCAGCAGTCGCTCGTCACGCAGCGCGAGATCGGACGCAACACGCCGAGTTTCGTGCAGGGCCTTCACGGCGCGCTGCGCGAGGATCCCGACGTCATCATGGTCGGCGAGATGCGCGACACCGACACCATGGCGCTCGCGATCACCGCCGCCGCGACCGGGCAGCTGGTGTTCGCCACGCTCCACACCATGAGCGCGGCCCAGACCGTCGATCGCATCCTCGATTCGTTCGAAGGCGAGCGCCAGGCTCAGGTGCGGCTCATGATGTCGGAGTCGCTGAAGGCGGTGCTCGCTCAGCGTCTGCTGCGCCGCAAGGACGGCGCGGGTCGCGTGCTCGCGCTCGAAGTTCTGACGAGCACCCAGCCGGTGCAGGCGCTGATCCGCGAGAAGAAGACGTTCCAGCTCGGCAGTGTGATCCAGACCGGCCGCAAAGACGGCATGCAGACGATGGACGAGAGCATTCTGCATCTGGTCCGCACCGGCGCGATCCACGCCGAAGACGCCGCGAACCATCTGTCGAACCGCGAGTTGCTGGGCAGCCTCGCCCGGACCGGCCCCACTTCCAACCGCGCGGCGGCTTGAGATGGTGAGGGATCCCGGGTCGCTCGCCGGCGAACTCGGACTCATCAGCCTGTTCGACATCGGGCAGCTGTTGCTGCTGAACCGCGCGACCGGCGTGATGACCGTGACCTCCGAAGGACGCCGTGGCTCGCTGTGGTTTCGCGACGGCCAGCTCGTGAACGCCATCGACGAGAAGCAGCACGACGGCGAGGACGCCGCGTTCGCGGTGTTCGCGTGGCGGCGCGGGCGCTTCGACTTTCACGGCGGCCCGCTGCCGGGTGCCGCGACCATCGAAGGCGGCACCGAAGCAATCATGCTCGAAGCGGCGCGCCGCATCGACGAAGCCGGCCCCGAAGCTGGCGAAGGCGGCGTCGGAAGCGAAACCGCGAAGCTCGTCGAGCACCAGAGCAAGTTCGATCTGCTGCGCGAGGAATTCACACGCGTCACGCGCGATGCGTCGTCGGAAGCGCGCGGAGCTCCGGCCAGCGAAGAGGCGTGGCTCGACGCGCTCGTTTTGCCCGGCGATCGGTTGCTGGTGCGAGAGGGAGCACCGGCGCGCATCTGCTCGGGAAACGCGTGGCGACCGATCGGACCGGAGATCCCAGTCGAAGAGACGACCTATCGCGCGTTCAAGGCGCGCATGCACGCCGCGACCACGTTGCGCGTTGCCGGTGCACCGATGCCGCTTCCGGGCGTGAACGCGCCTGCGACCGCGGCCGTGAACGCCGCGCGCGTTCGGCATCGCGGACGCACGCTGCTGCTCGAGATCGTGGCGGGCGAGACCGAGTGCCTGTGGCTCGCCATCGCCGCGCCACCGAACCCGGCGCAGGTGCGCGGTCCGTTCGAGCTGATCGATGCCGTGTGCTCGGCACCGGGCCTGCTGCTCGCCGCCGCACCCGACTCCGCCGCGGCGCACACCCTGCTCTCGTCGCTCGTCGCGCGACTGAGTGACACGCGCGGGATCACGACGCTGATCGTGACCGACGATCCGTCACTCGCGCCGAATGAATCGGCGGGCGTCGTGATCACGTCTTCGTTCGCAACGCTGGATGCTGCCGTGGGCACGACGCGCCCCCATGCCCTCGCCATCGATGCGCGCGGCGCGTTCGACGGCCGGTTGCTCGCCGCGTGCGCATCGGTGCCGATCGTGCTCTGCGCCGTGGTCGCCGCCGACGCCGAAAGTGTGATCGCCCGCTGGCTGCTGCGCTTTCCAGCATCCGAAACCGCACGCGCCCGCGTGCTGGTCGCCTCGATGCCGGTGGCGATCGTGCTCGCGGATGCCACTGCCCACGCCGAGGGAACCACGACGTTCACCGTGCAGCGCGTGACGCGTACCGGCCGTCCGGCGGATCAGCCGGTTTCCTAGCAGCGCACGGAGGGCAAGCCTGCCCCCGGCAATCGGGCCTCGAAATCCCGTCCGAGTCGATTCGGCGCCTTCGCGCATCCAAGGGTCCTCGCGGTGTTTCCCACCTGTGCCCGGCCCAACCGGGACCCTCCCTAGGACTTCGAATGCGACCTCAGTTGCGCCTCATCTCTTCCGGCGACTTCGCCTCGCTTCCCGAACCCGAACCGATCGCCCCGGCTCCCGCCGACGATGAATTGCTCGACGCCTACTCCAGTGCGGTCACGCGCGTGGTGGAGCAAGTCGGTCCCTCGGTGCTCAAGATCGAAGTCCGGCACTCGGCACAGCCGGGCGCGCGCGGGCCGCGCGGCGGCGGAAGCGGATCGGGATTCCTCTTCACGCACGACGGACTGATCCTCACCAACAGCCACGTCATCCACAAGGCGCACCGGATCGATGCGATCACGCAGGACGGCCGCACGCTGCCCGCCGATCTGGTGGGCGACGATCCCGACACCGATCTCGCGGTGTTGCGCGTGACGTCGCCGGACCTGCCCGCGGCCGAGCTCGGCAACTCCGAAGCGCTCAAACCCGGCCAGCTCGTGGTCGCGATCGGCAATCCGTTCGGCTTCCAGACCACGGTCACGGCCGGCGTCGTGAGCGCGCTCGGACGCACTCTGCGGTCCAGCTCCGGACGCCTGATGGACAACATCATCCAGACCGACGCGGCACTCAATCCCGGCAACTCCGGCGGCCCGCTCGTCGATTCGCGCGGCCGCGTGATCGGCGTGAACACCGCGGTGATCCTCCCGGCGCAGGGACTGTGTTTCGCGATTCCCTCGAACACCGCGCGCTGGGTCGCGAGCATGCTGATCCGCGACGGCCGCATCCGCCGCGCGCACCTCGGCATCGGCGGCCAGCACGTGCGCCTGCAGCGCCGCACGTTGCGCGCGCATGGCATCGATTCGGAGCACGCGCTGATGGTGGTGCACGTCGAGTCCGGCAGCCCCGCGCACACGGCGGGGCTCATGGACGGAGACATCGTCGTGGCATTCGACGGCCGTCCGATTCACGGAGTCGACGACCTGCATCGCGTGCTGACCGACGCGCGCATCGGAGTCGGAACCGTGCTCACGATCCTGAGACGCGGCGTGAAGCGCGACCTCGAGGTCACGCCGGTCGAGAGTCGGCAACGCTCGTAAGATGCGCGAATGCGGGCCGCGCGGAGTTGCGCGCGGCTCGCGCATCGTCACGGTTTCGAGTCCTTGCGCTTGAGCGCTGCGATCATCTGCTGCCAGGCTTCCGGCGTGATGACCTCGCGCGCAGCAATGGGCGGATCGGAAGCGATGCGTGCGCGGAGCTTCTTCGCGCGCGCTTCCGTCGCCGGGTGCGTGGAGAGGAACTCGAGACCGGCAGAGCCGCTCCGCTTCTTCCCGAGGCGCTCGAAGAACTCGGGCATCGCGGCCGGATCGATCGCCGCCGCGCGCATCAATGCATAGCCCGTGGCGTCGGCTTCCTCTTCGATGCCGCGGCTGTAGGACAGATCGCCGAGACCCTGAGCAAGTTGCGTCGCCAGCGTTCCGCCCGCATCGCCGGCGAGCACCGCCAGCACCACCGCGAGTGATGCCCGCTGCAGCAGACCGCGCAGCACGTGGCGTTTCAGCACGTGCTGGATCTCGTGCGCAAGCACGCCCGCGACTTCGTCCGGACCGCCGCTGAACTCGAGCAGGCCGCGAAACACGACGATCACCCCGCCGGGCGCGGCGAGCGCGTTCACCTCGGGACGATCGACGACCACGACTCGAAACGGATCGGAGGCGCCGGAAGCCGCGTGCAGCCGATCGACGATCGCGTTCACGGGCGCGGTGATGATCGGATCGTCGATCCGCGCGCCGGGCGGCGCCAGCGATGCGAGCGCGGCATCGCCCAGCTCGCGCTCCCAGGCGACCGGCACCTGTCGCGCGGCCAGGGAGGCAAGTGCGGGGATGCCCCACACGTAGGCCGCGACCGCGGCCGCGATCACCACAGCCAGCGCCGAGAGCGCGAAGCCTGCCGTGAAGCCGGCCCGCGGCGCGGGCGCATGCGCGGCGAACGACGGCGACGCACGGCGCAGCTCCGAGAGCAGCGCGGGATCCGGCGCCACGATCACTTCGGAGGCGCCAGGTCCGCGCTCGAGACGCACGGGTTCGCCGCGAACGGCGCGCCCCGCAGGACGGAGAACATCGAACGACCAGGTCGCGTGCTCGGCTCCGTCGCGCGTTTCCACGTGCAGGCCACCCGAGGTCACCCACACCGTGGCCGGCGTTCCCATCGGATGGGCGGAATCGAAGAGCTGCGCAGCGTAGCGCTGTGCGTTCATGTTGCGTGGCCCGCAGCCCCAAGTTGATGCGTTTCGCGAACGGCCGCCGGCCAAAACGTGCGGAGTGCATGAAAACAGACCCCGGCAATGCCGCCGGCTTGAGCCTTCGCCAGCCCATGCCGATATCCCCAGCAGACCTCTGAAGGAGGAACGCGTATGTCGAGCTTGTTCTGGGCTGGCACCTTGATCATGCTGGGGACGAACATTTTCGTGCTCACGTGGATCTTCCGGCGAAAGCTGATGGCGTCGGGCATCGATCTCGGGCGGCTGAAGGAAGTCTCGATGCTCGTGAGCGAGCGCGCGGGCGAATATCTGCGCGCGAACTGGAGCGGCAATACCGATGAACTCCCGAACGCCCTGCGCGGACTGATGCCGATCGTCGCCGGCATCGTGAGTGCGAGCGGGCACACGCTCGACGATCGCACGCTCGAGCAATTGCTGAAGATTTCGATCGCCGGCCAGCGCCTTGCGACTCGAGCCGAGCTGGACCGCGCGTTCGATCGCATGCGCGCCGACGCGAAAGCCGCGGCCGCCTGACGCCGCGGCGTCACTGCATCATCTTCATCCCCTGCAGCACGCCCATCAGGTGGCTCTTCATCACCGTGTCCTGAGCCGCGAGATTGAGCACTCCGTCGATCATGGTCTGATCGCGAGCGACCCGGCCCATCACGTCCTGAGATGCCGCACCGTCCGACAGCACCTTGTCGAGCACCACCGCGCGCGTCGAGTCGCCCGACAACAGGTGATCCATCATCTGGCCCGCCATCGACGCATCGCCGGTGATCACATCCATCACCGTCGCCTGCATGGCGGGGTTGCTCCTGAGCTGCTTCGCCATGTCGCCACTGCATCCGGTGAGCAGCGCAACCACACCGGCGACGACGACAACCTGCGTGATCGAGAACTTCATGAGACCTCCTGGTGGGGGAATGGGTCGGATCGCTTCGTCGATGCCAACGACACGATCATGAGCGATGGAAAGCACACCGGCATTCGAATCACGTCCCGGGCGGTGTCTTCGTGTGCCAGTCGGTGCGCGATTGATACAGGCGTCCGAGATCGATCAACTCGCGCTCGGAGAATGCCGGTCCCATGAACGCGATCGAAGTCGGCAGGCCGTTCTCGCCGAATCCGCTCGGCACGCACAGCGCGGGCAGGCCACACAGGTTTCCGGCCGGGATCAGCGGCGGTCCGCCGCTCACGCCGGGATAGGCATCTTCGAAATTGCGATCGGTGGGATACGCCACGGTCGCGCGGCCCGGCGAAACGATCGCATCGAAGCGTTCGAACAGGGTCGCGACCGCGCGCTTCATCGGCGCGCGCAGACGCATCGCCTGCAGATAGTCGACGGCCGGGATCATCGTCGCAGCATAGCCACCATGACGGTCTTTGGGGCAGCGCAGCTCCTTCACGCGGCCGGACTCGATCAGATCGATGAACGCGGTCGCTCCCTCGGCGCCCACGATCGCCGACACCGACGGTCCCCACGGGAAGTCCGGCCACTCGACGTCGCGCGTGACGTCGGCAACATCCGCCATTGCCGTGAGCGCGCGCTCGAAGTTGTCGCGCACCGCCGGCTGCACTTTTTCAACGACGCCCTTCGGCACCGCGAGGCGAAAGCGCTTGTCGCGGGACGCGTCGTCGGCGTGCTGATAGCCTCCGTCGACCGAAGTCGGATCCAACGCATCGCGCCCGGCGATTGCGGCCAGCACGAAACCGCAATCGTCCGCGCTGCGGCACATGGGTCCGAGCTTGTCGAGAGTCCAGCACAGCGCCATCGCACCGTGCCGGCTCACGAGTCCGTAGGTCGGACGCAGGCCACTCACGCCGCAATAGGACGCGGGCGTGATGATCGAGCCCGAGGTTTCGGAACCGATCGCGAACGGAACCAGTCCCGCCGCAACGGCCGAGCCCGGACCGCTCGAGCTGCCGCCGCTCCAGAACTTCGTGTTCCACGGTGTGAGGCCGGGGCCAGTGAACGACGCATCCGCGTGGTTGTAGCCCATGCCACCGGCGAGCTCGACCATCGCGAGCTTCGCCACCAGGATCGCGCCCGCATCGCGCAAGCGTTCGACCACCGTCGCGTCGTGGTCGAACACCTGCGATCGATAGGGCGCCGCACCCCACGTGGTCGGCACCCCGCGGGTGGCGAGCAGATCCTTCACTCCGAATGGAATCCCGTGCAGCGGACCGCGCGACTTGCCGGCCTTGAGCTCGCGATCGGCCGCGCGCGCGGCGCGCAGCGCGGAGTCGCGCATCAACGTGACGACCGCGTGATAGCGCGGACCCAGAGTCTGGAGGCGCGAGAGGCTGAGCTCCGTGAGCTGCAGCGATGTCACGCGGCCCGAGCGCAACCGCGCTCCGAGTTCGCGCAGCGGCAGGAAGGTGAGCGCACTTGCGCCGCGTCGCGGCGTCGAAGCAGTCGCGCGCTCAGGCATGGAACGCGAAGTCCGGTTCGTCGTGATTGCCGAGCTTCACCGCCCGCAGCAGTTTGCCGGCCTGCATGCGGCCGTCGAGTTCCTTCGTGATCTGCTCGAGCTGATTCGCGTCGAGATGCTTGCCGTAGCGTCGCTCGATGATGAGTGCGACCGCGCGAGCGTCCTCGGCGAACTCCGAAGGCGGAGCCGGCGGCGTGGCACCGTCGGTCTTTGCGGGTGCGGCCGGCTCCGGCTTGAGCGGAGGTTTCTCGACCTTGCGGGCCCGGCCCTGGGCGAGAACGGCCGGAGCGATGAGCGACGTGGACAACCCTGCGGCGCCGACCAGCATGAGAAACCGGCGCCGGCTGGTTCGTGACGATCGGGACATGCATGACCTCGGCCGGCGGCCTGCGGTTCGAACCCGGAATGGGGCGTCCCGGTCGCCGATGGAACGGTAATGTGGCCGATACGCGCGGCGGGATCAATCCGAAAGCCGCGGATCCCGGTGGAGCTGAGCTCGCGGACCTCAGAGGAGCCCGACCGCATTGCGGGCGCTTCCTCGCAACCTCTCCATAGTTTCGGGTTCCTCACCGGTCGCCCCGTCAGGTACCATTGATGCGGCCTGCGCATCCCTCGAACGACACCCATGCAATGGAGTCCCCGTGTTCTCCCGGCTTGCCAACGCATTCGCCGTGCTCCTGCTGCTGGCGGGAACCACGATCGCGTTCGCCTCCATCCAATCCTCGCACGGCCCCATCGCGTCTTCGACAGGTGCGCCCGCCGTCGGCGGCAAGCCTGACGAGTGGAACTGCACGCTCTGCCACTACGCCGGTGGCGACAATCTCGACACGCCGGGCGGTGGCGTCGCGATCCTCGGCGCGCCGGCCGTCTATGCGCCCGGTCAGACCTATCCCATCACCGTTCGCGTGAACAGCGACTCGACTTCGTATTCCGCGACGCGCAAGTGGGGATTCCAGATCACGGCCGTGCGCGCGAGCGACGGCACCGGAGTGGGAACGTTCGTGCTTCCGAACCCCGACACGCTGCAGATTTTGATGGGCGAGGCCGGCGACTTCGCCACGCGCCGTTATGTGGAACACACCTCGGTCGGAACGCGGTCCGGGCTCGGCGGCCCGGTGCAGTGGACGTTCTCGTGGCAGGCTCCGGCATCTTCAGCCGGCACGGTCTACTTCTTCTGCGCGGCGAACGCCGCCGATGGCACCGGCGATTCCGGAAACGACTACGTGTACACGGCGCGCGACACTGCGATCGCGCCGAACGTCGGCATCGTGCCGATCGCCTCGCGAACGGTGCTCGCTCCACCCGCACCGAACCCGGCGCGCGGTCCGGTCACGCTCCGCTACACGCTCGCCGCGCGAAGCCACATCGAGCTGGCGATCTTCGATCTTCAGGGACGAAGCGTGCGGCGCCTCGCATCGGGATGGCGCGATGCGGGCCCGGCGAACGTTCGCTGGGACGGCTTGCGTGACGACGGCGCACACGTTTCCAACGGAACGTACTTCGTCCGGCTCGCCACGGGCTCTGGTCCTGCGTTGACGCGTAAAGTCACGATCGAGCGCTGAGCGAAACCTCGCGACTTGCCGAGCCGGCACCGGCGCGGCACAGTGCGCTCATGAACTCGCCCGCCGCTTCGCATTCGTCGGATCCTGAATTCACGCGCGTCCGCGACAGCTTCGCGCGCCAGATCGCGATGGCGACGCTCGGAGCGACGCTGGCGCGCGTCGCCGATGGCGAAGTCGACATCGCGCTGCCGTTCCGCGCGGATCTCACGCAACAGCACGGGTTCCTGCACGCCGGCATCCTCGCCACGATCCTCGACAGCGCGTGCGGCTACGCCGCGTTCTCACGGATGCCCGCGGACGCCGCGGTACTCTCGATCGAGTTCAAGATCAACCTGCTCTCTCCTGCCGCCGGAGAGCGCTTCCTCGCTCGTGGCCGCGTGCTGCGCTCGGGTCGCACGATCACCGTTTGCCAGGCCGATGGATTCGCGATCACCGGCGATTCGGAGAAGCTGATCGCGACCATGGTGGGAACCATGATGTGCGTCCGCGACAACCCTGCGCTCAGCGGCTGATCGCCGGGTGCTCTTCAATCACAGGAGGATCCGTGTTCTTCCTCGCATTGTTGTTCTCACTCGCCAGCATCTTCGCCACACCTGCCGCGAAGTCCGGTGCCGTGCCCACGTCTCCCGCGCGCTACTGGGCGCTGCGCCTTGCGCCGGGCCAGGATCCGCGCGCCGAACTCGAACAGTTCGCCGTGCGCGAGGGCCTGCGCGCCGGCTTCATCGCATCATGCGTGGGAAGCGTGTCGTGCGCTTCCGTGCGTTTCGCAAATCAGCCCGATCCGACCGTGCGCGAAGGACACTTCGAGATCGTCTCGCTCAGCGGCACGCTCGCAAAAGACGGAATGCACGTGCACGCATCGTTCTCGGACAGCACGGGTGCAACGTTCGGCGGCCACCTGATGAACGGCTCGCGCGTCTATACGACGGTGGAAGTCGTGATCGGCGAACTGGACCGGCTCACGTTCGCCAGGGAGTCTGATCCGACGTTCGGATATCGGGAGTTGGTGGTTCGGAAGCGCTGACTCGTGGGTGCAACGCAGGAGCATCGGCCCGATCGGTGACGCTGGACCACCGTTGCCGTTATTCACCTTCCGCTTTGATCGTCTCCGCCAGCCGGTAGCCGACGCCGGGTTCGGTGAGCAGCAGTTGCGGCCGGGAAGGATTACGTTCCAGCTTGTGCCGCAACTGGGCCATGTAGACGCGAAGGTAGTGATGCTGTGAGGTGTAGGACGGTCCCCACACCTCGCGCAGCAGATGGTCGTGCGTGAGCACTTTGCCCGGATGTTGCGCGAGCGCGGCGAGCAGGCGGTATTCGCGCGGAGTCAGATGCACGTCGCGGCCCGCAATCGACACGACCCGCCTGCCGCGATCGATCTGCAGTTCCCCGACCACGACGGTCCCTCCCTCGCTGTTGGCACCCGCCTGCGCTTGCCGGCGCAAAGCGGCGCGAATGCGGGCGAGCAGCTCTCCCATCGCAAACGGCTTGGTGACGTAGTCATCCGCCCCGGCATCGAGCGCGCGGATCTTGTCGCCTTCCTGCCCGCGCGCCGACAGCACGATGATCGGCACCGTCGACCACTCGCGAAGGCGCCGCGTGACTTCGAATCCATCCATGTCGGGGAGGCCGATATCGAGCAGCACGACGTCAGGCGGACGCATCGCGGCCGAAACGATTCCTTCCTCGCCGGTGGCGGCTTCGATGAGCTGAAAGTCCTGTCCAACGAGTGCTGCACGCAGGAAGCGGCGCATCGGCTGCTCGTCCTCGATGACGAGCAGCAGGACCGGAGGACGGATCGGCTCCTTGGGTTCGGTCATGAAGTGCCCAGCGGCGCATCGAGAGCCGATGCCGATTCCTCGTCTTCGACCCGCGGCGGATCACCCGCGATCGGCAATGTGACCGTCATGATGGCTCCCCCGCCGGGCCGATTGGCGGCGGTCAGCGATCCTCCGTGTGCCGCGATGATGCCGTGGCAGATCGTGAGCCCGAGCCCCGAGCCGCGCTGGGCGCCGGCGTCCGAGCCCCGATAGAATTTCTCGAACACACGCGTCTCCTCCCCCGGCTCGAATCCGCGGCCATGGTCGCCGACTTCGATGATCAACGCATCCGGTCGTTCATCCTTCGTCGAATTCCCGTGGAACGGCACGCGCTTGCGCAATCGTGCGGACAGCTCGATCGGCGTGCTCGATGGTGAATACTTGAGTGCGTTGTCCACCAGATTGAAGAGCACCTGTTCCAGCATCAGTTCGTCGAGTGGAACGAGCGGCATTTCCGGAGGCAATTGCACGTCGACGACCCGGCTGCCGATGGCGGGCTCGAGCCTCGCCAGCGTGGAACCCACGATCTCCTCCAACGAGTGCCACCCCCTGTTGACGGTGACTCCACCCGATTCGAGTCGTGTCATGTCGAGCAGATTTCCAACCAGACGATTGAGGCGTCCCGCCTCCTCGAAAATCGTGTCGAGCAGTTCCCGTCGCTCGGCGGGTGATGACGCGCTCTGCTCCGATCGCAGGCTGCTCGCAGCACCCGTGATCACTGCGAGCGGCGTGCGAAGATCGTGCGACACCGAACTCAACAGCGCATTGCGAAGGCGCTCGGTTTCCACCGCGCTGCGCGCCAGTTCCTCACGAGCCGCGAGTTGGGCACGCTCGAGCGCCAGCGCCGTTTGGTCGGCGAACGTTTGGAGCAGGCGGAACCGGCTCGGGTCGCGGATCGCGCCAGAATGCCGCGGACTCACGCCGAGGATTCCAAGACTTTCCCGGGTTCCGGTCAACGGGATGTAGAGCCCGCGCGACGCGGGCAACGTGTCGGTCTCGAGGCCGGCCGGCTGCGCGTGATCGAACGCCCACTGTGCTACACCCAACTCGTGACCGGGTCCGCCGAACAGATCCAGGTCGCCCGCCGCAGGCGCCAGCCGGCCCGCTTCTCCGGGCAGCAGCACGGCCACGGCGCAATCGAAGACATCGCCCACTCGATGGACGGCTACACCAATGACCTGCTGGGGATCGCTGCTGGCAGACAATTCGCGGCTGAGCTGGAACAATGCCGCGGTCCGCAACTCCCGCTGTCGGGCCGCGTGGGCCTGGTCTCTGAGCCTCGCAGCGAGGGTCCCGATCACCAGGGCCACAGAGAGCATGACGGCGAACGTCACGCCATACTGTGTGTCGGAGACGGCGAACGTGAAGTAGGGCGGCACGAAACAGAAGTCGAAGACGGCAACGCTCAGAACCGCGGCAAGGATCGCGGGCCACCGGCCGAATGCCACGGCGCTCACGACGACCCCCAGTAGATAGACCATGACCAGGTTCGACTCGTCGAATGCGGGGCGCATCGCCCATGCGGCGAGGCTCGCCACCGCCACGATCGCGAGCGCGCCGGCGTAGGAGCGCGGATCGACGCGCGCCGGCTGAGGACGGGGTTCTGGGTCGGCCACGCGAGTGTCTTCGCCTCGGATCACGAACACGTCGATCTCGCGGCTGTCCCGGACCAGTGCGCTCACGAGCGAGCCTGAGACCGCTTCGAGCCAGCGTGGGCGCGTCGGCTTGCCGACGACGATGCGCGTGACGTTGCGTGCCCGCGCAAATGCCAGAAGTTCGTCGCTGACGCGCAGGCCACTCAACATTGCGCACTCGGCCCCGAGTTCCTCGGCCAGTCCCATGACGTCCACGATGTGATCGCGAATGCCTGCGTTCTCGCGCAGCAGGGCCGGAGTCTCGACGTAGGCGACGATCCACTCGGCGCGCAGCGCGTCGGACATCGTGCGTGCGGCGCGCACCAGCCTCAGCCCCACACTCGGATCTCCGATCGCAACCAGAATGCGCTCGTTAACCGGCCACGAGCGCACGAGGCCCTCGGCCTTGCGGTAGATGTCCATCTGCGCATCGACGCGACGGGCGGTGCGGCGCAGGGCGAGCTCGCGCAGGGCGATGAGATTGCCTTTGCGAAAGAAATTGTCCTGCGCCTGGCGAGCCTGCTCGGGCAAGTAGACTTTGCCCTCGCGCAGTCGCTGCAGCAGGTCGTCCGGGGGGAGATCGACGATCTCGATCTCGTCGGCCCGGTCGATGATCGAGTCGGGAACCGTCTCACGCACGGTCACCCCGGTGATCTGGGCGACGATGTCGATCAGGCTCTCGACATGCTGAACGTTGAGCGTGGTGTCGACATCGATCCCCGCGGCGAGGAGTTCCTCGACGTCTTGCCAGCGCTTGGCGTGGCGTGATCCGGGCGCATTGGAGTGCGCCAGTTCGTCGAGCAGCAGCAGGCGGGGCTTGCGGGCGAGTGCCTCGTCAAGATCGAATTCTTCGATCGATGCCGCGCGATGTTCGAGGCGCTTGCGCGGCAGCATCTCGAGACCGTCGAGGAGCGCGGCGGTCTCTGCACGACCATGCGTTTCCACGATCCCGACCACCACATCGATCCCGGAGCGTTTGCGCTCGTGCGCCTCTTCCAGCATGGCGAACGTCTTGCCGACACCCGCTGAGGCGCCGAAGAAGATCTTGAGGCGCGCTCGCGCACCCTCCGACTCCTCGTGTCGAATCCGTTTCAGCAGCTCATCGGGATTGGGGCGCGGCGAATCGGTCATGGGCTCGAGGGCCTGTTCTGCCTTTCAACAGCTTCCGAAGCTCGACTAGTACGTGAGCGCGATCCCCAACGCCCATGTGATCTGCTCGCGTTCTCCGTCGAAGACGATGCGACTGGAGTGATCATAACGGAGTTCAGGACGGATGATCATGCTGGAGGCCGGGTGATAGTTGAGGGTCGCAGTGAGACTCTCGATCCGCTGCCATCGAGCGCGGGGTATCCCAACACTCCGGAGGTTCGTGCGCCGTCGGCATCGTCCAACACGTCGCCGCGCGATGCGAGCGTTCCGGCGCCACCGACCGGAATCGTCCACCAGAGTCCGGCGCCCCAGAATTTTGCCTCAATGCCGTCTTCGGAACCGGCATCGAACTGCGCGGTCACGGTGGTCGGTCCGAGTAGCGTGGTGGCGAGGATCTCGCCGCCGGTGCGCAGGTCACCATCGTTGCCGGCCCGCTCGGGCCCGGCATACCCGAGCAGTGCGACACTGGTGCCGGACTGCGGTGTCCAGGTCAGGCGGCCCATCACCGTCTTGGCGGTGTTGTTGTCGACTGCAAGGTCCCATCCATTGAACACAGCGAGGCGAATGGCCCAGATTGGATTGATGCTCCAACTGGCGTCCACTCCGACGTGCGTGAAGTCTTCGAGGAAGATGAACTGATTGCCCACCGACAGGTTCGGGTTGAGCGGGCTTTCGATTACTTCGAGTCCCATGATGCTCGCGAACTTGCCCGCGGAGAGCTGCACACTTCCGGAACGCGTGGGCCGGTTCAAGGTGACGAACGCCTGCACGAGATCGGCTTGTGGGCCGATGTCCAAACCGGCGGCGTGAATGCCTGTCGCCGAAGCTCCATACAGCAACCGGGCCGTGAATCCCGCCATCGCGCGGTCCAGAGCGATCGGCCGATCGATCCCGATCTCGAACGCATTGAGGCTGAACTGGTCCTGTCGCTGTCCGTACAGACTGCCCACGATGAAGCCGCTCCGATCCGCGGACGAATGCTGCGCGGAGGTTTCGACGAAGCCCGAGATCCGGGGGCTGTCGCTCGTGAGTTGCGCATTCGCGATCGACCCTGTGATCAGTATCAACGCGAACGCGAACACGGCAACATGACTTCGAAGGCGCGGCATTGTGAGTCCTCCTGGTCTGCCGATCGGGACCTAACGCGCAGCCGGAACCAGGGCGGAGTCGAGTGCTTGATTGAGCTGGAGCACGTTCACGACCGGCTCGCCGAGCAGCCCCAGGGTTCGCCCGGTCGTGAAACGCTGGACGAGTGCCTGCACGCGATCGACGGGTACCCCCCGCGCACGCGCGACCCGATGAACCTGATACGCGGCCGCCGCCGGGCTGATATGGGGATCGAGGCCGCTGCCGGAGGCGGTGACGAGATCGACGGGCACGGATGCGCCGGCCTCCGGATCGGCGGCCTCGAGCGCAACGATTCGCGCGTGCGCCGCAGCAACGAGCGCCGGATTCAGCGGCCCGTAGTTCGAGCCGGATGACGCGGCCGCGTTGTACGGAATGGGACCGGTCGCCGACAAGCGACCCCAGAAGTACTTCGGCTCATCGAACGTCTGTCCGATCAAACGTGAGCCGGTAGAAATTCCGCCCGCCCTGATCAGACTCCCGCCAGCCTGACTCGGAAACAATCCCCGGGCGAGCGCAGTGACGGCGAGCGGATAGAGGACTCCGGTCACGATCGTCATGAGCAGCAACACCACCAGCGCCGGACGCAGTTCGCTTCGCATTGTCGGACCTCAGACCAGGTGGAGGACGGTGAGCAGCATGTCGATCGCCTTGATGCCGGCGAACGGCACGATCAGCCCGCCGACTCCATAGATGAGCACGTTGTTGCGCAGGACTGCTGCGGCACCGAGCGGGCGGTACCGCACGCCCCGCAAGGCCAGCGGGATCAGCGCAATGATGATCAGCGCGTTGAAGATCACGGCAGACATGATGGCGCTCGACGGCGATGTCAGCCGCATGATGTTGAGCGCATCGAGTGCGGGATAAGTGGTGACGAATACCGCAGGAATGATCGCAAAGTACTTCGCAACGTCGTTCGCGACGCTGAATGTCGTGAGCGCGCCGCGCGTCATGAGCAACTGTTTGCCGGTTTCGACGATCTCGATCAGCTTGGTCGGGTTCGAGTCGAGATCGACCATGTTCCCGGCTTCCTTGGCCGCCTGGGTGCCCGAGTTCATTGCAACCGCAACATCCGCCTGCGCCAGGGCCGGAGCGTCGTTGGTGCCGTCGCCCGTCATCGCCACCAACCGGCCTCCCGCCTGGTGCTCGCGGATCAGCTTGAGCTTGGCTTCCGGCGTTGCCTCGGCGAGAAAGTCGTCCACACCCGCTTCGGCCGCGATCGCGGCTGCGGTCAGAGGATTGTCGCCGGTGATCATGATGGTCTTGATCCCCATGCGTCGCAGATGCGCGAAACGATCCTTGATGCCGCCCTTGACGATGTCCTTGAGCCGGATCGCGCCGAGCACCGTCGCGTTTTCCGCGACCACGAGCGGAGTGGCGCCCTGGCGCGCGATGTGGTCGACCGCCGTTCGAACCTCATGAGGGAATTCGCCGCCCTGCGCGCGCACGAACGCCTCGATCGCGTCGGTGGCACCCTTGCGGACCATTCGCACACCGAGATCGACACCACTCATGCGCGTCTGCGCGGTGAACGGGACGAAACGCGCGCCGATCGATTGAATATCACGCTCCCGAATGCCGAACTGCTCCTTGGCCAGCACGACGATGCTGCGGCCTTCGGGTGTTTCATCGGAGAGAGATGAGAGTTGAGCCGCGTCGGCGAGTTGCTCGAGGCTGATTCCGGGAGCTGGAACGAATTCTGTGGCCTGGCGGTTCCCGAGCGTGATGGTTCCGGTCTTGTCGAGCAGCAGCACATCGACGTCACCCGCCGCCTCGACGGCGCGGCCGGACATGGCGACGACATTGTCCTGCGTCAGCCGATCCATCCCGGCGATGCCGATTGCGGACAACAGACCGCCGATGGTGGTCGGAATCAGGCACACGAGCAGGGCGCTCAGCGCGGTCACCGTGATCGGCGTGCCGCTGCCTGCGACCGACACGCTGTAGAGCGAGAATGGCAGCAAGGTTGCCGTGGCGATCAGGAACACCAGCGTGAGCGCGGCGAGCAGAATGTTGAGCGCGATCTCGTTCGGTGTCTTCTGGCGCTTTGCGCCTTCGACCATGCTGATCATGCGGTCGAGAAATGTTTCTCCCGGATTCGCCGTGACGCGCAGCACGAGCCAGTCGGAAAGGATTCGCGTCCCGCCGGTCACCGCACTTCGATCCCCGCCGCTTTCGCGGATCACGGGAGCGCTCTCTCCGGTGATCGCACTCTCGTCCACCGACGCGACACCCTCGATGACTTCGGCGTCGCATGGGATGCGGTCGCCCGCGGCGACCACCACATGATCGCCCTTGCGAAGGGTCGTCGCGGGGACGGCCTGGAAAGTCACTCGATCAGCGGGATCATCGAGCTTCTTTGCGAACACGTCAGCCCGTGCCCGGCGCATCGATTCAGCCTGCGCCTTGCCCCGGCCTTCGGCCATCGCCTCGGCAAAGTTCGCGAACAGCACGGTGAACCACAGCCAGACCGAGACGCTGAGGATGAAGCTCGCAGGAGCCTCGCCGTGGCCTCCGAGCGCCTGAAACCCGAGGACCGTGGTCAATGCCGCGGTGACGACGACCACGAACATCACGGGATTGCGCAACTGCACCCGCGGGTCGAGCTTGATGAATGCCTCGAGGGCGGCACGACGCGCAATTTTCGGTTCGAACAGCGGACGGGCCTCGAGTCTCGACATCGGTCGCTCCTGCAATGATGATGTGTTCGGTCTTCGTCGTTTTCGTGAACGGTGAGCGTCAGCGGGCGCCGAGTTGCAAATGCTCCACGATGGGCCCCAGCGCGAGCGCCGGGAAGAACGCGAGCGCCCCCACGATCAGCACCACACTCAGGAGCAGAACGACGAACAACGGCGTATGCGTGGGAAGCGTGCCCGCACCGGCCGCAACTTTCTTCTTCGCGGCCAGCGATCCCGCGATCGCGAGCACCGGCACCGCGAGCCAGAAGCGACCGATCAGCATCGCGATCCCGAGCAACAGATCGTAGAACGGATGGTTCGCGCCCAGGCCGGCGAAGGCGCTGCCATTGTTGTTCGAGGCGGAACTCACGGCGTACAGGACTTCGGTGAATCCGTGCGGGCCGGGATTGAAGATGCCGGCCCGACCCGCGGCGGTCATGACCGCGATCGCGGTTCCAAGCTTGACCGTCAGCGGCGGGATCAGGATGACGAGCGAAGCCATCGTCATCTCGCGCGCTTCGATCTTCTTGCCGAGATACTCCGGGGTCCGTCCCACCATGAGGCCGGAGATGAATACGGCGGTGAGCGCGAACATCAACATGCCGTAGAGCCCAGAACCGACACCGCCGAAGACGACCTCGCCCAGCTGAATGAGCACCAGCGGAACGAGCCCGCCCAGCGGCAGGAATGAGTCGTGCATCGAGTTCACGGACCCGTTCGAGGCCGCGGTCGTGGCGGTCGCCCAGATCGCAGAGTTCACCGGACCGAAACGCGCCTCTTTGCCTTCCATGTTGCCGCCCGGCTGAAGGGCCGTGGCGCGCGAATCGACACCGAGTGCCGTGAGGCGCGGGTTCGCAGACCGCTCGACCCAAACATTCACGATCATCAAGGCGACGAAGATGATCGCCATGGCGGCGAAAATTGCCCACCCCTGCCGCCGGTCGCCGACCAACTTGCCGAACGTGAAACACATCGCCACCGGAATGAGCAGGATCGCGATCAGCTGGAGGAAATTGGAGAGCGGCGTCGGATTCTCGAGCGGATGCGCCGAGTTCGTGTTGAAGAACCCGCCGCCATTGGTGCCGAGCTGCTTGATCGCGATCTGCGAAGCGGCGGGTCCGACAGCGATCTGTTGTTCGGTGACCGGCTGGTTCTCGGAGTCCACGGTGGGCTGAGTGAGCGTGACCGCGCGGGTCGCACCGAGCGTCTGGACGACGCCCTGCGAAACCATGGCGAGCGCCAGCACGAGCGACAGCGGCAGCAGGATGTAGAGCGTCGAGCGCGTCAGGTCGACGTAGAAGTTGCCGATGGTCGCAGCGGAGTGACGAACGAATCCGCGCACCAGGGCTGCCAGCACCGCGATGCCGGTCGCCGCCGAAACGAAGTTCTGCACCGTGAGGCCCAGCATCTGGGTCAGATAGCTCATCGTGACTTCGCCGGAATAGCTCTGCCAGTTCGTATTGGACACGAAGCTCACGGCGGTGTTGAAGGCGAGGTGTGGTGGGACGCCCGGCAGTCCTGCGGGATTGAGGGGCAACGCGCCTTGCACTCGTTGAAGCACATAGACCACGAGCACGCCGGCGGTGCTGAACACGAGCATGGCAACCGCATAGCGACGCCAGCTCATCTCACTTCGTGGATCCACTCCCGCGATGCGGTAGATGCCGCTCTCCAGCCACCCGAGCACCGGCTCGAGCGTTCGGCGACCCTCCAGCACGCGGGCTATGTACAAGCCCAGCGGCCAGCCCGCCGCCACCAGCACGCCCACGTACAGCACGACCTGCGTCCACGCGTTCGAATTCATCAGAACTTCTCCGGTCGCAAGAGCGCATAGAGCAGATACACGAACAGCACGATGGTGATGACACCCCCGACGACGTAGAGAGTATTCATGAGCGCATCACCTCGGCTTCTCGTCACGTCCCACCAGCAGGACGAGACTTCCGAAGAACACCACGATCAGCCCGATCATCATCACGTCCCACATGTGTCCTCCCCTCGTTGCAGGAACGATTGGACACGACGGAGGGCCGGGCGGCGAGTACGGATCGCGGCACCGGGCATCAGGAAAGCATCAAGATCGGAGGTGGATTGCGGGCGGGATCCTGGATCATCCCGGGAACGGCAGAGCACACGGTCCGTGGAGGCAGTTGAAACGCGCAACGGGCACGCGGCGAACCGCGCACCCGTGCGATGACCTCGACAATCCTCCGCGAACGGAGCCTAAGCGCCTGCCTTCGCCAGATTCCTCAGCACGGTCTGCAGAATGCCGCCGTTCTTGTAGTAGTCGACCTCGACCAGGCTGTCGAGGCGCGCCACGCACTGGAACATCAGCACCGATCCGTCGTCGCGCTTCGCATGCACGGTGACGGACATGCGCGGCTCGAGCCCGGTGACGAACCCCAGAATGTCGAACGTCTCGCGGCCGGTGAGCCCGAGCGTCTCGGCCGTCGTTCCGGGCGCGTACTGCAGCGGCATCACACCCATCCCGACCAGATTCGAGCGATGGATGCGCTCGTAGCTCTCGGCGATCACGGCGCGCACGCCGAGCAGCAGCACGCCCTTCGCCGCCCAGTCGCGCGAGCTGCCGGAGCCGTACTCCTTGCCCGCCAGCACCACGAGCGGCACGGCTTCTTCGCGGTAGCGCTCGGCGGCATCGAAGATCGCCATCGTTTCGCTGCTCGGCAGATGCACCGTGACACTGCCTTCGCTGCCGGGCACCAGCAGATTCTTCAGACGGATGTTCGCAAACGTGCCGCGCACCATGACAAGGTCGTTGCCGCGCCGCGAGCCGTACGAATTGAAGTCGGACTTGGTCAGTCCGCGGCTCTCAAGCCAGCGTCCGGCCGGGCTGTCCTTCGCGATGTCGCCGGCAGGTGAGATGTGATCGGTCGTCACCGAATCACCCACGCGCACCAGGCAGCGCGCGCCCTGGATGTCGTGCACCGGCGGCGGCTCGAGCGTGAAGTTCTGGAAGAACGGCGGCTCGTGGATGTACGTGGACGCCGCGTCCCACTTGTAGAGCTCGCCCTCCGCGACCGGAATCGCGTTCCAGCGCGGGTTGCCGTCGAACACGTTCGCATACTGCTCGGCGAACTGCTCGGGCTTGAGCGCGCTCAGGATCGTCGAGCGGATCTCTTCGTGCGTCGGCCACACGTCGCGCAGATAGACCGCCTTGCCATCCTTGCCCTGTCCGAGCGGCTCGGTCGCGAAGTCGATGTCGACCGTTCCCGCGAGCGCATACGCCACGACCAGCGGCGGCGACGCGAGATAGTTCGCGCGCGTGTACGGATTCACGCGGCCTTCGAAATTGCGATTGCCCGAGAGCACCGCCGCGGCCACGAGATTCTCTGCGGTGATCGCGTCGGCGACCGGCTGCGGCAGCGGGCCTGAATTGCCGATGCAACTACAACAGCCGTAGCCAACCGTATGAAAGCCAAGCGCCTGCAGCGGCACTGTCAGCTCGGCCGCATCGAGATACTCGGTCACGACCTTCGATCCCGGCGCGAGGCTCGTCTTCACGTAGCCCGGCACCGTGAGTCCGCGCGCGACCGCCTTCTGCGCGAGCAGACCCGCAGCCACCATCACGGCGGGATTCGAGGTGTTCGTGCACGACGTGATCGCCGCGATCACGACGGCGCCGTGTCCGAACGTCTCGGAAGTCCCGTTGGTTCCGATCTTCGCTTTGCTCCCGAGCTCGGACTCGATGAGTCCGTAGCCGCGCTCCTTCACCGGCGCGATCAGCGCGCGGCGGAACGCGGGCTTCATGTCGGTGAGCACCACGCGGTCCTGAGGCCGCTTGGGACCGGCGAGGCACGGTTCGACGTCGCCGAGATCCAGCTCCAACGTGTCGGTGAACTCGGGCGCCGGCGCATCGGCGGTGCGGAACAGCTTCTGCTCCTTCGCATACGCTTCGAGTTGCCGCGCACCTTCGGCGCGGTTCGTGCGCTCGAGGTAGCGCAGCGTTTCGTCGTCGACCGGGAAGAAGCCCATCGTGGCACCGTACTCGGGCGCCATGTTGGCGATGGTCGCGCGATCCGCGAGCGACATCGCGGACAGGCCCGGCCCGAAGAACTCGACGAACTTCTCGACCACGCCCTTCTTGCGCAGCATCTGAGTGACGGTGAGCACGAGGTCGGTCGCGGTCACGCCTTCGCGCAGCGCGCCGAACACCTTGAAGCCGATCACCTCGGGCATGACCATGTAGAGCGGCTGGCCCAGCATCACGGCTTCGGCTTCGATGCCACCGACGCCCCAGCCGACCACGCCGAGTCCGTTGATCATCGTCGTGTGCGAGTCGGTGCCGACCAGCGTGTCGGGATAGGCGACCATGCCGGTTGCATCGGCGCTCATCATGAGCCCGCGCGCCAAGTACTCGAGATTCACCTGGTGCACAATGCCGGTCGCGGGCGGAACCACGCGGAAGTTGTGGAACGACTTCTGGCCCCAGCGCAGGAACTCGTAGCGTTCGCGGTTGCGCTGGAATTCGATCTCGGCGTTCTGCTCGAGCGCGCGCACGTTGCCGAACACGTCGACCTGCACCGAGTGATCGATCACGAGATCGACCGGCACCAGCGGATTGATGACCGCCGGGTTGGCGCCGAGACGCTGAACGGCATCGCGCATCGCTGCGAGATCCACGACGCAGGGAACGCCGGTGAAATCCTGAAGGATCACGCGCGCCGGTTTGAACGGGATCTCGCGCGGCGACAAATCGGGCTTCGCAGTCCAGCGCGCGATGCGCAGCACGTCGTCCTCCAAGACCTGGAATCCGTCGCAACTGCGCAGGGCGGCTTCGAGCACGATGCGGATCGAGAACGGCAGGCGTTCGAGCGCGATGCCGTGCTGCTCGGCGAACGGGGCGAGCCGGTAGATGCTCACGGCTCCGGCGCCGGGGAGCATGAAGGAACTGCGGGCGCCGAATGGATCGACTTTGCGGGTATTCATGTCGCGTCCTTTCCAGTGGCGACGGCACACAGGGCCGTCGGGTGAAGACGCGGGGACACACAGGGTCCCCTGATTGTCGTGCGGCCGAAGCTCTGGCCACGGGCGAAGAATAGCACCGCCGCCCTGCGTGAGGTATCGGCAATTTTGCCGGGTGGTCCGCACTGCAATCTGCACGATCAACGCTCAAGCCCGCCCCGCCCGCCTGCCGATTCCGGGTCGAACGATCTGCCGTCTTGCCCTTGAGATCCCCTGCCCCGAGAACCGTGTCCGCATGAGCATCATTCCGCTGCATCCGGTCCGCCGTCGGACGGCCGCCGAAGGCGCACCCGGGCCCGTCACGCCTCCCGGCGACGACACACTCTATCCCCCGATCACGCCGGTGCCGGCGGCGACGGGATTGCGCCTGATGCCGACGATCGCGGCACTGCTCGACTGGCGCCAGCCGTATCTGATCCCGCTCGTGTTGCTCGCGCTCTCGCGCATCATCATGGCGTGGCTGCTGCCGATGGCGTCGGAAGACGCCTACATCACCTACCGCTACGCACGGAACCTCGCCCTCGGCTACGGGCCGGTGTTCAACCCCGGCGAGCGTGTGATGGGTTTCACCTCGCCGCTGTGGATGGCGTGGAACGCGCTCGGGTGGCTGCTCACGCGCGATCCCGCAATGTGGTCGCGCGCGTGGACGCTGCTCGGCGACGCAGTGACGCTCGGTGGTCGCGGCATCGATGCTCCGGCATCACGCTTCGCGCGCTTCGGCCTGGTGTTTCGCGTTCGCGTTCGCGACCTGGACCGCGTTCACCGGTGTGGCGATCTCGGGCATGGAGAACAGCATGATGGTGACGCTGATCGTGCTCTCGGCCGGACTCGCCGAAACCGGCAGCCGCGGCACGGGTGTGGCGCTCGGCGCGCTGGCGCTTCTGCGCCCCGAAGGCTTCGCGGCGGCGGCGCTCATCGCGCTGCGCGCGCGCGGACGCGATCGCTGGGTCGCACTCGCGATCGCCGGCGCCGGCATTGCGATGCTGTGGATGTACTTCGGAACGCCGCTGCCGCAGAGCGTGACGGCTAAGGCGCAGATCTATGGAACACCGGGCCCGTGGGCCGGGCGCCACTGGTGGGAATGGGCGTTCCCATTCGCGCTCGGCCGCTGGCCGTTGATGCCGGACACGCGGTTCCTGTTCCTCGGCACCGTCCTCGCCGCACCCGCCGCCGCGGTCGGGCTGCGCGTACTGTGGAACCTCCGCACGACCGGACTCGCGTTCGCGATCTATGCGGCGGTCGGCGTGTGGCTCGGCTATGCGCTAATGGGTGTGGCGTATTTCTTCTGGTATCTCGTGGTGCCGATTGCGGCGTGGTTCCTTCTGGTCGCCCTCGGACTGCCGCGCATCGTTCGCGGTCGCGCGGTCTATGTGAGCGGCGCGCTGCTGATGCTCGGCTGCTGGACCGTGGTGTGGGAACTGTACGGAGCGCGCGCCGAGCAGAGCTTCGCCCAGGTCGCCGAACACCTCATCCAGAACTCGACGCCGTGGCAGAAGGTGATGCTCGAGCCGATCGGTGTGGTGGGCTACCGCGCGAAGCTGATCGTGATCGATGAAGTCGGACTCGTGAGCCCCAAGGTCGCCCGGCGCCGCATGAAGGGCGCGGGCTGGATGACCGACGTGATCGCCGCCGAGAAGCCCGAGTGGCTGGTGGTTCGCCGCGGGGTGCTCGAGCAGCTCGAAGCCTTCGCGGGCGCGGGTGCCCCGGTCCGCAACGCGGGCGAACGTGACGCGCTGCTCAAAGGCTACGGCGTCTCCAAGATCGTCGCCGAGGAGACCGGCGAAGCCGCGCTCGTCGTGCTGCGCCGCCGCGGCTGACGCGGCGTCAATCGCGCGGTGTGACCTTGCGCCGGCGCGACCACACCAGTATCAGCGAGCCCAGCGACAGGATCGTCGCGAACACGAACCACTGGATCGCATAGCCCAGGTGCATCGCCTCGTCGTGCGGCGCGGGCATGCGGCGCACCGGCATCGCGGGCAGCGACGAATCCGGCAGCTGCTTCACGTAGAACGCGGCGAGTGCATAGGGCACGCGCACCGCGATCGAATCGCCGTCGAGCCACCGGCCGGACCACAGCGTCGCGGAGTCCGAGGGCACCGCCATCAACGGCGGCCCGCCGCGGGCGGTGATGAGCGACTCCGCCACGCCGATCACAATGCGTTCGCCGGGCTCGGGATAGCGCTCGGGATGCGCACGCGCCGCATCGTCGGAGTAGAGCCAGCCGCGCTCGACCAGCACCGCGTGCGACCCGCGTGGAAGCACCAGCGGTGTCACCACGCTCACGCCGGGCGAGCCGGAATTCGCGCGCCCCGACAGCAGGAACTGATGACGCTCGTCGTAGGTCCCGCGAATCTCGACGCGCCGCCCGCGCACAGAGGCGACTTCGGTGCGGGGATCATCCACGCGCACCGGCGGCAGCGCGAGCGCGCCGCGCAGAGCGACGTTCATCGCCTGCTTCTCGCGCAGGCGCGAGAGCTGCCAGAAGCCGAGCCGCACGCACAGCGCCGACATGCCGATCACGAATATGGCGGCGAGGATGTGGCGGAGTTTCATGGCGAGCGCCGAAAGGACTGGCTCGACTGCGAAGTGTGGGCGTTCACGAGCGGAGCCTCAGGAGCCGGCCGGGCGCGTGCACCGCGCGCGGGTCATGGCGCGATCTTGGGCGCCGGAAGGTCGAAGGCGACCGCGAGGGCTTCGAATCCGCACGTTTTGTGCGCCGCGTCGCAGAACGGCTTGTTGTTCGACTGGCCGCAGCGGCACAGCGAGAGCTTGGTGCGCCCGGAAAGGCCATAGTTGCGGCCCTCCTGATCGACGATCTCGAAGTCGCCCTCGACCCGCAGCGATCCATTGTTCATCACGGTGATCTTGGTTGCCGTCATTCATAGCCTCCATGAGTGCGATGCCTTCGGCGCGCACTGTAACACCTGCCGCGATCGCTTCGCCCGCGCACGGGCGAAGCTCAAGGCACGCGCGTCGCGCGCGGAAGCGTGATCGTGAAGCACTGCCGCCCGGCACCGTGGCTCCAGAACCGCGAGCCGCGCTCGTACTCCGTGACCGCCGCGGTGTCGGGTAGCTCGAACGTTGCGCACAACTGATAGCGCAGCGAGTCGATTCCGGCGTAGTCGTAAGGCGCACCGGTCTCGGGATCGCGGATCGAGCGCACCTGCGAGAAGCGGAAGTCCACGACCTGATCGAGCGTTGCGGGCAACACGCGATTCTCGCGCGCATAGGCATCGATCGCCTCGGCGATCATGTTGAGATCCCCGATGCGCCGCTGGTCCAGCGACCGGCGCCGCTCCTGCTGCGGCGAGCCGGCAAACCACAGTCCGGCGACGATCGTCAGAAGCGCACCGAGCGCTCCGATGCGCGCGAGCACTCCGGTCGACGACGCACGCTGCGTCTCGGCCTCTTCGCGTCGCAGGTCGCCGAGGTAGTGGCCGAACACGATCCCCGCGATCGCGAACACCACCGCGACCTTGATCAGGAAGCGCGCGCCGAGTTCGCCCGCGAGCACGCCCGAGACGAGCGCGATGAGATCGCCGATCAGCACCAGTGCGGCGAGGAACAGCGTGAGGTAGGTGAGCCACTTGCGGATGCGCGAGCCGCGCTTTTCCGGGTCGCGCGCGATCGCGCGGCCGACCAGGCGCGAGACGAACAGGAAGATCGGGAACGCCGTGACGAGCGAGGCGGTGGCGAACCGCGCGCGCGCCGCGAACTGCAGCCGACCACCGGCCGCCATTGCGGCATCCGGCCACCGCCATTCGATCAAGGCGAACAGCACCGAACCGACGTTGAAGGCGACAACGTAGAGCGTCGCGAACAGCACCAGGTAGAGAAACGCTTCGCGCGCCGAGAGATACGGCCGCCGCTGCGGAACCGGGAGCGGGAAGTCGGTCTCGGCCCAGCGACCGAGCGCCGACTCGACCTCGTCCGGGCGCCAGCCCGACGCCGCGAGTGCAGCGCGGATGCGATCGCGCGAAACGCCCTGCGCGAGGGCGTCGCGGATGAAGGTATCGAGCTCGGTTCTCATGAGGCCTCCCGGGTGGCGCAGCGTCCGCAGGGTGCGCGAGCGGCACGGCGGGCGCAAATCGCCGCAACCCCCGGTGCGCGCTCCACGTAATCAGGACATTCCCCGGGATGCGCGGGATCACTGCGCCCGGATCACCTCGAAAGGAGCAATCGCGATGTTGGAACTGCTGGTGGGTGGCGCCGTGGTCCTTGCGGGTCTGGCGGTGTTCGGCCTGCTGTGGGCGGTCGTGGCGATGATCTGCTGGGCGATCGTGCTCCCGTTCAAGCTGCTCGGCTTCGCGTTCAAGAGCCTGGCGTTCCTGCTCGCGCTGCCGTTCATGCTGGTGATCGCGCTGTTCGCCGTGGTGGTGTTTGGAGTGGGCGCACTCCTGTTCGCGATCCCGGCGCTGCCGGTCATCGTGCTCGCGGCGATCATCTGGTGGTTCGCGAGCCGCGGCCGGAGCGCTCGCGTGGCTTAGACGATTCCTCGCGGCGCCCGAGGCGACTCGGGCGCTTCGGGCATCTACCGGCCGGGCTTCCGCGCGAGAGCCCGCACCGCCTCCAGCTCCGCATCGCGCCCCGCGGCGATGTCCTCCGCCGTCGGCACCACACAGACATCCGGTGCGATCCCCGCATCCGGCCGCACGCCGTCGGGGAACTGGCCGATCAGCGGCAGGTCCAGCTCGATCCCCGACTTCGGCAGGCGCAGGAAGAACAACGCGCCGCCGTTGATCCCGCGCTGATTGCCGCCGGTCGGCTGGCCGACCAGCGTGCCCAGCTTGTTCTGCCGCATCGTCTGCGCGAACTCGAACGTCGCCGAGCTGTTGGTGGCGCCGACCAGCACCCACACGCGTCCTGCGAACTTCGGAAGCGCGGGCGCGATCATCCCGCCGAAGTCGTCATCGGCATCGCGGCGCAACCGGTAGAAGCGATCGGTCGAGTCGATCGCCGCCGCACCCCAATCCTTGAACGACGGATCCCACGTGTCGAGGTACGGCGCGAGGTCTTCGGGGACTTCGCGATAGCGCACGAGGCGGGTGACTTTCTGGCGCGGCACCGGTACTGACGTCAGATGGCTCACGATCACGTCGCCGACATCGCTGCCGCCTTCGTTACCGCGCAGGTCGATCACGAGATCGGTGGCGCCGCTCGCGACCAGCGTGGCGAAGGTCTCCTCGAGATACGGCTGCCACTTCCACTCGCTGTTATAGAGCGCCCACGTCGGCATGCGCAGCACGCTCATGCGCTCGTCGAGCGCACGGAACTCCCACACCGGCGCATCCTTCGCGGGGCCGGTTTTCTGCGCCGCCTCGACCTTCGCGAGGCGCTCGGCGTACGGAACACGCGGCACGCTGCCGGTCTGCGTGCGGTTGTCGCCGGGCCGGCGCACGCGCAGCGTGACCGACGCATCGGACGACGGGAAGAACAGCGGCCAGAAGATGTCGAACGCTTCGTAGCGGCTCGTGCCTTCGACCTGCATCGACGCGACGCGCTTCGCGTCGTTGTTGCCGTCGGCGCGCGCCACCGACATCAGACGCTTGAGGATCAACGTGACCGGAACATCGTTGATCGCGAGCACCTCGGCGCCTTCGCGCAGCAGCGGGTCCGAGGTGAACGAGCGGGTCACGATCATGCGGTGGTTCAACCAGCGGAAGTAGAACGGCAGACGCGGCTGATGGAACAGCGCGGCCTGAGTGGCCTCCGGCTGGTTGAAAAAGTTGGCGTAGGTGTGGCCGCACTTCACCTTGGCCGCGAACACCGAGAGCGCGACGTAGGCTTCAGCCAGGGTGCGGTCGCGATCGAACTCGTGCTCGAGCATGAGAAACGCCGCGTCCATCTGCGCCTTCGTGTTGTAGCGCATGAGGCCCGGATGGAGCGTCTCGTAGGCGCGCTTCAGGATTGCGACGTCCGCCTTGAGATCCGCGGCCGGGACGATCGATCCCGCGTGGAGCGTGGTCGAAGCCTTGTCCGCCGGAGCCGCCGCGGTCTTGGTGCGCGACGCCGCCTCGGCGCCCGCCGTGAGCGTCAGGATGAGGACGAGCGACAGGGCGAGACGATACGTTCTCACGAGGTTTCTCCGGGGGAACCGAGCGAACGCCGGCGTCGCGCGTCCATACGTGCGGCAAACACGACAATCGCGGCGGATTATCGGTGAGCGCGACGTGCCGGGACAAGCCATCCGGCCTAATCGATCCCGCCTTGCTCCCACCTGCGCCGATGGCGCATTCTGCCGGGGTACTCGCGATGTTATCGGCGTCCCGTCCGGCCCGGTTGAACGACCCGCCCCCGGATGCTTGGACCTCCCCCACGACCTCAGGAAGTGCCCATGGCTCCCGATTTCATTTACACGATGAAGGATCTCCGCAAGGTGGTCCCCCCGAAGCGCGAGATCCTCAAGGGAATCTGGCTTCAGTTCTACAACGGCGCCAAGATCGGCGTGCTGGGTCTGAACGGCGCGGGCAAGAGTTCGCTGCTCAAGATCATGGCCGGTGTCGATCAGGACTTCATCGGCGAAGCGTTCCTCGGCAAGAACTTCACGGTCGGCTTCCTGTCGCAGGAGCCGCAGCTCGATCAGGCGAAGACGGTGCTCGGCAACGTGCAGGAAGGCGTCGCCGACAAGATGAAGACCGTGAACCGCTGGAACGAGATCAGCGCCAAGTTCGCCGAGCCCATGGACGACGACGCGATGACCAAGCTGCTCGACGAGCAGGCGAAGGTCCAGGACCAGATGGACGCGCAGAATCTGTGGGAGCTGGACCGCCAGCTCGAGATCGCGATGGACGCGCTGCGCTGCCCGCCCGGCGAATCCGAAGTCACGAAGCTCTCGGGCGGCGAAAAGCGCCGGGTCGCGCTGTGCCGGCTGCTGCTGCAGAAGCCCGATCTGCTGCTGCTCGATGAGCCCACCAACCATCTCGACGCCGAATCTGTCGCGTGGCTCGAGCGCTTCCTCAAGGAGTACACCGGCACCGTCGTCGCCGTGACCCATGACCGCTACTTCCTCGACAACGTCGCCGGCTGGATTCTGGAGCTGGACCGCGGTGCGGGCATTCCGTGGGAAGGCAACTACTCCTCGTGGCTCGAACAGAAGCGCACGCGCCTCGCGCAGGAAGAGAAGACCGAGTCCGCGCGCCAGAAGACGCTCGAGCGCGAGTTCGAGTGGGTCAAGCTGTCGCCGCGCGCGCGCCAGGCCAAGAGCAAGGCGCGACTCGCCTCGTACGAGAAGATGCTGAACGAGGAAGGCAAGGAGAAGCTCGAGAACATCGAGATCTACATTCCGCCGGGACCGCGCCTCGGCACCGTCGTGATCGAGGCCAACGGGCTGCGCAAAGGCTACGGCGACAACCTGCTGATCGAGGATCTCTCGTTCAAGCTGCCGCCCGCCGGCATCGTCGGAGTGATCGGCCCCAACGGCGCCGGCAAGACGACGCTGTTCCGCATGATCACCGGCCAGGAGACGCCCGATGCCGGGACGTTGCGCGTCGGTGAGACCGTTCAACTCGCGTACGTCGATCAGAGCCGCGACGCGCTGCCCGGCGACAAGACCGTGTGGGAGACGATCTCGGACGGCAACGAAGTGATCGAACTCGGCAAGCGCACCGCGAATTCGCGCAGCTACGTCGCCGGGTTCAACTTCAAGGGCTCGGACCAGCAGAAGCGCGTGAAGGACCTCTCGGGCGGCGAGCGCAATCGCGTGCACCTCGCGAAAATCCTGCGCAGCGGCGCCAACGTGCTGCTGCTCGACGAACCCACCAACGACCTCGACATCGACACGCTGCGTGCGCTGGAGGAGGCGCTGCTCGACTTCGCCGGCTGCGCGGTCGTGATCTCCCACGATCGCTGGTTCCTCGACCGCATCGCGACCCACATCCTGGCGTTCGAGGGCGACTCACAGGTGACGTGGTTCGAGGGCAACTACCAGGACTACGAAAAGGTGCGCCACGAGCGCATGGGCACCGAGGCCGACCAGCCGCATCGGATCAAGTACAAGCGGTTGGTGCACAGCTAAGAATTTCTTCGCTCGGCGATGACTCCGGCGACACTTCGATTTTCTTCGAGGTGTCGCCGTTCTTGCGCGTGCGCTTCGCCGGTGTCAGAGTTTCTCCGGTCGCTGCGGTCGCATCCCTGACATTTCGGAGTTTCCCATGCGCGCACGCTTCCTGCCGGTGCTGTGCTCCGTTGCGCTGACGCTCCTTTCGATAGCGAGTGTGGCGGCAGCAGTGGTACCGGTGCGCGCTCTTCCCGGCGAGCGGTCGGCTTCCATCGCGCGCCTCGATGGATCGGAGTCCGCACCGGTCACCATCGCTCGCGACTGGCAGCAGGCTCTGTTCGAGCTGCGCCGCGACGATCCGACGCTGCCGGATGGAGTCGCGCTGCGGGAACGCGCGCTCGCACAGGCGGGACCCGAAGTCGTACCGATCTCGGTGATCCACTTCAGAACGTTCGGCACGATCTTCGTCGCCAGCGCGCTCCGTGCCCAGACGTATCGCGGTGCTTCGGTGCTCATGACGTTCGATCGCGCGAACTGGTCGGGGTCGGTGCCGATGTACATCGCGATCGACTTCGACGATGGCGCCGGGTTTCGTGTCGCCGGAGTCGGTGCCCGTATCCCGGTGCACTACTCGACCCTGGGCACGAAAACGTTGCGCCTGCGCGCGGGAGCTTCGGCGGCGACGTACATCGAGACGCGCTTCACGTTCCGCGTGCTCGCGTTCGAGACCCCGCTTCCGGACGACACGCTGCAGGTGACGGGCGCCGCGGCGTACGCCGGGGCGGTCAATCGTGGCGACGCCTACGTCTACCTGGCCCCGGGACATACGCGCATCGTGAAACCGGTGGTCGTGGTCGAAGGCTTCGATCTTGCGAACGATCAGAACTGGGACGAGCTGTACACGCTGCTCAATCGCCAGCAGTTGCTCGAGCGCATCCGGGTTCGAGGGTTCGATGTGGTCGTGCTCAACTTCGCCGACGCGACCGACTATCTGCAGCGCAACGCATTCGTGGTCGCGAGCCTGCTTCGACAACTCCGATCGGAGATCGAACCCGGAACACCAATGACGCTGGTCGGAGCCAGCACCGGCGGTGTGCTCTCGCGCTATGCGCTGGCGTGGATGGAGGCGAGCGGTATTCCGCATGGCGTTAAGACGTTCATCTCGATGGATTCCCCGCACGCCGGCGCCAATGTGCCGCTCGGGATCCAGCACTGGTTTCACTTCTTCTCGGACCTCACGTCCGAGGCGGCGTATCTGGTGGACCGTCTCGATCGGCCGGCGGCGCGGCAGATCCTGCTCTACCACTTGCGGGGAACGGTGGGGTTCACACCGCGCGCCGATGCGCTGCGCGGGCAGTTCCTGTCCGAGATCGATGCGTTGGGGTGGCCTTCCATTCCGCGGATGGTCGCGATCACGAACGGCAGCGGCATCGGAGCCGGTCAGGGTTTTCTCGGCGGCGATCCGCTGCTGGTCTATCGATATCGCTCGTCCGTGCGCAAGGTCGACGGCAATGTGTGGGCGATGCCCAATCAGCGCTCGGGAACGGTGTTCCAAGGCAACGTGAGCGCGCTGGTGACGCTCGAAAGCCAGACGGTGACATTCACCGGCGCCCAGCCGCTCGACAACGCGCCCGGCGGTTATCGCGGCACGATGCTGCAGATGGACACTACCGCGGTGCCATACGGCGACATCATCGCGGTGCGTCCGCATCATTGCTTCGTGTCGACGGCGAGCGCGGCAGGCATCTCGAGCGCGAACGGGTTCCTGGCGGGTGCCGCGGCCTCGACTCCGTTCGACTCGGTCTACTGCCCCCTGGAGAACCAGGAGCACGTCCTGATCACCGAGGAGAACGCGAACTGGATCGAGCGCGAGATCGTGGCGTCGACGAACGTGTCGGTGGGCCTTGCGATCGGCCTGACAGGCCGGGTCGAGCTGGGTCCCATGACGCCGAATCCGTTCACGAGCGCGTCCCGGATCACGTTCAGCCTTACGGAGCGCGAGCGCGTGCGGCTCACTGTGCACGATCTCAACGGGCGCCGCGTCGCGACGCTCGCCGACGGCGTCTTGCCGGCCGGGGCGCACCATGCGGTGTGGCGCGGGGAATCAGAAGACGGACGGCGCTCGCCGGCGGGCGTCTACTTCGTGCGCCTCGAAGCGGCGGGACGTGTGAGCGCGGGACGCATCACGCGCCTGGATTAGAAGCCCAGCGCCGGATTCTTTATTTGGCTTTCGGATAGCGCGCCTTCGTATCGGCGACCGATCGAGCTACCAACGTCTCCAGGATCTTGAGATCGATATCCGCCAGGCGCCTGATGTAGATACAGACCTTCCCGGCTTTGTGTTTTCCAAGCTTGGCCATCAAGGCGTCACGACCTTCGAAGCTCTCCGCGGTGTAGACCACCAGCTCACGTCCCCGCACGGCGAACCCGGCGAGAGCGGAGTCGCCTTCGTGACCGCTCGCGTACTTGTAGTGGTAGCTCCCGAATCCGACGATGGTTGGTCCCCACATTTTTGGTTCTTGGCGGGTGACCTTTCGCATCAGCGCAATCAGGGTCCGGGCGTCATTCCGTTGCTCGTCGTTCGCAATGGCCGCGACATGGCTCGCGGCGCTGACTCTTGTGGGTTTGGTCTTGGGTGCCGGCACATGCGCCTCCTCGAGTTGGTCTACCAGGTCACGCGCCGAACGCCGCCATGATCCGCGCCACATGCCGCGCGTGCTTGAGATAGAGATCGATCCGCATGTTCTCATCCGGCGCATGCGCGCGCGTGTCGGGATGTCCCAGTCCGGCGCACGCGACCGGCACGCCGAGTTCGTGGATGAATGCATGGTTCGGCCCTGAGCCGCCGATCATCGGCACCACCTGCATTGGCACTCCATAGATCGGCTCCGCGGTTTCGCTCACGAGCTTCCAGGAACGGATCATCGGGATCGCTGCAAGACATCCTCGGGCATCTGATCGGGCACCAGCCGGAAATCGACTTTTGCCGATGCCTGCGCGGGCAGCACGGTCTTGGAGCCCGCGCCCTGATAGCCCGACGTGAGGCCGCAGATCGTGCACGTAGGTTCGAACACTTCGGCGACGCGCAGGTCGACACCGCCTTCGAGCCCGCGCAGGAACTTCGCGACGCCGTAGCGCTCACGATACTCACCGGCCACCTCGGGCAGCGCGGCCATCAACTCGCGGTCGCGCGCGGTGGGCTTGCGCACGGAGTCGTAGTGCCCCGGAATTCGAATGCGCTCGTCGCGATCCTTGAGTGTCGCGAGCGCCCACGTGAGCCGCCACGCGGCGTTCGGGAAGATCGAGCCGCCGAGCCCCGAGTGGATGTCGGTGCTCGCGGTCTCGACCGACAGTTCGACGTAGCAGATGCCGCGCAGGCCGGCGTACTGCATCGGCACTTCGCGGTGATCGACGCCGCCGAATTCCCACAGGCACGCGTCGGCAGCGAGCCGCTGCTTATGCGCGCGCACGAACGCCGGCAGATGGACGCTGCCGACTTCCTCTTCGCCTTCGATCACGAACTTCACGCGGCATGGCAGTTCGCCCCATGCGGCGAGCATCGCGTCGATCGCGAACAGCCGCGCGACCAGATGTCCCTTGTCGTCGCTCACGCCGCGCCCGAACAACTTGCCGTCGCGGCGTGTCGCTTCGAACGGCGGGCTCGTCCACAGTTCGAGCGGCTCGGCGGGCTGGACGTCGTAGTGGTTGTAGATGAGGAGCGTCTTCTCGCTCCTGCCCGCGCGCTCGGCGACGATGGCCGGCGCTCCGCCGGTCGGCAGGATCTCGGTCGCGAACCCGCGCGCGCGCAGCATGACGGCGACCATTTCGGCGCACGGTTCCATGCCGCGGTTCTGCGCGGCCACGCTCGGCTGCGCGACGAGCCGCGTGAGTTCGGTGAGGCTTTCGTCGAGATGCTGCTCGAGGTGGCGATCGACCTGAGTGAAATCGGTCATTGAGGATCTCCGGAGCGAACGGTCGAACATGGAAGATTGTTTCGATTGGGCCAGCGGGCCGCGTGCGGTCATCATGCGCGGGATCGGCATGCCGCACCAGCGCGATCGATGGCTACCGCTCGCGCTCGTTGCAGCGATCGGGCCACCGGTCGCGATCTCGGGACCGGCATCGGGGATTGCGAATAACGTGGCGCTCATCTAAGGAGGTGTGCATGAGCACTCTATTCAAGTACGGCGTCCTGCTGGGCGCCGGCGTCGTGATCTGGACGTTCGTGATGGGTTTCACGGGCTGGTACAAGGACCCGGCACTCCTCAATCTGTTCTTCCTCGTGATCCCGTTTCAAATCGCGCTGCTGGTGTGGGCTCTGAAAGAGACCGCGGCGCAGGGCCGGCGCTACGGCGGTCAGGTGCTGGCGGGAGTCATCATCTCGCTCATCGGCGGTGTGCTGATCTGCGCGGGATCGATGGTGTTCACGAGCATCGTGTTCCCGCACTACTTCTCGGAGATCACGGCGATCCAGCAGCAGATGCTGATGGAACAGGGCAAGAGCGCCCAAGAGATCCGCACCACGATGGAGATGGCGGCGAAGACGAACACCCCCGTCGCCTCGGCGGTTTCGGGATTCGTAGGAACCGTCGTCACGGGGCTCGTAGCGTCGCTCGTGATCGGCGCATTCGTGCGCGCAAAGTAGCCTGCCACTGCGTCATCGGGTAGGCGGGGCGGTTAGGCCCCGCCTCCCACACCACCGTACGTGCCGTTCGGCATACGGCGGTTCAAGTTGAGCGCGCAAGGCGCCGGTGTTCTTCGACAAAGCTCACAAGACCAAGCTGGCGCAACGCAGAGCCCGGAACGGCTGCGTTCATGTGGCTGGCTCCGGCGTTCCACCACGGTCCCCGGCCATTGCCTGCACCAAGGCGTGCGTGTTCCGTAGTCAGTCCCCGGCGACTTAGTTCGTTGAACCGGGTGCGGCGTCGCTTCCACTGGCGCCACAACACGACGCGCAGCCTACGGCGCAGCCACTGATCCAGTTCTTCGAACACGTTCATGACTCGGCTCAGCCGGTAGTATGCCGTCCATCCCCGGATGATGGGGACGAGCGTCTCGATCGTGTCGGAGAGGCGGCGTCCCCGTGCGGCTCGCAGCGTTGCTCGCAGTTTGTCCTTCAGTCGTTGAACCGACCTCCGGGCGACTTTGAGTTTGGGTTCGCGGTCCACCGTCACGCTGTAGCCGAGGAACGTACGGTCCCACGGCCGCGCCACCGCACTCTTGTCCCGGTTCACCTTCAGTCGGAGGCGCTTCGTGAGGAAGCCCTCCAGCGACGCCATCACCCGCTCGCCCGCCGCCTTCGACCGCACGTACACGTTGCAGTCGTCGGCGTAGCGCACGAAGCGGTGGCCCCGTCGCTCCAGTTCCTTGTCCAGTTCATCGAGCAAGATGTTGGAAAGGAGCGGTGACAGCGGCCCGCCTTGCGGTGTGCCCTCCGTCCGGGTCGACGTCACGCCGCCTTCCAGCATCCCGGCCCGCAGATAGCGGCCGATCAGCCGGAGCACCCGCTTGTCCTTCACCCGCTGCGCCACGAGTCGCATCAGCACATCATGGTTCACCGTGTCGAAGAACTTCGCCAGGTCCAAGTCCACTACCCACCGGTAGCCCGTCGCGATGTGTTCGCGAGCGCGCACGACCGCGTCGTGCGTCCCGCGTCCCGGCCGGAAGCCGAAGCTCGCATCCGAGAACGTCGGGTCGAAGATGGGCGTCAGCACCTGATGCAGCGCCTGTTGGATCATTCGGTCCAGCACCGTCGGGATGCCGAGCGTCCGCGTCCCACCGCCGGGCTTCGGGATCTCCACCCGTCGTACCGATTGCGGTTCGTAGGTTCCGCTCAGCAACTCTTGCCGGATGCGCGGCCAGTGCTCGCGGCAGTACGGTCCGAGCGCTTTGACAGTCATCCCGTCGATACCCGGTGCACCACCGTTCGACACGACCCGCGCGTGCGCCGCCGCCATGTTCTCGCGGCGCAGCACTTCATCGATGAGACTCCGAGCCTCGTCCCCGGCTGCTCCGCCGCGTGCCGCGCGTGCTTGACGCTCGTTCCGCAGGCCATAGGCGGTTCCGCCGCTTGCCTCCTGCGGGCGCTCAGGCTTCTCAGCCCTCGTTCCTGCGTCTCCTTCACGTCGCGAACTCATTAGTCCGGTTCGGCTCCTCTTGTTCGGCCCTTCGCGGCCGTGCGCGCCGCTACTATGGCCTCGGCTGACTCCTCACTCCGTTCGAGGCCAACCGCTCAGTCGAACGTCGCCCATTACAGGCGTGGGGCGAGGTCTCCCCGGGTATTGCGCGTGACTTTCGCTCCATCTACCCGTCGCATATACGCCAACAGGTTCCGGATGACTTCGGGCTTCGAGTCTGCATGCCCTCTCGCCCACCTGTCGTCGCCTCGTATGCGCTTCGTGTTCCTCGGGCCGGAGCTTTGCCTAGGGCTTCCTCTCCACCCCGCCTCGCGGCGACGCAGTTGCCCCCTCGGCTAACGGTTCCCGTCATCAAGGTCCGTAGAGGACTTTCACCTCCGAGTCATCGCGCCCTGCCGGGCGCAATCGGGATAGGGGAGCGCGGGTTCGTCCCGCGCTTCCCCTCCCACACCACCGGACAAGCGGGTCCGCATCCGGCGGTTCGATGGTTCATCGACCGGCGAGGCGAGGTACACCGAGCCGGTCGAAGTATGAAGTCGGCAG
>JANLWX010000021.1:0-3116 GCA_031364845.1 Candidatus Eiseniibacteriota bacterium
GGCGCTGGGGATCATCTCGCTGATCACGCGGCTGCTGGGCGTGTGGTCCCGGCAGGATGTCATCGCGGTGATCGCCCGGCCGTTGATGGTGGGCGGCCTGACCTGCGGCGCGATGGCGTTGTGGATGATTTACGACAGCAAGATCGGGAAGATACGCGAGCGGGACACATATCTCGACAAGATCAACTGGAACGGACACGAGCGCGTGCTGGATGTGGGGTGCGGCCTGGGATTGTTTCTCATCGGCGCGGCCAAACGGCTCTCGACCGGCCGCGCCGTCGGCATCGACAAATGGCAGCAGGAAGATCTCAGCGGCAACAACGCAGCGGGCACGTTAAGCAACGCGATGATCGAAGGCGTCGCCGATAAAGTCGAAGTGCACACCGGCGATGCGCGAACACTTCCCTTCCCTGACGCCAGCTTCGACGTGGTGCTCTCGAGCAATGCGCTGCACAACATTTACAACGCGGGCGAGCGGCAGACCGCCCTGCGCGAAATCGCGCGCGTGTTGGCGCCTGGCGGGCGCGTGCTCATTGTCGACGTGCGGCACACGTCGAAATACGCCGCCACTTTGCGCGACGCAGGGCTGACGGATGCGCGCTGCGTGCAAGGCGTGTTCTCGTATCTGCTGACGCTGATGACGTTCGGCTCGGTGCGATGGGGCTACGTGATCGGCAGCAGGGTGATCGGCAGCAAATCGTGATGCGATTGAGACGTCGCCACACGACGGCAACCGTGCTTCTCGGTCAGGGCGTGCAAACGAAACTCACCCGAAGTCAGCCTTCCTGCTTGTTCTTCTGAGACTCCGCCATCAGCCGCGCGATGGTCAGCAAATCGCTTGGACGCGGCCGCGGCGCGACTTTCCGAACCTTACCATCCAGCCAAACCGCGACTGGCTGCTCTAGCTGACTGAAGGTAGTGTCCCGTCAAGTGGTGGAAATTCGATCGGCTCATTCGTGAGTTCGGTGGTCGCTACGTCATCGCCGCTAAGATCTCCTGCGCCGTCGTCGAGAGCGTCGGCGTGGCCAGTTGTTTCATCGACTCCGCCCAGCGCCTTCACCAGGTCGTCGACTTTGCGGGTGGAGACGCCGTGGACCCACGCCTCCTGCACGACGGCCAGCAGGGCGTGCTCCGCGCGCCGGCGGGGCTGCAGCAGCGAGGGAAAGTACGTGCCGGGCCGGATCTTGGGGATGGCGAGCTCGATCGTGCCCATGCGCGTGTCCCACGTGCGCATCCGGGCGCCGTTGCGGTACGCGGTCCGATCGCCGCTCCGCTCGTGGCGCTCCGCGCCGATCAGGCCGGCGACCTCCGACTCCATCAAGGCCTGCGACAGCACCCGAATCCCCTCGCGCAGCACATCCCCGTCCTGCTCCTCTACGAGCTTGCCAACAAACGCCGACCGATCCATCCTTGGCGTGGCCATCGTCTCAACACCTCCGTGTTTTTCGTCTCCCGCCAGAGAGAACTCACGGAAAGATGCGCGATGGCCGCTTCGCTTGTCCAGCGAAGGGGCCTTACCGAATTTCCACCACGTCCGGGGACTCTAACGCCACTCGCCGAAACTCTGACTGCCGCTGCCCTTGATCCGATTGACTGTGAGTGAGGCTTCCAACTGAGAGAAGCAATCAACTGCGCCGTGGCGTCTCGCTCCAGAGCCGTAAGTGCTTTCACCTTCTGGGGCAGTTGTTCATCGGTGAGACGTGCGAGCGAACGAGGATCGTTCTTCATGATCCAGTTCTAACACCGCAGTTTTTGCGGCGCGAGGATCCTCTACGCCGCGATTTCCACAGGGTCGATCGACGCGGGCGGCGATTCGCCGCGCGAATCAATCCTGGGGCATCGTCATCCGAAACGAGGACTGTTTCGGTGAAGCGAAGTGCTGATTTCCAGATACCGACGAAAAACCTGTCAACAATTTTCTGCAGGATTCTCCTGAGAATCGACGATTCACGACACCACCATCTGCGAGCGCCGCAGCTCGTTCCGGAACGAGCTGCAAGGCGCCGACGCGATTCACTCTTCGCTGTCGGGGAAAGGGCTAGGAGTTGGTGGAGGCTCGCTCGCTCGCGTATCGGGCTGAGGGCTTTGCCCTACGAAGCGCGCCGCTTTGAGGCCCGGGCAGGGCCCGACGCTAGGGCCGCCCTGACTGGCCGAGCGCGCGCCTCACCACGACGTTGACCGACTCGGTGGCCGGATCAAACGTGATATGCGCCTCGCCGCGTCGAAGCTGGATCAGCACCTGCGCGACCTTGTCCTCGAGCGACGTCTCATGCAGGCCATAGTCGGTGCCCTCACGCAACACGAACGATTCGATTACTGCCCGCAGCGTGTCTGGTTCCAGATCGTCGTACGCCACGCGGATGGGTGCTACCTCCGCGTCGCCGCGCTCCCGTTCCAGTTCGACCGTGAGCTCACGCTCGTCCTGCATGTGTGACAACGATACACCGGGAGACTTCGCTGTCGGGCAAAAGGCAAAGGGCCTGGTGGAGGCTCGCTTCGCGCGCGTGTCGGGCTTAGGGCTTAGCCCTATGCCCGACCTGCGAAGTCTTCCCCAGGCCCATAGCCCGACAGCGAAGTCTCCTGCCCGACGCGCGAAGCTCTACTTGGCCCCGCCGCGCCCGCCCCGGCCGGCGGCGTCGGCAGGTGGGGTCCGCGTGCGCATCGCGCGCGGATCGAGCGTCATGGCAATCTGATCGCGAGCGTCCTGGAGATGCCGCCGCGACGCTTCATCGGTCACGAGCGGCAGCGCCTTCTGAATCTGCTGATCCAGCGCGCGCAACTCGCCGCGTAACAGGGCACGGACCTCGTCACTCGGCGCCGTGTTGCCGTTCAGACGGTCGTCCACCGCGTCGAGATAGGAACGATGCAGGTTGCGGCGATAGATGTCGATCGGCGCGGCCGGTTTCGCGAGCTCTGCCCACACCCCGGCGCGAAGCTCGGAGAGAAACCGGACCGGCGGATAGGCGAGCGACCCGTCGAGCGCGGTCTGCTCGACCATGCGATCGATCCGGGCGGTCTGCAGCAATCCGCTGACGATGGAGTTCTGCGCGGTGCGCACACGATCGACCACGCCGGTGACCTGTATCCGCCGCAGGATATCCGGCTGGATCATGAAG
>JANLWX010000037.1:0-2262 GCA_031364845.1 Candidatus Eiseniibacteriota bacterium
CACCCGGCGCGATCGGATCGACGACTTCGAGCCATTTCTGGTGCAGTTGTCATAGGAGGGGGGCGATTTGCATTGCTTCGGCCTTGACCAGCCGATACAATTTTGAAGGTTCAAGGAGCCCAGCTACGTGGCATTGACGTGTCCGAACTGCGGGAACGCCCGCAACTTTCTCGTGAAAACCCTGCAAATGCACGTAGTGCATCTCGATGACACGCGCGTCGAAGTGTCGGAAGAGAGCAAGCCGGGTGTGATTGAAGTGCTGTGTGACGAGTGCGAGACCGCGCTCAATTTCGAAGAGGTCGAAGACGCCATCCGCAAGGAAGTGTTACTGACCCTCGGCGCGCGCTAGAGTCCCACGCCGCGGGCCTGCCGTCGCGGCCCGCTCACACCTCTACGTCGTCATCCTCAAAATAATCGCATTCCGGGCAGACCCACTCGCGCACGGGACGTGTCACTTCTTGTGCCGTCCCGGGTACCTGGGTCGTGACGTCGCGCGCCACGAGGCGCATGAACTCTCCGCACATCGGACATTCCCGGCCGGTGCCCATGCGAGCATCGTAACGCCGCCTTTGTTTCTTGACAACCTGGTGAGGGCGACCCTATCGTACGGCCAAGGTGTTTCGTCCCCGTCGATCCGGTGATTCGCGGCTGGCGCTCGAGACGCTCGTGCCCCACGAGCGCGCCTATCGGCGCTCGTTTGCCGACGAGGTCGCGATCGATTTTCCCTCGTCCAGCGCTGCCACCGAGTTGTTCCGCCGCGACCACGTCCCCTCGGACGACGTGACGCGGTCGACGCATGCGGAAATCACGATCTCGGCGTGGCAGGCCGGCACCGGCACGATGGTGCCCCTCGAGGTCAACGTGCTTCGCACCTGCGGGCGCTGCGGCGGGCGCGGCGAGGTGTGGAGCGAACCGTGCGAGCCGTGCGGCGGCAACGGCCAGGAGCTGTGTCACCAGCAGCTGACCGTCGCGGTCCCTGCCGGAGTCGTTGACGGCGATCGCTTCAGCTTCAACGTCTCTCCACCCCGAGGTCCGCGCACCCGCGTGGACGTCCGCGTCGCAATCATCGGCACACCGTAACGGGGCGCTCACGTTCGTGAAGCGTCATGTCGAATTCCTTTCGACTCTCTATCTCACCTGGGGCGCGATCTTTACGCTCGTCGCGCTGGCGGGCTTCGCGCTCGCCGGCGGCGCGGCGGCCATTGCGACCGCTACCGGCCCGGTGCGGATGGCGTCCGAGATGGCGGCGCGTCTCACCGCCGTCACCATTGGCGTCATCTCGATGATCGCGCTCGTCTGGGGCGCGCTGCATTTGTGGATCGGCCGTTCGCTACGGAAGTTCCTGCCGTCGGCACGCCTGATGACACTCGGACTCGCTGTCGGCAACCTCGTGCTGATCCCATTCGGAACGGCCCTCGGCGCCTACGCGTGCTGGGTCCTGCTGAAGGACGAAGGGCGGCGCCTGTTCGACGGCGCCTAACTCAGTGTCAGTGTGCGCCCTTGCCTAGAGGCATCGTCCCTCGCTCGCTCTCGTTCGCCGGACAAATGTCGCTCAGCGCATTAAGCGCGGGAGCGATGGACGTCTAAACCCGCACGGCGCCAGCGTCGCTTCCGCTCCATTTGTCTCTCGGCTCACTCGAACGCTCCCTCGGAACGGTGCCTCTCGGCGGCCGGGCGCCAAGCGGAGAGCGGCCGTCCCGGCGTGAGCGTTCGAACGAGGCGATTTCAAGCATCATGCTGTCAAATCGACTGAAGCACACGCAGGCGTCTTGCCGTCTTTGGCGCGTCCATCGCTGGGGCGAGTAATGTGGCGAAGAAGATTTGACCGCCGAGTGAGAGCGAACGACGGGACGGTCGCTCTCCGCAGTTTGCCGCCTATCCGTTCGTTCCGGAGGACCGGGAGGCGGAGGATCGATTGTGCCGGCAGGCGTCCAGGGTCCGCAACGGAAGACGCGTTTTGTCGCCATCCATCCGCCTCCCACGACGCCGAAGCGCTTGACGACGGCTTCACCGTAAACACTGCACGTCGGCGTGAAGCGGCAGCGCACGCCCATTCGATCGTAGAGGGGCGACACGGTCGCTTGATACGCGTGGATGCCGAACACGGCGGCGCGCGTCGTCAGCTGCGCGGCCGGAGCGCGGCGCAGGTCGATTGCGACCGCGATGGCGAGCACCGCGATCGCAATTGCAACATTCTTTCGCACCGGTTAGAACTTGTCCGCGTACTGACTGATGCCGGGGATGATCAGCCGCTGCCCGTTG
>JANLWX010000088.1:0-18810 GCA_031364845.1 Candidatus Eiseniibacteriota bacterium
CAACGCAGTGGGTGCTGCCCAACGCAGATGCGCGCGGCTACTACCGCTGGTCGCTGCCCGCGGCGATGATGCAGAACATTACGCAGCTCGCGCCCGGGACGCTGTCCCCGCGCGAGCGCATCGGCTTCGTCTACAACCTCACGGCACTGCTCGAAGCGGGGCTCGTGCACGGCGACGATTATCTGCGCGCGCTCAACAGCTTCGCGAACGACGCCGAGCCGGAAGTCGTGAAAGCGGTCGCGGAAGGCATCGAACGCGTGCGCGTGCCGTTCGAGCTTCCCGGCAGCGAAGCCTCGTTTCGCCGCTACGTGCGCTCGACGCTGCGCCCGGCTCTGGATCGGATCGGGTTCGGCGTGACGCCTGGCGAATCCGAGAACGTTCGCGAACTGCGCTCGATGCTGTTGCACGGACTCGCCGCCACCGGGCGCGATGATCAGGTGATCGCCCACTGCGAGGCGCTCGCGCGGTCGTATTGCCTCGATGCCACGACCGTCGACGGCTCGCTCGCCGACATCGCGGTGACGGTCTCGGCCATGCGCGGGGATTCGGCGCTGTTCGCCCAGTACACGCAGCGTTTCGAACAGGCGCCGACGGCGGTCGAGCGCCAGCGGTTTCTCGGAGCGCTCGGAAACTTCCGCGCGCATCGGATGATGCTGCGCTCGCTCGATTATGCGCTGACCGGCCCGTTGCGCGCGCAGGAACTGCTGCAGATTCCGCGCACGGCCGCCGACATCCCGGAGTTCCAGGAGGAAGTCTATCTGTGGATGACGGCCAACTACGATGCGATCACCGAGCGCATGCCGTCGGTGTTCGCGATCTACCTGCCGTACTTCGCGGGCGGTTGTTCGTTGAGGCTGCTGGGGGCGGCCGAAGTCTACTTCGGCGAACCGCGCCACCGGCCGGCGGGCACCGAGAAGGAACTCGGACAGCTCTCTGCCCAGGTGCGTGAGTGCGCTGCGCTGCGGCAACGCGAAGGGCCGGCGGTCACCGCCTACCTCGAGAGCATCGCCGGCGCGAAGTAGCCGCCGGCAGTCGCGCGCGGTCTCGACCGCGCACGTTCAGAACAGCGTGGTCTGGTCGAGTTTTCCCGTCCGGCGCGCGCGGCGCTCCAGAACGTAGTAACCCTGGTGGGCCACCAGCGACAGGACCGCAGCTGTGAGCGCGAGCAGCCCGAGCAGTTGCGGGTCGCTCAGCCGGCCGAGGATCGCACTGCTGCCTTCGCCGAGCAGGAAGCGGCGGATCGCCTCGTAGCCGTACGTGAACGGCAGCACGAAGGCGATCTCGCGCAGGCCGTGCGGCATGAGGTCGACCGGGAAGATCACGCCGCACAGCAGATAGAGCCCGACCGAGAGCCCTTCGTTCATGCTGACCGCGATCCGCGGCAGGTTGAGCGCGAGCCCCGCGACGAGGAATCCCAGGAACAACGTCGAGCCGAGGGTGAGCACGAACGCAATACCGAGCGGAATCCAGCGCACGGTGCTCCACTCCCAGCGCACGCCGAGCACGAACCATCCGAGCAGCAGCACCAGCAGTCCGGTGAACGTCGCGAGTCCGAACTTCACCGAAGCACGGCCGGTGAGATAGGTCATCATGCCGATCGGCGAGGTGTAGACGAGACGCAGCGTTTCATATTCTTCGCGCTCCTCGACCACGACCCAGCCCATGCCGACCAGCACGCGCGCCACGTATTCGTGGACCGCGTTCGCGACGTAGAAGCCGGCGAACAGCTGCGGGCGCGCGGCCCCGCCGACCGCCCAGTACATGCCGCCCAGAATGAGTGCGGTGCCGATGGGACGGATCAGGGTGTAGACGGCGAACGTGAGCCCGGCGGCCCAGTTGGATTCGATCTGCCACCCGAGCCACGCCGCAGTGCGCAGGCGCTGAAGTTGCGCGCTCACTGCCACCTCTGCGTGAGTTTGCCTTCGCGTTTGGACAGCGCTTCCAGATACGCGAGCGAGAAACGCGCGAGCACGCACAGCACGAGCCCGAGACCGATCAGGATCAGGACCTCGGTGCGCAGCGGCAGCAGCCCGCGCGCGGCGTCACCAAGCAGCACCTGGCGCATCGCATCGATCCCGAGTGCCAGCGGAAGGACGCCCGCCATCACCGAACCGAGCGCGCCGAGTGTGCGCAGCGGGAAGTACATTCCGGACAGGAAGTAGACCGGCTCGGTCAGCGCGTTGCACAGGTGCCATGCCTCGCGGCCATAGAGCAGGAACAGCGACGCCAGCACCATCCCCATCGCGTACAGAGCGACCATCGTGACCGCGAACACGCCGATCAGCTCGCCGACCTGGAACGGGTCCACGCGCACGCCGAACACGCCGAAGCCGAGCGCGATGCCGAACAGCGCGCGCACCGAGGTCATCACGATGCCCCCGACCGCCATCCCGGTAAGGATCGCCATGCGCGAACAGGGTGCGGCGAAATACAGCGCCAGTTGCCCCTGCTGCTTCTCCCAGTAGAGCTGTGCCCCCATGCCCCACAGCACGTTGGTCCAGAACGACGCGAGCACGCCGCCGATCACCGCGACCGCCTCGAGCGTGCGCGGCGCGCCGAGTGCCCGGTAGAGCAGCACGAACGCCGCCATGCCGAGCGCCGGGAACACCGCGTCGCCGATGATCCACGCCGGTTCGCGCACCGAGCCCACGAGCCGCACGTAGCAGCGCGCATACATGGCGCGCAGATCGAGCGCGAATCCGCGCGCGTTGAGGTCCGACGCGATGCGTTCGGTGGTCACGCGGCGGGGCCCGAGTCTTCGAGACCGCGTCCGACCACCGCGATGAAGACGTCTTCGAGCGTGGTCTCGCGCGTCGCCACACCTTCGACCCGCACATGCTGCAACTCGAACTGGCGCAGCACATCGACCAGCGCGCGCTCGGCCGGCAGGCGGAACTTGAGCGTGCGCGTGCCGCGCTCGGGATGCGGCGCGCCCCACACGGCGGGAATGCCGCCGAGTACTGCGAGATCGGGATCGGGCCCCGCGGCCGCGCGGATCTCGAGTTCGACGTGCTGGCCGCCCTGGACCTGGCGCCGCAGTGCGGCAGTGCTGTCGCACGCGAGCACACGGCCGCGATCGATGATCGCGACGCGGTCACACAACTCGTCGGCCTCCGCCATGTAGTGCGTGGTGAGCAGCACGGTGCGCCCGGGCCGCTCGCGAACCCACGAGGCGACGTAGGTGCGCAGCGTGCGCGCGGCCGTCACGTCCATGCCGAGTGTGGGTTCGTCCAGGAACAGCACCTCGGGGTCGCTCACGAACCCGCGTGCGAAATTCATGCGCTGGCGCTGGCCGGTCGAGAGGCGGTTGATGCGCGTGTGCTGCTGTTCGCCCATCCCGACGACTTCGATCAGGCGGTCGACTCGCGGCCACGCCTCGGAAGAAGGAACGCCGTAGTACTGCGAGAACATCCACAGGCACTCGCGCACGGTGAGGATGCCGTAGCCCGCGCTCTCGCCGCCCGAGACCAGACTGATGCGCCGGCGCACCTCGACCGCCTCGCGCACCACGTCGTAGCCCGCGACTTTCGCTTCGCCGGCGGTCGGATAGAGCAGCGTGGTGAGGATCTTGATGAGCGTGGTCTTGCCGGCGCCGTTGGGTCCGAGCAGCCCGAACACCTCGCCGCGCTCGATGCGCACGTCGACGCCGGCGAGCGCTTCCACTTCGCCGCTGCCGCGCGAGGCGCGAAACGTGCGCCGCACGCCGCGCGCATCGACGGCAGGGCCGTGATCATGATTGAAGCCGGGCATGAGAGCGCCGCAGGCTAGGCAACGCCTGCGGCACTGTCAACGCAGCGATATGACGGCGGAGTTCAGGCGGCCACGCGGCGGCGGCGCATCAGGAAGGCTGCACCTCCGACCGCGAGCAGTCCTCCGAGCATCAGCAACGCCGGGTTGCTCGACGCCGGAAACTCGACGAGGACGATCTGATCGCGAACCTGGCCGGCCGGGTTCAGCGTCGTGTGCACATTCAGGTAGAACAACCCGGCCAGAATGTTCGCCTGATCTGCCTCGAGGAACGTCTTGCTCCCGATGATGGTGTTGCCCACCACGTCACCTGTAAGCGTAATTTTGACGCCCGCGGTAGCACCCGGGGCTGCGGGGCCGTGGAAGTGCGCGTTGTTGATCGTTCCGTTCAAATTGGCGCAGGTAATGTTGTAGGTGATGGTGTTGGTATTGGTGTCGACCGTCACCAGACCGCTGGCGGTTCCGCCGCTGGGTGCACCCGGCGCCGGAACTTCCTGCGCTTCCGTGGCAGCAACGGTGCGTCGAAAATCGTGCGACGCGTGGGCAAGCGCAGGCAGCATCGCCACCGCAATCGTGGCGAACGCAACGGCACTGAATCGGGAATTGCGCAGCATGGGCACTCCGGGTCGCGGCGCCGGGACTTCTGGAGAGAGCTCGGAGTATGGAGAGGAATCGGCCGTTGCGAGTTCAGCGCCCGGTCCCAACGTCACGTGCTACTCGGATCATAGAGAATGTCCACGCAGCCGTCCCTGTTCCCAACGCCGCACGGTCGTGAGCTGATGGGGACGGTTTCGCATTCCGGACACGTTCCAACCCGCGCAGCGTAACCCGGCACCGGGATGATTCAAGTAATTTTGTTGGACCGGAATCTGGAAATGGAAAACGGCGGCCCCGAATCAGGACCGCCGCTGCCAGTTGCCGAGTTGCGTCAATGTCCTACGGAGTCGCGGGCGCCGGTGCCGCCGGGAGGTTCTGTCCATCCCACGCCGGTGGCGGCGGGAACACGAGCGCCGGTCCCGTGACCGGCTGGCCCGGCGGGATCACTGCCGGAGCCTGATGGGCAATCGGCGGAATCGTCTTGAGATAGGCCGCGACCGCGAGCGCCTCGTCCTCGGTCATGCCCACGCCGTACACCGGCCACGGCATCGGCGGCAGAATCGGCGAGCCGTCAGGACGCACGCCGGTACGGATTGCCGTGGCGATCTGCTGCTCGGTCCAGGTTCCGATTCCGAGCGTCGAGTCCGGTGTGAGGTTGCGCGGGTACGAAGTCCCCCACGGTCCAGTCCATCCGAGTTCGCTGCCGGACAGCATGCGCGTCGTGTCGGGAGCTCCGTAGAAGGATCCGGGCGTGTGGCAATCCACGCAGCCACCCGCCCACACGAGACGCTTACCGAGCGCGAGCCGATCTTCCGACGCTCTGCCGCTGCTCGCGGTGGAGGTGCCGTCAGTGGCGGTCTGCTTGCTGCACGAAATCGTCACCACAGCCGTCGCCGCCGATAGCACGACCGCCGATGTCGCGACCACGCGTGTCCATCGCATAGGGTTCCTCCCGGATCGATCGAAGATACTGCGCCTCCGGCGGGAACCTACTGATTCGAATCGCGAGGGTCCAGAAAAAAAAACGGGCGTCGTGTCGCCGTCAGGCGGGACGCCGGGCGATGAACACGACGCGATCGCCCAACGCGTTGAACGCGCGCGTCACCGGAACGTTGACGGCGTCGATCGCGCGCAGCACCGCGCGCTCCGGCCCCGTCTTCTTCCCCTGCGCCGCACCGGGCGCGATCTTGCCCTCGATGATCCGGACAACTTCGAGCCCCGACACCGCCGCGAGATGGCGCATCGATCGCGGCGTGAACTCCCACAGGTGATAGGGCGGTTCGCGCAGCACGATCGTACGGCCGAGCAAGCCATAGAGCCCGAGCGCGATCCTGCGGCCGAGCGAATTCGTCGTGATCGGACCGCGCAGGTAGACATGCCCGCCCGGCACCAGCACGCGCGCGACTTCGGTCAGCACCTGGCGGCAGTCGGGCACGTGCTCGAGCACGTCGCCCATGTAGACGAGATCGAAGCTGTGAGCGGGAAGTGCCGCCTCGAGCAGATCGCCGTGGAAGACGTCGGCGCCGATCGATCGCGCATGCGTCACCGCCTCGGCCGACAACTCGACGCCGCGCGCATGCCAGCCGCGGTCGGTTGCGTGCTTCAGCAGCCAGCCGCTCGCGCATCCGACCTCGAGCAGGCGGCCCGGTGGACGGAGCGCGGCGAATGCCTCGAGCAGACCCTGGTTCTCCCCGCGAAATGCATCCTCGGCGAACGAGTGCGCATCGCTGCGCCCGCAGCGAAAGTCGCGCTCGAAGTACTCGGCGCCATAGAGCTCGGCGAACGCTTCGGGGGCCGGTTGCACCGACAGGAACCGCATCCCGCACGCCCGGCACTGGACTGCAGGAAAGCGTCGGCCGCGAAACTCGTACGCGAGCGCGAGCGGAGCGAATTCCTCTGCTCCGCACACGAGGCAGCGGTCGAGCACGCGCACCGCGAGCGGTGGCCGCTCGCTCATCGGGTGGAGGTCACACTCGCCGCGGCCGCGACGGTGGAGGAATTCCCGTCCGTGCGATCTCCGAGCGCGCGAAGGATCGGCGCGCCGCCGATCACGCGATCGCCCTGATAGAACACGGCGAGCTGGCCCGGCGTGACGGCCGACTGCGGAACATCGAAGCGCGCTTCCAGCTCGCCATCAGCGCGTGGATGCAACGTGACCGCGGCCGGAGTGTGGTGCGAGCGAATCTGAACCTCGGCGCGCGTTCCCGCCGGGGGAACCGACGGCATCAGCCAGTTCACCGGGCCCGCAATCAGCCCTTCGCTCTCGAGTTCGGCGCGCGAACCCACGACCACGGTGTTGCGCCCGGCATCGATCGAGAGCACGTAGAGCGGTTCGGCCGCCGCGATCCCGAGCCCCCGCCGCTGGCCGACCGTGTAGTGAATGATTCCACGATGCGTGCCGAGCCGAGTCCCGTCGCGGGTCTCGAACGTTCCCGCTGCGGTGCCGCGCGTTTCGCCGAGCTTGCGCGTCATGTAACCGGCGTAGTCCCCATCGGGCACGAAGCACAGATCCTGGCTCTCGGGCTTGTCCCACACCGTCAACCCGAGCCGCTCCGCGTGCGCGCGCACCACCGGCTTCTCGAGCCCGCCGAGCGGAAACACCGTCCGCGGCAATACGCCATACGGCACGAGTGCGAGCGCGTACGACTGATCCTTGGAATGATCGACCGCGCGCCGCAGCGCGGTGCTGCCATCGGACTCGGTGGTGAGGCGCGCGTAGTGGCCGGTCGCGAGCGTGTCGGCGCCGATCAACTCCATGCGCGTGACGAGATCACCGAACTTGAGATGTTGATTGCACAGCGCGCACGGATACGGCGTGCGACCGGTGGCGTAGGCGTCGAGGAACGGCTGCAGCACGCGCGCGCGGAACACATCTTCCGCCTCCACGACATAGTGCGGAAAGTTCATCGTGCTCGAAACACGGCGCGCATCGTCGATCGCATCGAGCGTGCAGCATGCGCGCGGCGACAAGGGCGCGCTTCCGTAGCACGCGAGCTTGAGCGTCACGCCGGTGACGTCGTGCCCTTCCTCGGCCAACAACGCCGCCGCGACGGCGGAATCGACGCCGCCGCTCATCGCCGCGAGGACCTTGCGCCGTGGAGCGATCACGACGTCTCCCCCACCGCGGCGATGCCGTTCTGCGACCGCGCGAGCGCGACGGATTCGACGAACGCGGCGATCACCGCCTCGACCTCGGCCTCGGTGCTCGTGCGACCCATGCTGAGCCGGATCGCGCACACTGCGAGTTCGCGCGGCACACTCATCGCCTTAAGCACCGGCGAAGGCTCGACCGCGCCGCTCGCACACGCGGCACCGGCCGACACCGCGATACCGCGCGCGTCGAGCGCCATCAGCATGTGATCGCTGCGCGCGCCGGGCACCGAGAAGTTGACCGTGTTCGGAAGCCGCGGCACGCCCGACGCGTGGATGACCGCGTCCGGCAGTGCTGCGCGGATGCCGCGTTCGAGCTGCGTGCGCAGAGCGAGCATGCGATCGCGCTCGGTTTCGAGTTCGCGCGCCGCGGTCTCGGCGGCCACGCCGAAGCCGATGATCCCCGACAGGTTCTCGGTGCCGCCCCGGCGTCCGGACTCGTGTCCGCTGCCGCGGAAGATCGGCTCGAAGGGCGAACCCGTGCGCACGATCAAGGCACCCACGCCCTTCGGACCACCGAGCTTGTGCGCCGAGATCACGAGATAGTCCACATCGAGCGAAGCGAGATCGACCGGGATCTTCCCCGCGGCCTGCACCGCGTCGCAGTGCACGAGGATGCCGCGCTCGTGTGCGCGAGAGGCGACCGCGGCGACCGGCTGCACCGCTCCGGTCTCGTTGTTCGCGAGCATCACCGATACGAGCACCGTGCGCGGCTCGAGATCGATGACCGGTCCGGGATCGACCACCCCCGACGGAGTCGCCGCGAGATGTCCGATCTCCCAGCCGCCGCGCGCGAGCACGTCGGCCGCTCCGTGCACGGCATGGTGCTCGATCGTGGAGATCGCGACCCGCCGGCCGCGCGACTCGAGCGCCCACGCCGCGCCGATGATGCCGGCGTGATCGGCTTCGGTGCCGCCGCTCGTGAACACGATCTCGGACGGCCGCGCATTGACCAGGGCGGCGACCTGCTCACGCGCGCGGTCGATCGCGGCGCGCGCCCGCTGACCCTCGCGGTGCATGCTCGACGGATTCGCATGCAGGTCGGAGGTCGCCGCCGTCATGGCGGCAGCGACCTCCGGACGAACCGGCGTCGATGCGTTGTGGTCGAAGTAGATCACGGTCGGCCTTTCGTGCCTCGCGTGACGAGGCGTTGAGCCGGCCTCGCCGCGGATCAGGACTTCACGAATTTCTCGAGGACTTCGATGCTCTCTTTGGCGCTGTTGGCCTCTGCAGAGTTGGGAGCGATCTCGATCACGCGGCGCCACATGCGGATCGCGTCGCGATAGATCCCCGCGTCCGCGAACGCCACGCCGAGCGTGAAGTAGGCGCAGTAGGCACCGGTGCCCTTGTTGATCATCCCGCGCAGCAGACGCATCGCTTCCTTGTAGTTCGCCTGCGCGTAGAGCGAGCTGGCGAGCCGGCAGGTCGCCACCGAGTCGCCGGGCGCCACCTGGAGTGCCTCACGATAGTAGATCTGAGCACTCGCCGGCTGTCCGGCCGCGTCGAACGCCGCACCGAGATTGACGAGCACCTTGTGATTCTTGGGCTTGAGGCTGCGCGCCTTGAGCAGCACCCGCACCGATTCGTTCACGCGGTCCCGGTCGAGGTACATGACGCCGAGCTTGTAGAGGTTGTCGAACTTCGAAGAGTCGCGCGCAACGGCACGCTCGAGCAGCCCGAGGCTGTCGACCACGGCAGGCTTCGCCGCGGCGGGCTTGGTGGTCGCCGGCTTGGACGCCGCCGGCGCCGAGGCTTCTTTGGCGTGATCGTGGCCTTCGTGGGGATCGGCCGCAAAGGACGGCATGACCATGCAGGTCGCAGCGAGCGCCACGAGGGCGAGCGCCAGAATCGAGCGCTTCACGAGTCGGTCCTCCGGGAGTTGCTTGGGGTTCTGGCTGGGGAACGGGCGTTGATCGTAGCACGGCGAAACGCGGGACGCATGTCGGCGGCCCGAGCCTATGGGGTCACCACCGGACGGCCCGCCAGCGCGCGGTCGAGATCCGCCCACAGATCCTCCAGGTCCTCGATCCCGATCGAGAGCCGGAGCATGCCGTCCGAGATCCCCGCCGCAGCGCGCTCGGCCGCAGTCAGCATCCGGTGCGAGGTCGCGGCCGGAAGCCCGATCAGCGAATCGACGCCGCCGAGGCTCGGACCGAGCCCGAACAGCGTCACCGCGTCGAGCACCGAACGCGCGTGCGCGGCGTCGCGCAACTCGATCGCGATCACAGGACCGAAACCGAGCGCCATCTGCCGGCGCGCGATCTCGTGGCCGGGATGATTCTCGAGACCCGGATAGTGAACGTGCCTCACGTCACGATGGCCGGCGAGCCGCGTCGCCAGCGCGAGCGCGTTCGCGTTCGCCGCGGCGACGCGCATCGGCAGCGTCTTCACGCTGCGCTCGATCAGCCACGCCGTGGTCGGATCACAGGTGCCGCCGAATACGACGCGCGCGTGGAACACCGGGTCCAGCACTTCGCGCGATCCGAGCGCCACGCCCGCCAGGAGATCGCTGTGACCGCCGATCGACTTGGTCGCGCTGTAGGTGACCAGATCGGCGCCGCGCACGAACGGCTGCTGCCCCATCGGCGAGGCGAACGTGTTGTCGACGCTGAGCAGCGCACCGTGACGGTGCGCGAGTGCGGCGGCCTGTTCGAGATCGACGATGCACAGCGTGGGATTGGTGGGCGACTCGACGTGCAGGATGCGCGTGTTCGAAGTGAATGCGGCCTCCCACGTCGCGGGATCGCGCGCATCGACGAACGCGACCGACCAGCCGAAGCGCTCAGCCCCCCAGTGCAGGAGTTCGATCGTGCCGCCATAGCACTGGCGCAGCGTCACCACGTGGTCACCCGGGCGCAGGTGCGCGAGCAACGCGCTCGAGATCGCCGCCATTCCCGAGCCGAACAAGAGCGCGCGCTCCGCGCCTTCGAGATGGGCGAGCCGCTCTTCGACGCGCCGGAGCGTGGGATGTCCGACGCGCTGATAAAAGCTGCCGTCCTGGCCGAGATCCTGCTCGTGCAGCATCGCTTCGAGCGAGGGCGCGGTGAACGTGGCAGAGTGGACGATCGGCGTGCTGACCGCGCCACCCGGCGGATGCGAGACTCCATGCACGGCGCGCGTGCCGGCGCCGTGGGCGGACGAGGATTCGAAATCGCGGGTCACGGGGGCTCCTCTCGCGCGTGCGGACGCAGGATTGTCCCGCGACCGGTTCGCGATGATACTCCACGATATGCTCGTCGCGCGTCCCGTCGATCCCGCCCAGGTCCGGCGCGTGTTGCTCGTCCGCCCGCGGTTTCTCGGCGACCTGTGCCTCGTGATGCCGGCGCTCGACGCGGTGCGCGCCGCATGCCCCGCGGCGCGGATCGGATTCGTGGTCGAGCGCGAGAGCGCCGCACTACTGGAAGGCGACCCGCGCATCCACGAACGGTTCATCGTGACGCCGCACGCCTCGGCGCGCGAGACGCTCACGCTGATCGGAGCTCTGCGCCGCTTCGCCCCCGACGTCGCGATCGACCTGTTCTGCAATCCGCGCACGGCCGTGTGGACGCGCGCGTCCGGTGCGCGCGTGCGCGTCGGCTATCCGCACAAGGGCTGGCGCTCGGCGCTCTATACGCACCACTCCGAACCGCGCACGCTGTCGGCGATCGGATTCCACCTCGCGTCGGTGCGCGCACTCGGCTGGCCGGCACCGCACTCAGTTCCATCGCTGCACGTGGCCGAAACGCGGCGCGCCGAAGCAGCCTCGGCGCTCGAAGCGCTCGGGGTTGCGGCCGGCGCGCGACTGGTGGGATTCCATCCGGGGGCGCGATGGCCGACGCGACGCTGGGCTCCGGAACGATTCGTCGAGCTCGCGCGGCGGTTCCTCGAACACGATCCGCTCGGGGTGGCGATCATCACCGGGGCGGCGGCGGAGCGGGAGCTTGCGGAGTCGATCCGCCGCGAACTGCCCGAAGGCCGCGCGCACACGGCGATCGCGTGGCCGATCGCGCGCTTCGTGGCCCTTCAGTCGCTGTGCGCCGCGTTCGTCTCGGGCGATTCAGGGCCGATGCACACGGCGGTCGGAGCCGGAACGCGAACGCTGGGACTCATGTCGCGCAACCGGCCCGCGATGTTCTTTCCGTATCCCGAGGACCGCGGACACCGCGCGCACTACGCGCGCGTGGAGTGCAGTCCGTGCGATCGCGACCTGTGCGACGACCTGCGCTGCCTCCACCGCCTGAGCGTCGATGGTGCGTGGGAACTGCTGCAGGCGATGCTCCAGAAACCCTGGACGAAGGCAAACCCGGCGCCGGGGGCGTGAACGATCGTCAACCGCGTCCGCGTGGCGCGCGGCGGGCCGCCTGCCCGGAATCATCCCGGGGCAGCCGGCCCGCGTCTTTCAAACTTTTCCGCAGCAGGAATTCCAGCTGCGCGTTCAGGCTCCGCAACTCGTCTTCCGCCCAATGCTGGAGCGCGTCGAACATCGCAGGATCGAGCCTGAGCAGATAGGGTTTGCGCTCTGCCACGGGACAATGCCTAGTAAAGGGTACCGGTGTTGACGACCGGTTGTGCGTGCCGGTCGCTGCACAGGACCACGAGCAGGTTGGACACCATCGCGGCCTTGCGTTCCTCGTCGAGATGGACGACGCCCTTCTTCGACAACTCGTGCAGCGCCATCTCCACCATGCCGACCGCGCCTTCCACGATGCGAGTGCGCGCGGCGATGATGGCACTCGCCTGCTGCCGCTGCAGCATCGCGCTCGCGATTTCCTGCGCGTAGGCCAGGTGGCTGATGCGCGCCTCGATCACTTCGACGCCGGCCTTCTCGAGCCGCGCCTGGATCTCGGCCTTGAGCTGGTCGGCGATCTCCATGGTGTGGCTGCGCAGCGAGATCTCGCCCTCGATGTGGGCGTCGTACGGATGGGACGACGAGAGATTGCGCAGCGCCGCTTCGGTCTGGACCTGAACGAAGTTCTTGTAGTCGTCGACTTCGAACAATGCCTCGGCGCTGTCGACCACCCTCCACACCACGACCGCCGCGATCTCGATCGGGTTGCCGGTGTGGTCGTTCACTTTGAGCTTCGCGCTCTCGAAGTTCCGGATGCGCATCGAGACCGCACGGCGGCTGGTGAACGGGTTGATCCAATGGAACCCGGGACTCCGCACCGTTCCCACATAGCTGCCGAACAGCTGAACCACCTTCGCTTCGTTGGGATTCACGATGAACAGCCCGCACAGGCCGAGGCCCGAGGCGGCGAGTACCAGCAGGAATCCGATTCCGGTCAGAGCGTGGTCGGACTTGAGATTCGAGATGGCCAGCACCAGCGAGGCAACGGTCATGACGGACAGCACGGCCAGCATGAGCGCACCTGGGAGCGTCGGGGCGATTCTCTCGCGAAACATTTGCTTCCTCCTTGGGGTTGATGTCGCTGCGATAGCTAAGTGATATCACTTTTGTTCTGACGAGGTCCAGAGTTTTTTGGGGGTACCACGCGGGTCCGCCGGGAGTCCCGCAAGGTCGCCGCGCCGACCGAGTTGTGGAAGAATGCGCGGCATAGATTGGCTGGAGCGGCACGCCCGCCGCTGCCGGACGAAGATCGGACGTCATTCGACACGGAGTCCCCCACGCCATGCGTGCTCCCATCATCACGTTCACGTCGGACTTCGGACACGAAGACTGGTTCGTCGGTGTGGTTCACGGCGTCATCCACGAGATCTGCCCGCAGGCGCGCATCGTCGATCTCAATCACTCGATCGAGCCCGCCGACATCGCGCGCGCCGCGTTCATCCTCGAAGCAGCGGCCGAAGACTTCCCTCCGGAAGCGCTGCACCTCGTGGTCGTCGATCCCGGCGTCGGCACCAGCCGGCGCGCGCTCGCGGTGCGCGCGCGCGGGCAGCTCTATGTCGGTCCCGACAACGGCGTGCTCGAGTGGGCGCTGCATGCTCCCGACGCGACGGTTCATCTGTTGGCCGACGAGCGCTTCTTCCGCCAGCCGGTGAGCCGGACGTTTCACGGCCGGGATGTGTTCGCGCCGGTGACGGCGCATCTCGCGCGCGGCGTGGCGCTCGAATCGCTCGGACCGCGCATCAACGACCCGGTGCGCATGGAGCGCCCGGCGTGCCGCACCGCCGACGGCGTGCTCACCGGGCGCATCGCCTACATCGATCGCTTCGGCAACGCGCTCACGACGATCATGGCGTCCGATCTGTGGAGCGCATTCCCCGGACGGGCCGAGGAGGATCTTTCGGTCGACGCGGGCGGACGGCGGATCCGCGGGATCACCTACTCCTACGGTGAAGCTCCGATCGGCACGCTGGTGGCGATCATCGGATCGAGCAACCGGCTCGAGATCGCGCACGTCGGCGGCCACGCCGCGCTGCGCTTCGGCTTCGGCGTCGGGGATCCGATCGCGGTGCGCGGCGACGGCTGAGACGAGGCATCCGCGAGCTGTTGCCGTCGCGAGGCCGAACGACGAAACGCCGAAGGGGTCCGACCGGAATTCCGGCGGACCCCTTCGATCATCTTCGGCAAACGATCAGCGACGCTTGGCAGGCTCCGACGTGTCCATGATTCCCGACATCAACTTGGTCGCGCGCGGGAACAGTTCGATCGCCTGGTTGAGCTGGGTGTCGTCCTCGATCAGAACCTTGTAGCGCTCGAGCTGCCCCATCGTGTTGCTCGCGAGTTCCGCGCGGATCTGCCGCATCATGAACGGCCGGTCCGCCTGCCACACCGAATCCGTTACCGCGACCTTGCGCGTCTTCATCGCTTCGCGCAGATCAGTCCACTCGTTTTCGCCGAGATGGAAGTTGGGGCCGAGGGATTCCGGCGTCCACTTCATGTCCTTGTGCTTGTGCACGTACTGGGTCGCGAACTCCCAGAACACGCGATTCTGGATCATGTTCGCCTGTGGCTGGGTGAGGTTCGGATCATCCTTCACGATCACATCCGGATACACACCGCCGCCGCCGTACACCGTGCGGCCACCCGCCGTCTTGAACTTCGGCATGGTCGCGAGAATCGAGTCACTCGGGACGTCGAACTTGTATGCGTCCTCCTGATACTCCGAGCGGTCCGAGAACTTGGTGTAGTCACGCTGGATCAGCCGTCCACTCGGCGTATGGTACTTGGCGATCGTCAGCAGCAGCTTGGAGCCGTTGGACAGGCGCAGCTGATTCTGAACCAGGCCCTTGCCGAACGAGTTGGTGCCTACGACCAGCCCGCGATCGAGATCCTGAATCGCGCCCGAAACGATCTCCGAGGCCGACGCGCTGCCGTGATCGATCAGCACCACGACCGGGCCTTCGAGGAACTTTTTGCGCTCGCCGCTCTTGTAGTCCGCGTTCGCCGACGGAATCCGGCCGCGCGTGTAGACCAGCAGCTTGTTGCCGGGCACGAGCTGATCGAGCACATCGACCGCCTGCGACAGCAGTCCGCCCGAGTTCGAGCGCAGATCTAGCATCAGCGACTTCATGCCCTGCGCCTTGAGCGTGGTCATCGCCTTCTCGAGCTCCTCGCCCGTCGTCTGCGAGAACCGGATGATGCGCACGTAACCGACGCCCGGACGGATCATGTAGGCGTAGGGGATGCTCTCGATCGGAATCTTCGCGCGCTCGATCGCGAACTTGAGCGGCTCGGGCTCGTCCTGGCGCAGGATCGTGACCTTGACCGTGCTCCCGTTGGGTCCGCGCAGCAACTTGAACACGTCGTCGTTGGTGAGGTTCTTCGGCAGCGGCTTGTCGTCGACTTCGGTGATGCGGTCGCCGGCGCCGATGCCGAGGCGGAACGCGGGGGTGCCCTCGAGCGGCGAGATCACGACGATCGCGCTCTCGCGGATCTCGAACTGAATCCCGATGCCCGAGTACTCGCCCTGAAATTCTTCGTCCATGCGCTGAGCGCGCTGCTCGGGCACGTAGACCGTGTGCGGATCGAGCGTCTTCAACATGCCGTCGATCGCGCCCTTCACGAGCTTCTGGTTATCGGGAACGTCGACGTAGTTGTTCTGCACCAGGTACAGCACCTGGGAGAACACGTCGAGCTGCCCGCGCAGATCGTCGGTCGCCTGGAGGCCGCGCGCGAGCCCGAATCCCAGGAGCAGCGACAGCGCCATGGCCAGCGCGAGCGGACCTTTGGAGTTGCGACGGATGAACGACATATGGGCTTGGCTCCCTGGGTGTCAGGACGAGGTGGGCGTGGCGCGGGCAGCGAACCGGCTCAACCGATCCGCTGCGGCTTCGAGTGTCTCGCGACGGCGGGCGAAATGAAAGCGCAGCCGCTGCCTGCCCGAGCGAGGGTCCGAGTAGAAACTGGAGCCGGGAACCGCCGCGACCCCGCCCACCGCCACGAGATGCCGGGCGAAGGTGACGTCGTCGTCGAATCCGAACTCCGAGATGTCCGTCATCACATAGTAGGCTCCGCCGGGTGTGAATGTGCGGAATCCCGCCGATTCGAGCACCGGAATCAGATGGTCCCGGCGTGTGCGATAGCTCGCGGCCAGCTGGGTGTAGTAGTCGTCCGGCAGTTCGAGCGCCACCGCGGCAGCGTCCTGCAGCGGTGCGGGTGCCCCCACGGTCAGGAAGTCGTGCACCTTGCGGATCGCGCCGCTCAGCGCGGGGGCGGCGAGGCACCAGCCGATGCGCCACCCGGTCACACTGTAGGTCTTCGAGACGCCGCTGATCGTCACCGTGCGCTCCCGCATGCCCTCGAGTGAAGCGAGCGGCACGTGAACGCGGCCATCATAGAGAATGTGTTCGTAGATCTCGTCGGTGATCGCCACTACGTCCCACTTCCGGCACAGGGCGGCGATGTGTTCCAGCTCGGCGCGATCGAACACCTTGCCCGTCGGATTGTTGGGAGTGTTGATGACGATCGCGCGCGTGCGGTTCGAGAACGCCTGTTGCAGCTCCTCGGGATCGTACGACCACGAAGGCTCGCGCAGACGCACGAAGCGGGGCGTCGCCCCGCACAGGATCGCGTCCGGACCGTAGTTCTCGTAGAACGGTTCGAACACGATGACTTCGTCGCCCGGGTCGACCAGCGCGAGCATCGTCGCCGCCATGCACTCGGTGGCGCCACAGCACACTGTCAGCTCGGTCTCGGGATCGTAGTCGAGTCCCTGAAACCGCTGCGTCTTCGCGACGATCGCGTCACGCAGGCGCTTGGCGCCCCAGGTGATCGCGTACTGATTGACGTCCTCGCGCACCGCGCGTGCCGCCGCCTCCTTGATCGCCTCGGGAGCCGGAAAGTCGGGAAAGCCCTGAGCGAGATTGACGCCCCCGTGCTGCTGGCACAGGCGCGTCATCTCGCGAATCACCGACTCGGTGAACCGCGTGCTGCGTTCGGAAACGTGCGATCTCATGAGGTCATCCAGTGTATATCGCCTGAAGGCGGCCCCCAACGGGTGTTTTGCAAGGTCGCGGTCAACATCCCGGCCCTCGTCCCAGCATCCACCTTGATGCGCGCATCCGCTCACCGCGAGCGACTTCGGACCAGCGTGCCCGCCCGCCGGACCAGCGGAGCGGCGCGCGCCGACGCTGACCTGCGCGTGACGCTCGCCCACGACCTGCCGCGTTCTACGGGCGGTTGACAGGGTTTCGCCCGCCCCCCACCTTCCCCCGCCATGGACGCTCAGCGCGGCATTTCCCGTCGTATGGTCATCGGCCTTCCTCCCGGCGGTCTTGCGCCCGCATGGGAAAAGGATTTTTCGGCTTATCCCCCGGCCGGCGTGATCCTGTTCCGCCGCGACTTTCGCGACCTCGACGACCTGCGGCGCCTGACGACTCATCTGCGTTCGCTGGCCCGTCCGCGCCGGCTGTTCCTCGCGATCGATGAAGAGGGCGGGCACGTCTCGCAGCTCGCCGGGCATCTGGTCGTGCCGCCCAACGCGCTGACCCTCGCCCGGGGGGCCGGGCCCGGGGACCTCGAATGGATCGCGCGTGTGACGGGTACCCGGCTGCGGGCACTCGGCATCGACTGGGTATTTGCGCCCATCGCCGACATCCACTCCGAGCCGCGCAATCCGGTGATCGGGCCCCGCGCCTATGGCTCGACGCCCGCGGAAGTCTCGAGCCGGCTCGCAGCACTCCTGCGCGGATACGCGGCTGCCGGAATCGCGACCTGCCTCAAGCACTTTCCCGGTCACGGCGACACGGTGACCGACTCGCACCTTTCGCTTCCGGTGAATGCTCACGCGCTCGGCGTGCTCGAAGCGCGCGAGTTCGTGCCGTTCCGCGACCACGTGAGCGTGCCGTCGATGATGACGGCGCACGTCGTCTATCGCGCGCTCGATCCCGGGCAGCCGGCGACGTTCTCACGCGCGATCGCACACGATCTGCTGCGGGGAACGATGGGATTCGCGGGCGTGACGATCACCGACGCACTCGAGATGAAAGGTGCCGCCGCCGGACGCGAGCCGGCCGAGATCGCGCGACTGGCGCTCGAAGCCGGCGCCGACCTGCTGCTGTTCGCGTTCCACGACGATGCGCTGCGGCGGGTCCGGCTCGAACTCGCCCGCGCGCTCGCCGACGGTGCGATCGACCGATCGAACTTCGACGCCGCGCGCCCGCGGCTCGAAGCGTTCGGCCGCGCGTTCCCGGAACCGACCGCTGAGGAACTGGCGACGCCGATCGAGGCACTCACCCCACCCGACTGGGAGCCGCGCCTCGAGCGGATCGTCGAACGCGCCCTGATCGTGCGCGGTGCGCTGACCGCCAATGCCACATCCGGCCCCTGGCGGGTCGTGAATGCGGGGCCCGACACGCTCCCGCCGCTCGCCGCCGAACTCGCCGCCCGTGGAATCGTCGCCGCACCTGACCCGAAGGACGCAGAAGTGCCGCTCGCGCGGGAACTCGCCGAAGCGGGTGTGGAGATCGACGATGCCCGCGCCGTCGCGCAGGTGGCCGTCGTCGCCACGCGCCTCGCGCTCGAACCCGCGAAACTCGAAGCCCTCCGCGCGCTCTGCCGCGAACTCCCGACCATCGTCGTCGGCCTCCAGAACGACGCGTTCCTCGACGAAGTCCCCGAAGCCGCGATGACGCTGTCGGCGGGAGACGCAACCCCGCTCACGCGCCGCGTGGTTGCACGCACGCTCGCGGGAGTGCGGCGCGCGTGAGTGCTGCAGTCACTCGCTGCAAAGGCAAGGCCCGTTTAAGAAACGGCCTCAACAGCGTCTGAAGAAGTACGCTTCGCGTCTCCTCTCAGTCGAGTAGCCCCGGCGGTTTCGACAACCGGGGCCCTCGCCAGATCCGGACTAGGAGATTGCCACCATCCGGCTCTTCCGTTGGTGCGGCTCGCGGCGATCGCCCCATACCGATACGGTGATGAGGGGTGCAGGAAGC
>JANLWX010000096.1:0-2698 GCA_031364845.1 Candidatus Eiseniibacteriota bacterium
CCCGATGCTCCGCTGCTGGGCCGTGGGTGGGGAAAGGCCGATCGCGCCGATGCTCACGCACGCGAACGAAGTCTGGCACGCGCACTTCCTCCCCGACGGGAAGTCGATGATCACGACCACGGAGACGGACATTGTGTACTGGTGGGACATCGCGAAGGGCAAAAAGACCGGCGAAAAGAAAGTGCCCGGTGGCGGCCACATCCACGCCTCTGCGCTGAGTCGTGACGGGAAGATGCTCGCCATCGGCACGTGCAGTGGCTGGTCCGCAGGTTACAACGTCCCGGCGGAAGTCGGTGACCGTCTGACGGTCGGGGAGACAGTGCTCCCACGGTTCGTTTACAAGAACGTCGTCTGGGATCTTGCCGTCAGCCGCGACGGCACGCGTGTGATCACCGGCGGCAAGTCGAAGGATGCGCAGGTCTTTGATGTGGCGACCGCAAAGCCCGTCGGCGCTCCGATGAAACACACCGACGAGGTGACCCGCGTCGCGCTTTCTCCGGATGGAAAAATCGCGCTCACCGGTGGCGACGATCGCATCGCGCGACTGTGGGACGCGGAGACCGGCAAGCCGCTGTGCGATCCGCTCCCGCACGACGAGGCGGTGCGCGCCGCCGAGTTCAGTCCGGACGGACGGACCTTCGTCACGGCGAACGGGCCGAATCTTTGGTTCTGGGACACCGCCACGCACAAGCGCACCGGCATTCCTTTGCAGATGGACGAATACATCCAGCGCGCGGCGTTCAGCCCGGACGGGAAATTGATCGTCACCGTCGGCGAGCGCGCGACGGTCGCGTGGGATGTCGCATCGGGAAACCGCCTCGGCCCGCCGCTGCCGCACGGGGGCGCGTCGTACGCGGAGTTCAGCCACGACGGCTCGCGCATCCTCACCTGCGGGCGCGACAAGACCGCGCGCGTCTGGCTCGCCCCGCGGAGCACGGATGGTGCCCCCGAAAAGATCGCGCTGTGGGTGGACGCGATCACCGGCACAGAATCAGACGCGCTTGGCACCATCCACGTGCTCGACAGCGCGGAGTGGCTGCGGCGACGCCAGCAACTCGCCGCATCGGGCGGCCCGCCACTGCCGCCGCTGGCGACGATGCCCATGCCGGTGAACGAGAAACGCACGATCGATCTCCTCGCGTTCGCCGATGTGAAGTTCGACGCGCAGCCAGGAAGCGCACCGAAAAAGGATCAGCCCGGCGGAAACTGGCAGCGCACCAAGGACGCCGTGCGCAGCCCCGGTCGCGAGGGCAGTCGGCTCGATCTCCCGGTGGTGATCACCGGTGATTACCGGATGAGGATGCGCTTCACCATGCGCGAAGGTTTGGGCATGCTGGACGTGCCTTTCCCCGTCGGCGATCGCGTGGCCACGCTCATCTTCGGTGCTGGAAAACGCAACGGCCTGGAACTCATCAATCACCTCAAGGCCGAGGCCGACGGGAATCCGACCTGCATCGGCGACTTCAAGAACGAGCGCAACAAGCCGCACGACCTGCTCATCACCGTGAAAACTTCCGGCGGCAACGCGACGACCGAAGTGATGCTCGACGACAAGAAGCTCATCGGATGGACCGGCCCGCAGACCGCATTCGACCCGGAACTCCGGGGATATCGCAACGGCATCATCGGACTGAAGCCCTGGGTGACGGTGATTGATTTTCACCGCTGGGAGTTGGAACTCCCCACTCCGCCGGACGCGGTTCACGGCAAGTGAACGCAGGATCTCCACGGATTTCCAAAAAAGAAGGGTGTCAAAGTTAACCCGGCCCGTCGCAATCCGGGAAAAAGGCTGAATCAATAAATCTCGACCGGCGATCGCTTTCCGTCCTCAGGGCTGCGCTGCGCTGCACGTTCTGCACCGAGGGTGGCGATGCGCAAGTCGTACACTTCGCCGTCGCGGCGGCGGAATTCGGTTTCGTCCCATGAGTCGGGCTTCACGAGTCTTGCCTTTAGTGCGGCGACGTTTGCGAGCGCGCGGTCGAGGTCGGTGCGCGGGACTTTTGCGAGGAAGCCGTGCGCCTTCTCCACCATCTCGACGCGGTGGCAGATCATCGCGATGTCGTTGCCGGCGGCGATGGCGAGGTCGATGACTTTTTCCAGCCCCGTGTCGCCGGTGCCGTAGGGGTTCAGGATCGCGCCCATGTCGAGGTCGTCCGTCATCACGAGACCGCGGAAACCGAATTCGCCGCGAAGCAGGTCGGTGATGATTTTATGCGACAGCGAAGTCGGCACACCGCTGTCGTCTAGCGCGGGGTAAAATGCGTGGCCGATCATCATTGAGTCCACCGGCCCTGCGGTCGTGGGCGCGGAGAAATGCTTGAAGACGGCGAGTTCGTGCGGGTCGAGTTCGGCGCGCGGAAGCGGGACGCTCGGGAGCTCGTGGTGCGCATCGGCTGGACAGCGCGAGTAGCCGGGGAAATGCTTGCCGCACGTCGCGATGCCCTCGGCGCGCAAGGCGTCGTTGAACGCGCCGGCATTGCGGATGACCTGCGCTGCGTCATTGACGTAGCAGCGGCCACGGAGCGAATTGTCCGCCTCGTCGTCGAACGACATGTCGAGCACCGGGCAGAGGTCGAGATTGATGCCGAACATGCGCAGCAGCCGCCCGGTGATGCGTCCGTGATCGCGGATGAGCGCGAGGTCGCCCTTGTCGCGGAGGTCGTTCGCATTTGGCGGTTCGTTGCCGATGAGCTTCAGC